>MUNB01000434.1 GCA_002154345.1 Streptomyces griseus
AGATGGCGGCCCGGGCGCAGTAGGCGGAGCACGAGAGCAGAGGGGCGGACCCGAAGCCGGGTCCGCCCCTCTGCTCTCGTGCTCCGCCTACTGCGCCCGGGCCGCCATCTCGAACCAGACGACCTTGCCCGTCGACAGGCGCGTCGCACCCCACCGCCGGGCCAGCCGGTTGACCAGGAACAGTCCACGGCCGCCCTCGTCCGTCTCCCGTGCCCGGCGCTGCCTCGGCAGCTGAGGGGAGTCGTCGCCGACCTCGCAGCGCAGGATGTCGGTCCGCAGCAGCCGCAGCGTCACCGGCCGCTCCGCATAGCGCACGGCGTTGGTGACGACCTCGCTGACCAGCAGCTCCACCTCGTCGGCCAGATCGTCCAGACCCCAGCGGCTCAGCGCCCGCCGGGCCAGCCGGCGGGCCCGGCGCGGGGCCGCGTCCTCCGGTTCCAGATACCAGTACGCCACATCGCTCGGGGCGATCCCGTCGAAGCGGGCGGCCAGCAGCGCGATGTCGTCGTCCCGGTCGCCCGGGCCGAGCATGTCCAGCACATCGTCGCAGAGCGCTTCCAGCGGCGGTGAGTGATCGTCGCCGGTGAGCTGTGCGGTCGCCGCCAGCCGCTCCCGCAGCTGCTCGATGCCCGTCCACACGTCCCGCAGCCGCGACTCCACCAGACCGTCGGTGTAGAGGAGCAGCGTGGCACCGGCCGGGGCGTCCAGCTCGACCGCCTCGAAGTCGACGCCGCCCACCCCGATCGGGGCGCCCGGCGGCACCCGCAGCACCTCGGCCCGCCCGCCCAGATGCAGCAGCACGGGCGGCGGGTGGCCGGCGTTGGCGATGGTGATCCGGTGCGCGACCGGGTCGTACACCGCGTACAGGCAGGTCGCCATCCGGTCGCTGCCCAGCCGCTGCGCCTGCTCGTCCAGGTGGTGCAGCACCTCCTGCGGCGGCAGATCGAGCTGCGCCAGGGTCTGCGCCGTCGTGCGGAGCTGGCCCATGATCGCCGCCGAGGTCATGGAATGGCCCATCACATCGCTGACGACCAGCGCGACCCGGCTGCCGGGCAGCGGGATCGCGTCGTACCAGTCGCCGCCGACCCGGGCCGTCTCGGCCGCCGGGAGGTAGCGCGAGGCGAGCCGGACGCCGGTGGGCTGGGGCAGCGAGTCGGGCAGCATCGTGCGCTGCAGCTCGTCGGCGATATAGGCCTCGCGCCCGTACAGCACGGCCTTGTCGATGCCGAGCGCGGTGTGCGTCGCCAGCTGCGCCGCGACCAGCAGGTCGCTGGCCTCGAACGGGGAGCGCTCGGTGCCGCGTACGAAGACCGCCGCGCCGATGACCCGGCGGCGGCCGCGCAGCGGGGCCAGGATCGCCCGGTGCCCGGTGGGCACGGACCGGCCGGGGCCGAGCAGCTCCGGCAGCGCCGCCCGCGCCGCGGCGGAGTCGCCGAACACCGGCCGCACCCCGCGCAGCACCTCGGCCAGCGCACCGCCCGCCCGCACCTCGCACAGCTCGGCGGCGGGCATCAGATCGGCCTGCGGGTCCAGAACCACCGGACGCAGCCGCTCCGTCTCTGAACCGGCCGCCTCGGCGCCCTCCTCGTCGCTGACGCGCAGCCGGTCGCTGCGCCGCAGCCGCAGGACGAACGGGCTCACCGGGCGCTCGTCGCCCACCGGCAGCGGATCGCGGAGGTAGACGAGGATCGCGTCGGAGAACGTCGGCACGCTGGCCCGGCACAGGCCGAGGACGATCTCGTCCAGGTCTATGCCCCGGGCGATCCGCCGGGTCGCCGCGCCGACGAAGCGCAGCCGGTCACCCTCGCGGCGGGTGGCCGCCTGGGCGTCGGCGACGGCGGCCGCTCCTGGGCCCGGGTTCGGCGCGGCGGCCGGAGCCGGTACCGAGGCAGCCGCGGCCGCGGCCGCGGCGTCCTGCTGCCGGGGCCGGGTGCGCTCCTGCTGCCGGGACGCCAGAGGCTGCCGGCCTTCGTGGGAGGTGGGGTGCTCCGTCACGCGTGGGATTCCGTCCGTCCGGGCCGGTTGTATGAGGCAGTCACCTCGTGTTGGGGCGCTACTGTGCCCCGGCAAGCGCGGGAAGAACAACGGCTGTCACCGGATGCCCCCGATGAAGGGGCCGAAACCGAGCGCCGCGGAGATGGCCGACAGGCGATCCCTCCGGCGGCGGACGCGGCGAGCGGGCAGCGGACAGCGTGCACGTCTCCACCCCCTCGTAGTGGCTCCCGCGACCGAGCGGAACGTCCGGGTCCGTGGCCCGTCGCTCCGCACGACCGGTGTGATGACTTGTGGTCAGTTCCGGTGTGGTGCCCGCTGGTTGCGGCGATCAGCCCTCCGTGCGACCGGACCTGCCGACCGGACCGTCCGAAGGGTCTCTCCAGGGTCTCACGACGGCATCCGGGCAGGGGTGCGGTCCCAGTCATCCGGCAGCGGCGGTACCTGCCACCGGGGATCGGGCCGCCAGTGCTCCCAGCCGTCCCGGAACGGCGGCCCCCAGCCGGTGATCACCTCGACCGCGTCCAGGCCCGCCTGCCGGACCCGCCGCGCGGTCTCCCGGTCCATCAGGCCGACGCGCTGCGCCTGCGCGAACTCGTCCTCGTCGAGCCATTTCCAGCTCCGGTCGGGGTTCACGGAGATGTCGAGAAAGTGATCCTCGGAATCCACCCCTCCGGACCACCGGGTACGCGGCTCCTCCAGATTCACGTACCAGTTGCGGAACATCCAGCCCCGGTCCCAGAAGAGCCACACCGACCACGGCTCGCCCGGCCGGGCCAGCTTCAGCACCCCGGAGCCGAACCACGTCGAGCGGGCCGTGGTGCGCGGCGCGGTGTAGCGGGTGGCCAGCGGCTCGGCGTGCACCTGGGTGCCGTCCGCCAGCACCGGCCGCACACATTCGGTGCCGGGCGCCATCCAGACGGCGAGCAGCTCGTCGGTGTCCTGGACGACGGTCACCGGACGGCAGATGTGCACGGGCGGGGCGCCGGCCGTCCGGTGGGCCCGGCCGTTGTCGCGGTAGCGCCAGAGGATCCGGTCCCCCGGCGCCCAGCGTGCGTGATCTCCCGTACCTGTCATGGAGAGATCTTACGGAGCGCTCCCACCGGCCCGCTGCGACTCAGGTCACCCGGTTCCCGGCAGGCGCCCCGCCCGGTGCTCAGGGACGCGTCATCCGCAGTACGTCCAGCGCCTCGTCGAGCTGCTCCAGCGTCAGATCGCCGCGCTCCACATAGCCCGAGGCCAGGACCGTCTCACGGATCGTGGTGCCGTCCTTCAGCGACTTCTTGGCGACCTTCGCCGCCTCCTCGTAGCCGATGTACTTGTTCAGCGGGGTCACCACGGACGGCGAGGACTCGGCGTAGGCGCGGGCCCGCTCCACGTCGGCGGTGATGCCGTCGACCGTACGGTCCGCCAGCAGCCGGGAGGCGTTGGCCAGCAGCCGTACGGACTCCAGCAGGTTCTTCGCGATGACCGGGAGCATCACGTTCAGCTCGAAGTTGCCCGCGGCGCCGGCCGTGGCGACGGTCGCGTCATTGCCGGTGACCTGGGCCGCGACCATCAGGACCGCCTCCGGGATCACCGGGTTGACCTTGCCCGGCATGATCGACGAGCCGGGCTGGAGGTCGGGCAGCGCGATCTCGGCGAGACCGGTGCGCGGGCCCGAGGCCATCCACCGCAGATCGTTGGAGATCTTGGTCAGCGAGACGGCGATGGTCCGCAGCTGGCCGGAGGTCTCCACCAGACCGTCCCGCGCGCCCTGCGCCTCGAAGTGGTCGCGGGCCTCGGTCAGCGGCAGCCCGGTGGCCTCCGCGACCTCCGCGATCACGGCCGCGGAGAAGCCCGGCGGGGTGTTGATGCCGGTGCCCACCGCCGTACCGCCCAGGGGCAGTTCGGCGAGCCGGGGCAGCGAGGCGCGCAGCCGCTCCACGCCGTAGCGGATCTGCGCCGCGTAGCCGCCGAACTCCTGGCCGAGGGTGACCGGGGTGGCGTCCATCAGATGCGTACGGCCGGACTTCACGACCTCCGCGAATTCGGCTGATTTCCGCCCCAGGGAATCGGCCAGGTGATCGAGCGCCGGGATCAGATCGGCGGTCACGGCGGCGGTGGCCGCGATGTGGATGGAGGACGGGAAGACGTCGTTGGACGACTGGGAGGCGTTCACATGGTCGTTGGGGTGGACCTCGCGGCCGAGGCGCTCGGTGGCGAGGGTGGCGATCACCTCGTTGGTGTTCATGTTCGACGAGGTGCCCGACCCCGTCTGGAACACGTCGACCGGGAAGTGCTCGTCCCAGCGGCCCGACGCGACCTCGGCGGCGGCTTCCTGGATCGCGGCGGCGATGTCCGGATCCAGCACCTTCAGCTCGGCGTTGACCTTGGCGGCCGCGCCCTTGATCCGGGCCAGCGCCTCGATGTGCGCGCGCTCCAGGCGCTGCCCGCTGACGGGGAAGTTCTCCACCGCCCGCTGGGTCTGCGCGCGCCACTTGGCGTGCGCGGGAACCCGCACCTCACCCATCGAGTCGTGCTCGATCCGGAACCCGCTGTCGCCCGCTGTGGCACCTGATGTGTCGCCCATGGTGTTTAAACCTCCTGAAAAAGATGAGCACGTGTCTTGTTCTATGTATTCCCAAGTCGCCTACCGGCCAGTAAATACCGGGGGTAACCACTTACCGGGAGGCGCAATGAGGCGCACCAGCACCAGACTTCGAGGGCTCCGAAGCCTTCGCCGGCTCCGCTGTACGGTCGCCGTCACCGTCGCTCTCGCGGCGGCCGTCGGCGGAATGGCCGCCGCCGGACCCGCGGGCGCGACGGAGTCGGGTACCAGCTCTATCGCATCCACCCCTCTCCCGCCCGCACTGGAGGCCGTCCGGGCCGCCGAGGCCACCCAGCTGTACGGGAGCCCCGCCGAGCGGCCGCTCGGCGACCGCAAGACCGGGCTGATCTCGCTCGGCGACAGCGAGATCTCCGGCGAGGGCGTCGGCACCTACGACCCGGGAACGAACGGGCCGGACAACTGGTGCCACCGCTCACCGGACGCCGCCATCCACCGCACCGGCATCGCGGCGGACGTCACGTACAACGTCTCGTGCTCCGGCGCCTATACCGGGAACATCAAGATCGGCGGAAACAAGCAGTACGCCGATGAGCTCGTGCAGAGCGACAGCCTCGCGATCAAGGCCCGCAACACCCGGATCAAGATGATCGTCCTGGTCGCCGGGGCCAACGACGACCTCCAGTTCGGCCCGGTCATGACCGACTGCGTGGTCCGCTACATCACCCTCCAGGGCCCCTGCGAGCCGAAGTACGCGGGCGGCTGGCAGGCCCGCGTCGACGCGCTGGTCCCCAAGGTCGAGGCGACCGTCCGCGACCTGCGCACCGTCATGACGGACGCCGGGTACGCGAACGACGACTACAAGCTCGTCCTGATGGGCTACCCGAGCCCGATCGGCCCGGACTTCCGCGACAACCCGAAGTTCCCCGGCAAGCTGATCTGCGGCGGACTCGGCTACGACTCCGACACCGTCTGGGGCCGCAACACCGCCGTGCCCGCCTTCCAGGCCGGCATGCGCAAGGCCGCCACCGCCACCGGCGCCACCTACCTCGACAACTCGCGGCTCTTCCACGGCCACGAGGTCTGCACCGAGAGCGCCTGGGCCCGCGGCCTCTACATCGACCTGAGCAAGCCCGGACTGCCCGACGAGAACTCGGTCCGGCAGTCCTTCCACCCCAACGCGGCCGGCCACCGGGCCTTCGCCTCCTGCCTCACCCAGCTGTACGACTCCGGGCTGCGCGAGGCGAGCTGCGCCGACCCGGCGAGCACGGGGAACCCGGTGCTGACGGGCACGGCCTGGGACGATCTGTTCACCCCGCTGAAGAACGAGGCGACCGGCTCCTGTGTGGACGTGCCCGCCTCGGTCACCCGTAACGGCACGGCCATCGGCGGCTGGGACTGCCACGGCGGGCGCAACCAGAACTGGTGGTACGACGCCGGTACGCAGACCGCCCGCACCGCGCTCAGCCACGACCGCTGCCTGGACGTGTCCGGCGCCACGTACACCCCGGGCGCCACGCTCATCGTGTGGGACTGCTCGGGCGCGGCCAACCAGAAGTTCGTCCGGCAGGCGGGCACCGTCCGCCCGGCCGCCGCGACCGGCCTCTGCCTGACGCTGGCGGGGGCCAAGGACCCGCTCAAGCTCCAGACGTGCGACGGCGGCGCCGACCAGCGCTTCGCGTAGGCACGGTGTGCGAGGGGGCGGCCGGGGTGAACCCGGCCGCCCCACCGGCTCTCGTCAGCTCTCCAGGGCCAGCGCCTCGGACAGCGCCCCCAGCGTCGGCGTCAGATACAGCTGGCGCAGCGGAACCTCGGGCAGCCCGCGCTCCCGGGCGAGCGTGCCGATCCGGATCGCGTACAGCGAATTGCCGCCCAGATCCCAGAAGTCGTCGTCCGGGCCGACCGCGTCGACGCCGAGCACATCACGCCAGATCGCGGCGAGCGCGGCGGCCGGACCGGCCTCGCGGGACGCCGTGCGCGGCGCCGAAGCCGGGGCAGGGGCAGGGGCGGGAGCCGGCACCGGATCGCGCCGCGTCCCCGGTGCGGGCAGCCGGGCCGGGTCCAGCTTGCCGTTCGCGGTGAGCGG
>MUNB01000435.1 GCA_002154345.1 Streptomyces griseus
ACCCCCGACGTCGAACGTCTCCGGGACCGCCCCGCCCCCGCCAGCATCGTCGTCGCCGACAGCGAGGACCGGGTCGAGCTCCAGTCGCTGGGCACCGGCCGCCGGGCCCGCGGTGCGCTCGCCGTCGGCACCGGAGCCGCACTCGGCACCGCCGGGCGGTACGCCGTGCACTCCGCCGTCGCCCTGCTCACCCTCACCACCGCCCGCTCCCGCTCCCTCCAGGGCGCCGAACAGCGCCTGGGCGCCGCCGTCCTGCGAATGCTGCTCGCCGGACAGCCCGACCACGCGCGGGCCGTCGCCGGAGACCTCTACGGCGACCTGCTCGACGCCCCGTTCCGGCTGCTCATCGCCGAGGCCACCGCGCCCGCCGGGCCCGAACTGCTCACCGAGACCATGGAGGCCGCCGCCGCCCGTACCGGCGAGGCGCTGCTCCTGGTCCCCGAGGGCGAGCGCGTCGTCGTGCTCGCCGCGGACGGCGGCTCCGCCGTGGCCGCCTGCGCCTCCTACGCCGAGGCCCAGGACGACCGCGCCCCGCGCGAGGGCGGCGCCGAGGACAGCGACGTCGTGGTGGGGCTCTCCGCCCCCTCCGGCCCGATCGCCGTCTCCGCCGCGTACAAGCAGGCGGAACAGGCCCTCTCCGTCGCCCGCCGCCGGGGCAGGGCGTTGGTCGAGCACGAGGAGCTGGCCGCCGGATCCGTCCTGCCGCTGCTCGCCGACGACGCGGTACGGGCCTTCGCCGACGGCATGCTCCGTGCGCTGTACGAGCACGACGCCAAGGGCCGCGGCGACCTCGTGGCCTCCCTGCGCGCCTGGCTCTCCCGCCACGGCCAGTGGGACGCCGCCGCCGCCGACCTGGGCGTGCACCGGCACACCCTGCGCTACCGGATGCGCCGGGTGGAGGAGATCCTCGGCCGCTCGCTGGACGACCCGGACGTCCGCATGGAGCTGTGGCTCGCCCTCAAGGCGACGGCGGCGACCGCGACCGCCGAGGACTGAGCGACCGGCCCGAACCGTATTGCAACGACCGGTCCAAAACCCTAGAGTGCTGCCATGGCCCGACCGAGACAGTTCGACGAGGAACGGGCCCTGGACGCCGCGATGCGCGCATTCTGGGAGTACGGCTACGAGGCCACCTCCACCCAGGACCTGTGCGCCGCCACGGGGCTGGGGCGCAGCAGCATCTACAACACCTTCAGCAGCAAGCGCGAGCTGTTCTCGCGCTCGCTCGCGCGCTATCTGGACACCATGGCCGACGCCCAGGACGCCGTGCTGGAGGACGCCGCGCGTCCGCCCGTCGAGCGGGTCCGGGCCCTGTTCGACAAGATCGTGGCCGACGAGTTCGAGAACCGCCCCGGCGGCCGCAGCCTCGGCTGTCTGGGCGTCAACAGCACGGTGGAGCTCGCGGCCCGCGACCCCGAGGCCGCCCGGCTCCTGGACCGCGACGCCGCCCGTCGGCTGCGGACCCTGTCCGCCGTCATCGCCGCAGGGCAGCGCGACGGTTCCATCGCCGCCACGCGCGGCCCCAACGCCCTCGCCCGTTATGTCAACGCCGTCATCGGCGGCATGCGCGTCACCGCACAGGGCGGAGCCGACCGCGCCGCCGTCCAGGCCGTCGCCGACACGGCCATGGACGCCCTGACCCGCTGAAGGCCGCCCGCCCGCCTGCCGTGTGAAGGCGGGCCGACCCATGTCCAAGTTTTGAACCGATCTATCCAAAACCACCTCCGCACACCTGTGCGCACCTACAGGGGGAACTCCGTGCCTCGTGCCGTCCACGTCCTGGCCTTCGGCATCTTCGCCATGGTCACCAGCGAGTTCGTCGTCGCCGGACTGATGCCGCAGATGGCCGACGGCCTCGGCGTCACCGTCCCGCAGATCGGCTACCTGATCACCGTCTTCGCCCTCTCCATGGCGCTCGGCGGCCCGCTGCTCTCCATCGCCCTGCTGCGGCTTCCGCCGAAGACCGCGCTCATGGTCCTCTTCCCGCTCTTCCTGGCCGGCAACGTGCTGGCCGCCACCGCGTCCGGCTACTCGGCGATGGTGGTCGCGCGGATCATCACCGGGGTCGCGTCCCAGGCCTTCTTCGGCGTCGCGATCTCGCTCGGCTCCCAGCTCACCCGCCCCGAGATACGCGGTCGGGCCGTGGCGGTCATCCTCAACGGGCTGATGCTCGGCACCCTGCTGGGGCTGCCGCTGGCCACGCTGACCGGCGAACGGTACGGCTGGCGGGCCGCGTTCTGGGCCATCTCCGCGCTGACGGTCGCCGCCGCCCTGTGCACCGCGATCGGCGTACGCCGGACGGGCCGGCCGGAGGGCAGCGGCACCTTCCGCTCCGAGCTGACGGCCTTCCGTGCACCCCGGCTCTGGCTCACCCTGCTGACCAGCACGATGGTCATCGGCGCGACCTTCTCCGCCTTCAGCTACCTCAACCCGATCCTCACCCGGGTCACCGGATTCTCCTCGGGCACGGTCCCGCTGCTGCTCCTGGCGTACGGCGCCGCCACCGTCATCGGCAACACCGTCGTGGGCCGACTGGCCGACCGCCACACCCTTCCCGTCCTGCTCCTCGGCCTCTCCCTGAACGCGGTGTTCCTCGTCGGCTTCGCCCTGCTGGCCCGGTTCGAGGGCTGGGCGGTGCTCTGCATGCTGGGCATCGGCCTCGTCGGGGTCACCATGAATCCGGCCCTGGTCACGCGGGTGCAGCGGACCGGCAACGCCCGCCCGCTCGTCAACACCGTGCACAGCTCCTTCATCACCCTCGGTGTGGTCCTCGGCTCCGCACTGGGCGGCCTGGGCCTCGACCGCTTCGGCCTGCGGGCCCCGCTCTGGCTCGGCGCGGGCCTCGCGGTGACCGGTCTGCTCACCCTCGTACCGGATCTGCTCCGGCGTACGGAGAAGCCGGGCGCGGCCGGACCGGGCGGCCCCTCCGCCATTTCGGAGCACCCGGCACCCGCTCCGCTCCACGCCGGACAAACGCCCTGAGCGCCTGTCCGCCCTACCGTGGGACCACAGAGGGGAGCCTTCCGGGCGCCCACGACGAGACACACCCCCACCTCCTCACGACCTCCGAACTCACGACCTCCGAAGGGCCGGAACCTCCATGACTTCGCCCCACGCCTTCTGGGTGGCCGGCCGCCGGGCCACCGGTGCCGACAGCTTCGACGTCACCAACCCGTACGACGGACGCCTCGTCGGCACCGTCAGCGTGCCGACCGACGCCCAGGTCGAGGAGGCCGTCGCCGCCGCCCACGCCGTACGCGACGAGTTCGCCGCCACCCCGGCGCATGTCCGGGCCGCGGCCCTCGACCACGTCGTACGGCGGCTGACGGAGCGCACCGAGGAGATCGCCCAGCTGATCTCGGCGGAGAACGGCAAGCCGATCAAGTGGGCGCGCGGCGAGGTCGGCCGGGCCGTGTCCGTGTTCCGGTTCGCCGCCGAGGAGGCCCGCCGCTTCAACGGCGGCGAGGCCCAGCGGCTCGACACCGACCTCGGCGGCACCGGCCGCCTGGGCCTGGTCCGCCGCTTCCCGCGCGGGGCGGTCCTGGGCATCGCCCCCTTCAACTTCCCCCTCAACCTCAGCGCCCACAAGGTGGCCCCGGCCATCGCCGTCGGCGCCCCGATCATCCTGAAGCCGGCCCCGGCCACCCCGATCTCCTCGCTCATCCTGGGCGAGCTGCTGGCCGAGACCGACCTCCCGGCCGGCTCCTGGTCCGTCCTGACGGTCCCGAACGACAGGATGCCCGCCCTGGTCCAGGACGAGCGGCTGCCGGTCATCTCCTTCACCGGGTCCGGCCCGGTCGGCTACTCGATCATGGAGTCGGTGCCCCGCAAGCACTGCACCCTGGAGCTCGGCGGCAACGGCGCGGCGGTCGTCCTCGGCGACTACGCCTCGGACGAGGACCTGGACTGGGCGGCCACCCGGATCGCGACCTTCTCCAACTACCAGGGCGGCCAGTCCTGCATCTCGGTGCAGCGCGTCATCGCCGACGCCTCGGTCTACGACCGGCTCGTCCCGAAGATCGTCGCCGCCGTCGAGGCCCTGGTCACCGGAGACCCGGCCGACGCCACCACCGACGTCGGCCCGCTCGTCAGCGAGGACGCCGCCAAGCGCGTCGAGTCCTGGGTCGACGAGGCCGTCCGGGGCGGCGCGGAACTCCTCACCGGCGGCAAGCGCGACGGCGCCACCTACGCCCCCACGGTCCTGGCCTCGCTCCCCGACGACGTGAAGCTCTCCTGCGAAGAGGTCTTCGGACCGGTCATGTCG
This sequence comes from Streptomyces griseus, assembly GCA_002154345.1. Lineage (GTDB taxonomy): Bacteria > Actinomycetota > Actinomycetes > Streptomycetales > Streptomycetaceae > Streptomyces > Streptomyces caviscabies. The sequence continues at coordinate 4,265 of MUNB01000435.1, forward strand.
CTCCAGAGGGTCGACGGCGAGGCCGAGGCGTTCGCCGCCGTCAACTCCTCCAAGTACGGCCTCCAGGCAGGCGTCTTCACCCACGACCTCCAGACCGCCTTCCGCGCCCACCGCGCCCTGGAGGTCGGCGGCGTGATCATCGGCGACGTCCCCTCGTACCGCGCCGACCAGATGCCGTACGGCGGCGCCAAGCAGTCCGGCGTCGGCCGCGAGGGCGTCCGCTACGCCATGGACGACTACACCTACGAGCGCGTCCTGGTCCTCACGGGCCTCGCCCTGTAACACCCCGGACGCCCCCCGCCCGCACCCGCTGTC
>MUNB01000436.1 GCA_002154345.1 Streptomyces griseus
GAGGACCACGTCGGCCGTGGCGTCGGGGGCGGCGGGGGGTGCTGCTGGCACGGGGCGGCCTTCCGGCGGTGGTGAAGGGGGTCGGTTCTTCCGATTCTACCGGCCGTGCGCACACCCTCCGCCGGGCCGGGCGCGGGGCTCCGCGTCTCAGGATCCGGGCGCCGTTTTGTCGGGGCGGCCGGAGCGGGGCCATACTGGGCCCATGCGTCAGCACACGATCTTCGTCTTTACCTATGGCATCCGGCCCGCCGGCTGCCATGGTCGTGCTGCTTGAGCTACTGACAAGCAACGTTCCAGGCGCCCCGGGCCATCAGGCCCGGGGCGTTCTGCGTATCCGGGCCCGTTCGCCCCGGGTGGCCTCCGACCATCTGGAGTCACCACCATGAGCAGCACCACCACCGCCGCGGACACCACCACCGCCACCGGCGCCCACACCGACGAGGCCGCCGCCCTGATCGGCGGCGCCCGTGAGCGCATCGACGCCCTCGACGACCGGATCATCGGCCTGGTCCAGGAACGGATGGCCGTCTCCGCGGTGATCCAGCAGGCCCGGATCACCTCCGGCGGCCGCCGGGTCAACCTCTCCCGCGAGACGGCCGTGCTCGGCCACTACAGGGACGCGCTGGGCAAGCCGGGCACCGCGCTGGCGATGACGCTCCTGGAGCTGTGCCGCGGCCGGGTGTGAGGACCGGTGGGCGGCGCGCGGACGGAACGGTTCTCCGCCCGCGCCGCACGGGCCGTATCTGCGTTCGGACCCCGTCTCACCCGTACGGCGCGTGACCAGGAGCGCGGTGCCTTCGTTGGTCCTGATGTCCGTGCCAACCAGGGGCGGCATCGGTAGGAAACCACGCGTGGCTCCGCCGGGAAGTGTGACGCACTGCAGGTGCGTCGTGGGACCACGACCCGGCGCACGTGACCGGTCCGCAGGGGACAGCAGCCCGGTCACCCCATATGCGGCCGGGCCCGGGGACGCCCGGGCCGGCCGCATCGGAACATATCGGCGGAGGCCTGTTCCCTCCTTCGCCCCCTCCGTACCGCTCTGCGTCGGCCGGGCGTCAGATGTGCTGCGCGCCGGACCGTCGCCGTGCCGCCGTGAACAGCAGCAGGCCCGCCGCCAGTGCCGCGGCCGCCGTGCCCGAGGCGATCAGCGCGACCGATCCCGTGGAGGCGAGACCGCCGCCGGAGCCGCCCGTCGTACCCGCCGCGCCGCCACCGGACGTGGTGGAGGCCGAGGGGCCGGAGGTGCCGGACGGGCTCTCCGCCGGGTCCGGGGCGGAGGTCGGCGGGGTGGACGGCTCGCCGGAGCCACCGTCACCGCCGGCCGTCGCACCGCCGGAGTCGGAGCCGTCGCCCTCACCGTTCAGGATCAGGTAGGCCGTGTTGTTGGCGGGCTTCGGGTCGAACGGAAGCTTCGGGTCCTGGAGCCAGGGGCTGCGGACGGTGACCGCGCCCGCCGCGCCGACCATGCCCTTGTCGATCCGCAGCTCGAACGGCAGGTCGAGGCCGCCGTCGTCCTTCACGATGGGGGTGGTGGTGCAGGTGTAGCGCGGCGCGGGGCTCTTCTGGTCCTCCAGATAGCCGCCGTCGGCGGTCACCGCTCGGCAGAGGTCCGGCTTCGCGGTGACGGTCGCGCCCTGCGGGACGGTGAAGTCGAGGGTGGCGACGGCCTCGTCGGAGCGGATGTAGCCGATCCAGGCCGGGCCCTCGTTGCGGAAGCCGATCTCGGCCTTGACCGTGGAGCCCTCGGCCCCGGCCACCTTGTCGCCGTACGCCACGAAGTCGGCCGTGTTCTTCGTACGGAAGTCGGCCTCGTGCTGGTTGTCCCACGGGTCGAGGTCCCCGCCCCGGGCGGCGGGCGCGCTCTTCTTCGCCTTCGTCGGGACCGCCTTCAGCACGCTGCCGGAGCCGCGCTCGAAGGGGGCGCCCGCGCGCTGGGCGGTGCGCTGGGCGGCGCTGTCCTCGTGGATGCCGTAGACGAACATGTCGTAGTAGGCGCGGTCGGTGGCCTCGATGGTCAGCGGGGTCGCCAGGGTGTACGTCTCGCCCACCTCGAATGAGCCCTCGACCGAGCAGAGGGCGGTGGTCCAGCCGATGCCGCGGGAGGCCGGGTCGTCCTCGGTGTACTCGCAGTTGGAGTAGCGCTCGGGGATGTCGAGGCCGCGGGAGTACACCAGGTTGAGGAGGACGCCGTCGGCGGCGCGGGTGCCCCGGTTGGTGAAGGTGATCGGGGCCTGCTGCTTGTCGCCCGGGTTCGTCTGCTCCTTGAAGGGCAGCTGTTCCATGATGAGGTCGGGGCCGCCGATGGTGACCTTGGTGGTGAACGGGGTGAAGGTCGCGCCCTTCGACTGCCCGGTCACCGTGATCGTGCCGGAGTCGCCCATCTCGCTGCCCTCGGCGGCGGAGAGGAGGAGGTCGTCGATGCCCCGGAGGCCGGCCCAGATGCCGTAGTCCTTGCAGACCGCCTTCGTGCCGGTGATCGTGCAGTCCGAGGTGTCCTTCACCTCCGTGTCGGCGACGCCCGCGATGCCGCTGAGGTCGAAGGTGACGGTGAACTCGGTCTCGTACTCGTCGTCCTCCTCGTCCCCGCCCGGGTTGTTGACGGTGAAGCCGACCGTGGACTGCGGCGGCGCGCCGCTCTCCGGGTACGGGTACAGGGCGGTCTCGGCGGGGCCGCCGAGGACGAGCGCCGGGAGTTCGGCGGCCTGCGCCGGGGCGGCCGCCCCGGTGAGCGAGGCGGCGGCCAGCAGGCCTGCGGCGGCGAGCGAGCCGGCTGCGCGGTGCAGCACGGTTCGCGGGGAACAGCGTGTCATCGGTGACCTCGGGGACTCGGCTGGAGCTGTGTGGCTGCTGTGACAGTTGTCGCGGTACGGGTTCGACCGCGCAGCTCCTCGAACAGTTGCCCTCCCCAAGATCACGGATTGGGCACGGTCAGGGATGGGATACGGGGGTGTTCCCGACGCCCTTCACGTCCGTCCCGGCCTCCGTCGTCCCCTTCGGCGGCACCACGGGCAGGCCCAGGAACGGCAGCTTCAGCGCGCCGAACGCCTCCTTGGGCACGGCGGGCGCGAGCGGTTCGACGGGGGCGAGCCGCTCGTAGGCCGCGTCCTGCTCCGGGCGCGGGTCCGGCTCGCCCTTGTTGGGCCACAGCGACATCGCGCGCTCGGCCTGGGCGGTGATGGTCAGCGAGGGGTTGACGCCGAGGTTGGCGGAGACCGCGGAGCCGTCGACGACGCTGATGCCGGGGTGGCCGTAGAGGCGGTGGTACGGGTCGATGACGCCCTCCTCCGCGCTCGCGCCGATCGGGCAGCCGCCGAGGAAGTGGGCGGTGAGCGGGGTGCCCATCAGCTCGCCGACGTTGGACCCGGCGAAGCCGTTGATCTCCTCGGCCAGCAGGGTGGCGCTGCGGGTGGCCTCCGGTATCTGGGTCGGGTTGGGCGCGCCGTGGCCCTGGCGGGCGGTGAGCAGGCCCTTTCCGACGCCGCCCGGTTTGCGGTACGTGGTCAGGGAGTTGTCCAGCGACTGCATGACCAGGCCGATGATGGTGCGCTCGGACCAGCGGCGGTTGGAGAGCGAACGGGCGGCGAGGGTGGGGTGCTTGACCATGTTGGCGAGCCAGCCGCGCACCCGGTGGGCGCCGTAGGGGACCTGGAGGATCGACATCGCGCCCATGGCGTTGGAGCCCTTGCCGTAGCGGACGGGCTCGATGTGGGTGTTGTCGTCGGGGTGGATCGAGGAGGTGATCGCGACGCCCTGCGAGAAGTCGGCCTTCGCGATGCCGTGCTTCTTCCGGTAGCGGCGGTCGCTGGTCTGGGAGCCGACCAGCGCCTCGGAGTTGGTACGGGTCAGCTCGCCGAGCTTCGCGGAGAGCCGGGGCAGCAGGCCGCGGTCCTTCATGGTGTGCAGCAGGGTCTGGGTGCCGTACGTGCCGGCCGCGACGACGACCTTCCGGGCCCGCAGCCGCGTGGGCTTCGCCTTGCGGCGGCGGTCGGTGGGGACGGTGAGGACCCGGTAGCCGCCCTCGGGGTCGTCGGTGATGCCGACGACGGAGGTCATCGGGTGGATGACCGCTCCGGCCTTCTCGGCGAGGTACAGGTAGTTCTCGTTGAGGGTGTTCTTCGCGCCGTGGCGGCAGCCGGTCATGCACTCGCCGCACTCGGTGCAGGCCTTGCGGGCCGGGCCCGCGCCGCCGAAGTACGGGTCGGGGACGGTGGAGCCGGGTTGGGCCTTCGCGGTGCCGTCGGCGTCCTTGCCGTCGCCGAAGAAGACGCCGACCGGGGCCAGATGGAAGGTGTCGCCGACGCCCATCGCCTCGGCGGCGGACTTGAGGTGGATGTCGGAGGGGGTCATGGTCGGGTTGAGGCGGACCCCGAGCATCCGGCGGGCCTGGTCGTAGTACGGCTTCAGCTCGTCCTGCCAGTCGGTGATCGAGGCCCACTGGCGGTCTTCGAAGAACGGGGCGGGCGGCACGTACAGCGTGTTGGCGTAGTTGAGCGATCCGCCGCCGACCCCGGCCCCGGCGAGCACCATGACGTTGCCGAGGAGATGGACGCGCTGGATGCCGAAGAGGCCCAGCGCCGGGGCCCAGAGGTAGTTCTTCAGGTCCCAGGAGGTCTTGGGGAGCGTGCCGGGGGTGAAGCGGCGGCCCGCCTCCAGGATGCCGACGCGGTAGCCCTTCTCGGTGAGCCGGAGCGCCGACACCGCGCCGCCGAAGCCCGATCCGACGACCAGGACGTCGTAGTCGTACGCGGCGTCGTCCTCGGCCGGGACAGGGATCGCCGGAATGCGGCTCGCGGCCTGTTTCTGGGCAGGGCTGTCCTGGGACATGGCACTCCTCGGTACGAAAAGGGCAGGGTTACGACGTCTCGGCGGGCGCTCAGCGCAGCCGGAACGCCTTCATCGCCTTGAGGCTGCGGGTCATGAACGCGGCGTACTTCTCGTCGTCCATCCCGAAGGCGGGCGCGAGCGGGATGAGCCGCTGCTGGGCGACGGTCTGGGCCTCGGTGTACTTGAGGATGCCCTCGGAGCCGTGCCGCCGGCCGAGACCGGACTCCTTCATGCCGCCCATCGGGGACTGGACGCTGCCGTAGGCCGGGGCGTACCCCTCGTTGATGTTGACGGTGCCGGTGCGCAGCCGGGCGGCGACCTGGTGGCCGCGCTTGGAGTCGGTGGTCCAGACGCTGGAGTTGAGGCCGTACGGGGTGGCGTTGGCCAGTGCGATCACCTCGTCCTCGTCGCTGAAGCGGTAGATGGCGACGACCGGCCCGAAGGTCTCCTCGGAGCAGACGGACATCGGTGCTTCCACGCCGTCGAGGATGGTCGGCTCGTAGAAGAGCGGGCCGATGTCGGGGCGGGCGACGCCGCCGGCGACGAGGGTCGCGCCCTTCTCGACGGCCTCGTCGACGTGCTGGGTGACGGTCTCCAGCTGACGCTCGCCGACGAGGGAGCCCATG
>MUNB01000437.1 GCA_002154345.1 Streptomyces griseus
GCGAGGATCTCGGCGGCGCGCAGGCCACGCCGGAGGGCCTCCCCGCCCGACGGCGAGGCCCTCCGGCGTGGCCTGCGCGCCGCCGAGATCCTCGCTCCCGCCGCCCGGCGCACCGAACGCGACGACGCGGTCTGGGACAGCCGGGGCGCCCCGGCCTTCCTCGCCGAGGCCTCCGACCTGCTCGCCGGGCAGCTCGACGAGGACCTGGTGGCCGCCATAGCGGGCCAGCTGCTGGTGCCCCGGCTGGCGGACTGGTGCGCGATCTGGCTGGAGACCGAGGGCGGCGGACCGGCCGCCGAACCCCGGCTCGCCCGGGTCTGGCACAGCGACGAGACCGGCACCGAGCCGCTGCGCACCGCCCTGGAGAACACCCCGCCCAGGCTCCCCGCCGGGGCGGGCTCCGGCCCCGTCCCCGTACCCGTGCCCTGGCCCGCGCCTCCGGCCGACCGGCCCGCGGAGGCCGGGGAGGCCGGGGAGGCCGGGGAGGCGCCGTCTCCGTACCCCGGTGGCCGGGACGGGGCCGCGCTCGCGTTCCGGATCACCGCCGGTGGCCGGGCGCTCGGCACCGTACTCGTCGGCCGTGAGGGCGTCGCCCAGGTGCCGGAGGCCGTCGCCTCGCTCATCGAGGACTTCGTCCGCCGCCTCGGGCTCGCCGTCGGCGCCGCCCGCGCCTACACCCGGCAGGCCACCATCAGCCGGATCCTCCAGCGCGGCCTGCTGCCCAGCAAGGTCGCCGAGATCCCCGGCGTCACCAGCGCCCTCGTCTACGAACCGAGCGACGACGGCGTGGTCGGCGGCGACTTCTACGACATCTTCCCGTGCCCCGGCGACCGCTGGTGCTTCGTCCTCGGCGACGTCCAGGGCTCCGGCCCCGAGGCCGCCGTCGTCACCGGTCTCGCCCGCCCCTGGCTGCGGCTGCTCTCCCGCGAGGGCTTCGGCGTCGGGGAGGTCCTGGACCGGCTGAACCGCCTGCTCCTCGACGACGCCATGGAGGCCGCCGAGGCCGCCGCCCTGATGGTCGCCGCCGCCGGGGGCCAGCAGCTCCACGACGGCACCCAGTCGCGGTTCCTCTCCCTGCTGTACGGGGAGGTCGTGCCGCTCCCGGACGGCGGGGTCCGCTGCACGGTCGCCAGCGCCGGACACCCGCTGCCGCTGCTGCTGCGCCCCGACGGCTCCGTCCGCCCGGCCGCCGAACCCCAGGTGCTGCTGGGGGTCGTCGAGGACGTGGCGTACGAGAGCCAGACCTTCGGCCTCGCGCCCGGGGACACCCTGCTCTGCGTCACCGACGGGGTGACCGAGCGGCGGTCGGGCCCGCTGATGTTCGACGACGGGGACGGGCTGGCCCGGGTGCTGGCCGGGTGCGCCGGGCTGCCCGCCGAGGCCACCGCCGAGCGGATCCGGCGGGCGGTCCACGAGTTCGCCGAGCAGCCGCCGGACGATGACGTGGCCCTGCTGGTGCTGCACGCGGAGTAGGGCGTTCCGGGCGACCGGCCGCCCGCGGCCGCGGTCCGGGGCCGTGCCCGCGGCGGGGGCCGGTGCCCACCGGGCCAGGGCTCATGCTGGGCACCTGCACATGGCCGGATCGCGGCGGTGTCGCCGAAGCTGACCACCACGAGCGACACAGCACTCTCGCCCAGGTGCGACGGGGTGCGCTCGCCCACCACCGCTGACTCACTGCGCGCAGCCGTGCCCGCAGGAAGGACTGTCATGTCACTTGGCTCCGACGCGCTCCACTCGGCGGTCACCCGCAAGGCGATCCGACGCCTGCTGCCGGTACTCGGCCTGGCCTACTTCATGTCGTACGTGGACCGGACGAACGTGTCGCTGGCGAAGACCCAGCTGGAGGCCGACATCGGCATCGGCGCCGCCGCGTACGGGCTCGGCGCCGGGGTGTTCTTCATCAGCTACGCGCTACTCGAAGTGCCGAGCAACCTGGTGCTCTACCGCGTGGGAGCCCGGGTCTGGATCGCGCGCATCGCTGTGACCTGGGGTCTCGTCTCCGCGGCGATGATGTTCGTCCAGGGCGAGCTGTCGTTCTACCTCCTCCGCTTCCTCCTCGGGGCAGCGGAAGCCGGGCTGTACCCGGCGCTGATGTACACCGTCACGCTCTGGTTCTCGCAGCGGCACCGCGTGAAGGTGGTCGGCCTCATCTACACCGCACCGGCCCTCGCCACCATCCTGGGCGCCCCGGCGGGCGGCGCGCTGATGAGCATGGACGGCACCGCCGGACTGCACGGCTGGCAGTGGATGTTCCTCGTCGAGGGCCTGGTCACCGTCGTGGTCGGCGCCGTCGTCTGGTTCGCGCTCCCCAGCCGCCCGCAGGACGCCCGATGGCTCTCCGCGGACGAGGCCGCCCTGCTGTCCGAGCGTGCGGCGGGCGCGCCGTCGCCCCACCGGCTGCGGGGCAACCTCAAGCTCGCCTTCGGACGCCCCGTCGTGCTGATGCTCGCGGCCGTCTACTTCGTGAACCAGCTCGTGGCCTCCGCCGTCGGGTTCAACCTGCCCGCGATCGTGGAGGACCTCGGGGTCGAGGGCACGACGAACATCGGGCTGGTCACCGGCAGTATCGGCCTCGCCGTCCTCGCCGGTGTGCTCTTCTTCCCCTGGCTCCACGGGCGGATCGGCGACGACACCGGGCTGATCGTCCTGTGTGCCGTCGCGGGGACCGCGGCGATGGGCGGGTTCCTGGTCACGGACGCGGTCGCGGCACAGTTCACGCTGCTGTTCGTCGCCAACTTCTTCCTGATGGGCACCCTTCCGCTGTTCTGGTCGGTGGCCATGTCGCGGATGTCGGGACTGATGGCCGCCGTCGGGCTCGCGTTCATCAACACCGTCGGCCTGCTCGGAGGGTTCTTCGGACCCTTCCTCTTCGGTCTGATCGAGGACCGTGTCGACGGCGATCGGGCCCCCTTCGTCCTCGTCGTGCTGGCCGGACTGGTGGGAGCGGCCCTCGCCGTGGCCCTCAGGCAGCTGGTACGCCGTGAGGACCGCACGACGCCCCGGACGCCCGTACCCGCCGGGAAGTGAGCCGCACCGGCCTCCCGCCGCACGCCGCCGGCCTGCGGGAATCGTGGTCGACACCACGTTTCCCGCAGGCCGCGGCCGTGCCTATCCTGCGGCCATGAACGACGAGCCGGCCCTGCGCCGCGAGCTGGCCCTGACGCTGCTCGGCGACCTCGACAGCCTCATCGAGCGCCTCGCGGACGACATCTGCGCGCACAGCTCCCGGTACGCCAGCGGGACCCCGGTCTCCCACGACGACCTGCACCGGACGCTGCGCGGCAACATGGAGATCGCCCTGCGCGAGTTCGGCCGGATACCCGACGGCGAACGCCTCTTCGAGGCGGTGGCCGCCGAGAACGGGCGGCTCCGCGCGGAGCAGGACATGCCCCTGGCCACCGTGCTCCAGGCCTACCGCCGAGGGGGCCGGGTGCTCTGGCAGGCGATGGCCGACTGGATGCGCGACCGCTCTTCCGCCCAGCAGCACCTGGTCGGTGACATGGCCGGCGCCGTCTGGGAGACCATCGACCGGTTCTCCTCCGCCATGGCGGACGCCTACCGCCTGCGCATGCTCGAACTCCAGCACCGCGAGGCATCCCGCCGCGGCGCCCTGTTCGAGGCGCTGCTGGACGGCCGCGCGGGCGATCCGGCGGTGGCCGGAGCGGCCGCCACGGCCCTCGGCGTACCCCGGCAGGACCGCTACGCGGTGGTGGTCATCGCCCAGGACGCCCATGACGCCGTCTCGCCGCCCGACCCCGCGCCGGCTCTGGAGGGCTGGGGGCTGTGGTCCTTCTGGCGGCCGCGCGCGGACACCGTCGCCGGGCTCGTCAGGCTCCGGGCCGCCGACCCGGCGGACCTCGCGGAGGCCCTGCGCGGCCAGCGCATCGGCCGGGCGGGCATCTCGCCTCCTTTCGGCGAACTGGCAGCGGCGGCCCAGGGACTGCGCCTGGCGCAGCGCGCGCTGGACACCCTGCCGCCCCGCAGCGGAGAGGTTGCCTCGCTGGACGACCGACTGGTGCACGCGGCGCTCGGCGCCGAGCCGGAGATCGCCGAACGCCTCACGGTGCGCTATCTCCACGGGGTCCTGGACAGCGGCGCCGAGCGCGACGTCCTCCTGGGCACGCTGCGGACCTGGCTCGACTCGGGCTGTTCGGCCTCCGGTACCGCCACCCGGATGTTCTGCCACCGCAACACGATTCTGAACCGCATCGGCCGTGTCGCCGAACTGACCGGCTGGCCCGCCGACTCGGGTGAGGCACGGCTCGGATGGGCCCTCGCACTGCGCGCCCTCGAACTCGACCACTGACCCGCGCCCGGCCGGGTACGGCCCTGCGGAGCGGCCGGACGGCCCGTGCCGTTGCCCACCCCTCCGGCCCCGGTGCTGGGCGTCTGCACATGGCCGCCGCGCCGCGCCCTGGCCGAAGCTGAGGCGATCGGACAGCCCGTTCGTACGCGTGAGGGAGCCAAGGTGCAGTTGAGCGTCGCCACCATCCTGCAGGAGTCCGCCGCCCGCCGTCCCGACCGGATCGCGGTCGTCGACGGGGACGTGCGCGTCACCTACCGAGACCTGTGGCGGGACGTCCTGCGGCTCGCGGCCCGGCTCCGCGCCGACGGGGTGAGGACCGGCGACCGGGTCGCCCTGCTGCTGCCCAACTCCGCGGACTTTCCACGCGCCTACTACGCCGTGCTCGCCGCCGGAGCCACCGCGGTGCCCGTGCACGGCCTGCTCGTGGCCGACGAGGTCGCCTACGTGCTGCGCCACAGCGGCTGCCGGGCCGTGATCGCGGCCGGGGCGCTGACCGTGGTCGCCGAGGTGGCCGCCTCCGGGGCCGGTGTCAGGGTTCTGCCCGTCGACTGCGGCGGGCAGGCTCTCGACGGGCCCGAGCCGCGCGACCCGGACGACACCGCGGTCATCCTCTACACCAGCGGCACCACCGGGCGGCCCAAGGGAGCCCTGCTCACCCACGCGAACCTGGTCCGCAACGCCGTCGTGTGCGCCCAGGACCTGTTCGCGCTCACGCCCGACGACGTCGTCCTCGGCTGTCTGCCGCTGTTCCACAGCTTCGGCCAGTCCTGCGCCATGAACGCCGCCCTCAGCGCCGGCGCGTCCCTGGTCCTGACCGCCCGCTTCACCGGCCCCGACGCCCTCGCGCTGATGGCCCGCGAGGCCGTGACGGTGTTCATGGGGGTGCCGACGATGTACCACGCGCTCGCCGAGGCGTCCGGGGCGGACGGCCCCCGTCCCGCCGGTCTGCGCTTGGCGGTCTCCGGCGGCGCCGCCCTCCCGGTCGCGCTCCTCGAACGCTTCGAGGACGCCTTCGGCACAGTGATCCTGGAGGGCTACGGGCTGACCGAGACGTCCCCCGCCGCCACGTTCAACCGGCCCGAGGAACGGCGGGCGGGGACGGTGGGCCGCCCCATTCCGGGCGTCGAGGCGGCCGTCGCCGACCCGAGGATCGAGGACCGCGTCGTTCCCCTGGCCGACGGCGAGCCGGGCGAGGTCGTCCTGCGCGGCCACAACGTCTTCGCCGGATATCTCGACAACCCGCGGGCCACCGCGGAGGCCCTGGTCGACGGCTGGTTCCGGACCGGCGACCTCGGGGTCAGGGATCAGGACGGCTTCTTGACCATCGTCGACCGCAAGAAGGATCTGATCATCCGCGGCGGGTTCAACGTCTACCCCCGCGAGGTCGAGGAGACGCTGGCCCGCCACCCCGGCATCGCGCAGGTCAGCGTGGTGGGGCTGCCCGACGACGTCAGGGGGGAGGAGATCTGCGCCGCCGTGGTCGCACGCCCCGGCGTGCGGCTGCACCCCGACGAACTCGTCGAGTGGGCCAGGGAGCGCCTCGGGCGGCACAAGTACCCCCGGATCGTGCGCGTGCTCGGCTCGCTGCCGCTCGGCCCCAGCGGCAAGGTCCTCAAGCGGGAGCTCCGGGAGACGTGCGCATGACTCTCGTCGACACCCGTTCCGGTACGGTCCGCGGCTCGGCCGAGGACGGCGTCACCGTCTTTCGCGGCATACCGTACGCGGCCGCGCCCGTCGGTCCCCTCCGCTTCCGGGCACCCGTACCCGCCCCGGAGTGGCAGGGGGTCCGGGACGCGACCGCGTTCGGGCCCACCGCCCCCAAGAACCCCTACGCGGCCCCGCTGGACGCACTCCTGCCCGACCCCGACATCCCCGGCGACGCCTGCCTCAACCTCAACGTCTGGACGCCTGTCCCGGACGAGGGGCAGCGGGCCGTCATGGTGTGGATCCACGGCGGATCGCTGCGCAACGGTTCCTCCGCCGTCCCCGTCTACGACGGAAGGGCCTTCGCCCGCGACGGGGTGGTGCTGGTCTCCCTCAACTACCGGCTCGGCATCGAGGGCTTCGGCGTCTTCCCCGACGCCCCCGCCAACCTCGGACTGCGCGACCAGCTCGCCGCGCTGGCCTGGGTCCGCGACAACATCCGTGCCTTCGGCGGCGACCCCGGCAACGTCACGGTCTTCGGCGAGTCCGCGGGGGCCACCAGCATCGCCGCTCTGCTGACGAGCCCCCACGCCACCGGGCTGTTCCACCGGGCCGTCCTCCAGAGCGGAGCCCCCACCGCGCTGCCGCCCGCCCGGGCGTCGCGCACCACCGGGGCCATGGCCGGGCACCTCGGCGTCGACGCCACCGCCGCGGCCTTCGCCCGCATCGATCCCGCACGGCTGCTCGCCGCGCAGCGCACCGCGACCTCCGGCGGCAACCCCCTGACCGGCAGCCGTGGCTTCCACCCCGTCATCGACGGCGACGTCCTTCCCACCGCGCCCGCCGACGCGTTCGCGGCGGGCGCCACCGACGGCATCGATCTCCTCCTGGGCAGCAACACCCACGAGCACCGGCTGTGGTTCGTGCCCAGCGGCCTCGCCGACCGGATCGGGCGCGGCGCCCTGTGGGCCGCCACACTGAGGAACCGGGCCCCCTTGCGGGCCCCGGGCATCTACCGGGCCGCCCGGCCGGACGCGCCGCCCGGCGAGATCCTCGGAGCCATGGCCACCGACCGGATGCTCAGGGCCCCGGTCAACCGGCTCGCCGACGCCCGGACCGGCCGACCGGGCCGCACCTACGTCTACGAGTTCGCGTGGCCCTCGCCGGTGGGGCGGCTCGGCGCCTGCCACGCCCTGGAGATCGGCTTCGTCTTCGACACGCTGCACACCGAGGACAGCCGCCTCCTCGCCGGTGACGCGGCCCCGCGCGACCTCGCCGTGGCCATGCACACCGCGTGGACCGCCTTCGCCACCCACGGGGACCCCGGCTGGGAAGCCTGGAACGGCACCCGGCCCGTGCGGACCTTCGGAGCCGACGGCCCCCGTACCGTCCACGCTCCGAGGAACGAGGAACTGCGCATGTGGGGCTGAGTCCCGCGCACCCCTCCCACTGTCTCTTATACA
>MUNB01000438.1 GCA_002154345.1 Streptomyces griseus
GGGCTGCCGCGGGCCGCTTGGCGTGAGCTGGCCGAGGCGTTCGGCGACCAGCTCTGACCCGCCCGAACCCCGCCCGTCAACACGTCGCACCCATGATCCCGTTCGGGTGAGGTGCGGCGTGTCGGGAGGATTTCGGCGTGGCTCCGGGCAGCCTCCGTGCGAGCGATCGTGGAGGGGGAGCCATGGGATTGTCACGCGCGTACGGGCGCACCATCAGCGAGGGTCCGACGGCGGCCGACGCGGCGGGGGTGCCTGCCCTGCCCTACCCGAGCGGCTGGTCCGCGCTGGCCTTCGCGCACGAGTTACGGCCGGGCGCCGTGCTCACGCGGCCGCTGGCGGGGCAGGACGTCGTCCTGTATCGCACGGCCACCGGAGTTCTCCGCGCCGTCCGCCCGTACTGCCCACATCTGGGGGCCCATCTCGGTCTGGCGAAGGTCGAGGGGGAGGATCTCACCTGCCCGTTCCACTTCTTCTCGTTCGGCCCCGACGGTGCGTGCGTGCGCACGGGGTACGGCACGCCGCCGCCTCGGTCCCCGCTGACGCAGTTGCCCGTCCGGGAGGTGAACGGGGGCGTCTTCGTCTGGCGGCACCACGACGGCCGGGATCCGGACTGGTCCGTCCCGCAGTGGCACGAGATCGGGCACCGGCCCGCGCGTACGGCCGCCTGGGAGTTGGCCGGCAACGTCCAGGAGGTCATCGAGAACTCGGTCGACCTCGGGCACTTCGCCACGCTGCACGGCTGGACCAAGGCTGAGATCGACGGCCCGGTGGCGTACGACGGCGCGACGTTCCGTGTCTCCATGCGGGCTCACGAGTCCGCGCCGCTCGTGGGTGACTTCACCGTCGATGTGAAGGTGCACGGCTATGGGCTCGGCTGTCTGCACGCCGATGTGCACACGCCTCGTTTCGGGCTGCGGATGTGCACGATGGTGATGCCGACGGCCATCGGACCCAACCGGATGCAGTTCCGGCAGCTGAACCGCATCGCCTTCGACGAGCCGAGCCGGCTGCCGCCCCGGTCGGCCCGGCTCGTCAGCCGTGTCGCGGCCCGGCTGCTGGACCGCCCCGTCTTCCGGTCGAGTTGTGAGTTCACCGCCGCCGATTTCCCGATCTGGCATCACAAGCAGTACCAGCAGCCACCCCGGCTGGCTTCCGGCGACGGTCCGATCGGGCCGTTCCGCCGCTGGGCCAGGCGGTTCTACCCGGAGGCACCCGGCCGGAGTTCGGTGACCCGGCCGCACCGCGGCGAGGGCGAGGACAGCACCGTGCGCTCCTGATCCGCCCTGCCCCGCGCCCCGCCGCGGAGGCCGCGCCTCCGCACTTCGGGCGCCATTCGGGCAACGATCACGGGAAAGCGGGCGTTCCGAGCGACCGGATCATCGACCGCACCTGCCCTGACCAGCACGGTCACTTCCAGGGAAACGGGCACGAACGGACCGAGCGGATCTGGTGAAGCAGCTGTTCGTGGCCCCGGTACTGCTTGTACAAACGACACATGAGCCCGAACGGACAAGCGGGCCCTGCCCGTAACGGGCCCAGCAGCGACCAGGGAAGTGCGCCGTGGACACCGAGGAACGCCGGCGGGGAATTCTGGACACGGCCCGGCGGGAGGGGTCGGTCGGGGTGAACGCCCTCGCGGACCTGTTCAAGGTGGCCAAGGAGACCGTCCGCCGCGATCTGCACGTGCTGGAGGAGCACGGGCTCGTCCGGCGGACCCACGGCGGCGCCTACCCGGTGGAGTCGGCCGGTTTCGAGACCACGCTCGCCGTCCGCACCACCCGTAACGTTCCGCAGAAGTCGCGGATCGCGGCCGCCGCCGCCGATCTGCTCGGCGACGCCGAGACGGTCTTCGTCGACGAGGGCTTCACCCCGCAGCTGGTGGCCGAGGCGCTCCCCCAGAACCGGCCGCTGACCGTGGTCACCGCCTCCCTGGCCGTCGCCACCTCCCTCGCCGGGGCGGAGAAGACCTCGGTGCTGCTGCTGGGCGGCCGGGTGCGCGGCTCGACGATGGCGACCGTCGACCACTGGGCGTCCCGGATGCTCGCGGACTTCGTCATCGACCTGGCGTATCTCGGGGCCAACGGCATCTCCCGCGAGTACGGCCTCACCACCCCGGACCCCGCCGTCGCCGAGGTGAAGGCGCAGGCGCTGCGGAGTTCGCGGCGGCGGATCTTCGCCGGGATCCACAGCAAGTTCGGGGCGGTGAGCTTCTGCCGGTTCGCCGGGGTCGGTGACTTCGAAGCGATCGTCACCGACGCCGGGCTCCCCTCGGCCGAGGCCCAGCGCTACTCGCTCCTGGGCCCGCAGGTCATCCGCGTCTGACCGGGGCGCCCGCCCCCGTACCGCCGACCGCACGGCTTCCGCAGCCGCTCCCCCACCACCGCTCCACCCCACCCGCCGGGGCCTGGCTCGCCATGCCCTCAACGACCCGATCACCGAGCCGCTACGACTGATCAGGAGCCCCCATGCCTCATCCAGGACGCCGCCGACCACGTATGCGCGGTCGGGCCTGTGCCGTGACCGCCGCCCTGGCCCTGCTCGCCACCGGCTGTGCCGGAGCGGGCGGGACCTCCTTCGGCGGCGGTGACGCGCTGAACGTACTGATGGTGAACAACCCGCAGATGGTCGAACTGCAGAAGCTGACCGCGAAGCACTTCACGAAGGAGACCGGCATCAAGGTCCACTTCACGGTGCTGCCCGAGAACGACGTACGGGACAAGATCAGCCAGGACTTCTCCAACCAGGCCGGTCAGTACGACATCGCCACCATCAGCAACTTCGAGCTGCCCTTTTTCGCGAAGAACGGCTGGCTCCACCCCCTCGACGACTACGCGAAGGCCGACACCGCCTTCAACCAGGAGGACATTCTCCAACCGCTCCAGGACTCGCTCACCGCCGAGGACGGCAAGCTCTACGCCCAGCCGTTCTACGGGGAGTCGTCCTTCCTGATGTACCGCAAGGACGTCTTCGAGGAGCAGGGCCTCACGATGCCCGAGAAGCCGACCTGGGAGCAGGTGGCCGAGCTCGCCGAGCAGACGGACGGGGCGGAGCGCGGGATGAAGGGCATCTGCCTGCGCGGGCTGCCGGGCTGGGGCGAGGTCATCGCCCCGCTGACCACCGTCGTCAACACGATGGGCGGCACCTGGTTCACCGAGGACTGGGAACCGCGGCTGACCGCACCGGAGTTCAAGAAGGCGACGAAGTTCTATGTCGACCTGGTGCGCAAGCACGGCGAGCTCGGCGCTCCGCAGTCCGGGTACGCCGAGTGCCTCAACAACATGACGCAGGGCAAGACCGCCATGTGGTACGACGCCACCGCGGGCGCCGGCTCCCTGGAGGCGAAGGGCTCCCCGGTGAAGGGGAAGATCGGTTACGTCCCCGCTCCCGTCGAGCGGACCGACAGCTCCGGCTGGCTCTACACCTGGGCCTGGGGGCTGCAGAAGGCGTCCAAGAAGTCCGACGACGCCTGGAAGTTCGTCTCCTGGGCCTCCAGCAAGGAGTACGAGGAGCTCGTCGGCGCCACCAGCGGCTGGTCCAACGTGCCCGCCGGCAAACGGGCCTCCACCTACGCCAACCCGGACTACCGGGCGGAGGCCGGCGCGTTCGCCGACGTCACCGAGCGGGCCATCTCCGAGGCCGATCCGAAGAACCCGGGCACCCAGCCCCGCCCGACGGCGGGCATCCAGTTCGTCGGCGTACCGGAGTTCACCGATCTGGGCACCCGGGTGGCGCAGGAGATCAGCGCCGCCATCGCCGGCCGCCAGTCGGTGGACGCCGCGCTCGCCGCCTCCCAGAAGCTGGCCGAGAAGGTCGCGGAGGAGTACCGATGACCGTCACCGCAACCAGAGAGACCACGGCCTCACCGCAAGCCCCGGCGAAGAAGCCGGGCGCCGGGAGCCGCCGGCGCGCCTGGGCGACCCGCGCTCCCCTGCTGCCCGCGCTGATCTTCCTGATCGCCGTCACCCAGCTGCCCTTCGTGGCGACCCTGGTGATCTCGCTCTTCGACTGGAACTCGCTCAAGCCGGAGAAGCGCCACTTCACCGGGTTGTCCAACTACGCATCGGTCTTCACCGACGAGGCGTTGCGCGAATCGGTCGTGACGACCGTCGTCCTGACCGCGTCCGTCGTGATCGTCAGCGTCGTGCTGGGGCTCGTCTTCGCCCTGCTGCTGGATCGCACCTTCTTCGGCCGGGGGTTCGTGCGGACCCTGCTGATCACCCCGTTCCTGCTGGTGCCGGTCTCCGCCGCGCTCCTGTGGAAGCACGCGCTCTACAACCCGGAGTACGGGCTGTTCAACGGGGCGCTCACCTGGTTCGGCGAGCTGTTCGGCATCGAATCCATGGTGCAGCCCGAGTGGACCACCGAGATGCCGCTGATCGCCATCGAGGCGTCGCTGGTGTGGCAGTGGACGCCGTTCATGATGCTGATCCTGCTGGCCGGGCTGCAGAGCCGGCCGGCCGAGATCATGGAGGCGGCGCGGCTGGACGGGGCCGGGCCCTGGCAGATATTCCGCTATCTGACCCTGCCGCATCTGCGCCGCTACCTCGAACTGGGCATCCTGCTCGGGTCGGTGTACATCGTGCAGAACTTCGACGCGGTGTTCACGATCACCTCCGGCGGTCTCGGCACCGCCAACCTCCCGTACACCGTCTACGAGACCTTCTACCGGGCCCACGAGTACGGACTGGCGTCCGCCGCGGGTGTGGTCGTGGTGATCGGCACGATCATCATCGCCACCTTCGCGCTCCGGGTGGTCTCCTCCCTCTTCCGTGAGGAGGCGAGCCGCGCATGAGCGTCTCGACCGCGACACCCGTATCCGCATCCGCCGCTTCCACCAGTGCCGCCACGCGCAAGGCCCGTCGGCGCTCGGCCGCCCTGGGCGTGGTCGCCTGGGTGGTGGGGATCGGTTTCTGTCTGCCCGCGCTGTGGATGGTGCTGACGTCCTTCCACGCGGAGGCCGACGCGGCGACCAACCCGCCCTCGCTCGCCGCCGCGCTGACGCTGGACGGCTACCGCACGTTCTTCGGGGGCGGAGGCGGCCCGACTCCGTGGCCCCCGCTGGTCAACTCGCTGGCGGCGTCGTTCTTCTCGACGGTGCTGGTGCTGCTGCTCGCGCTGCCGGCCGCGTACGCGCTGTCCATCCGGCGGGTGCGCAAGTGGACGGACGTGATGTTCTTCTTCCTGTCCACCAAGATGCTCCCGGTGGTCGCCGGGCTGCTGCCGGTGTACCTGTTCGCGAAGAACACCGGTCTGCTGGACAACATCTGGCTGCTGGTCCTGCTCTACACCTCGATGAACCTGCCGATCGCGGTGTGGATGATGCAGTCCTTCCTCGCCGACGTCCCCGTCTCCATCATCGAGGCGGCGCAGGTCGACGGGGCCCGGCTGCCGACGGTGCTGCGCCGGGTGGTCGCCCCGGTCGCCGGTCCCGGGATCGCCGCGACCGCCCTGATCTGCTTCATCTTCAGCTGGAACGAGCTGCTGTTCGCACGGGTGCTGACCGGCGTGGTCGCCGGGACCGCACCCGTCCATCTGACCACCTTCGTCACCAGCCAGGGTCTCTTCCTCGCCCAGCTGTGCGCGGCGTCCGTGGTCGTGTCCCTGCCGGTGCTCGTCGCCGGCTACGCCGCCCAGGACAAACTCGTCCAGGGCCTCTCGCTGGGAGCAGTCAAATGAGGGCAGCCATCGTCGAATCCGTCGGCAAGGTCTCCGTGACCACCGTTCCGGATCCCACGCCCGGTCCCCGCGACGTGGTCGTCAAGGTCGCCTCGTGCGGCCTGTGCGGCACCGATCTCCACATCCTCCAGGGCGAGTTCGCGCCGACCCTGCCGATCGTCCCGGGGCACGAGTTCGCCGGGGAGATCGTGGGCCTGGGCACGGACGTCACCGAGCTGTCCATCGGCGACAAGGTGGCCGTGGACCCCTCGCTGCACTGTCATGAGTGCCGCTACTGCCGTTCGGGCCGGGGCAACCTCTGTGACAACTGGGCGGCGATCGGTGTCACGGTGCCCGGTGGCGCGGCGGAGTTCGCGGTGGCGCCGGTCGCCAACTGCGTACGCCTGCCGGAGCACATCGACGTCCGGGACGCGGCGCTGATCGAGCCGCTGTCCTGCGCGGTGCGCGGCTACGACGTCCTCAACGGCAATCTCGGGGCCCAGGTGCTGATCTACGGGTCCGGGACCATGGGGCTGATGATGCTGGAGCTGGCCAAGCGCACCGGCGCCGCGTCGGTGGACGTGCTGGACGTCAACGCCCAGCGGCTGGCCACCGCGACGACGCTCGGCTGCACCGGTGCGGCGGCCCGTGCCGAGGAGCTGGACCGTCCGGGCGGCTGGGACGTGGTCATCGACGCCACGGGCAACGCGGGGGCGATCCAGGACGGTCTGGGGAGGGTCGCCAAGGGCGGTACGTTCCTCCAGTTCGGGGTCTCCGACTACGCCACGACGGCGGTGATCGAGCCGTACAAGATCTACAACCAGGAGATCACCATCACCGGTTCGATGGCGGTCCTGCACAGTTACGAGCGGGCCGCCGCGCTCTTCGCGAGCGGGGTGCTGGACGCGTCGGTGTTCATCAGCGACCGGCTGCCGCTGGAGCAGTACCCGCAGGCGATCGAGCGCTTCCAGGCGGGCATCGGCCGCAAGATCGTGGTGGAGCCGTGACGGAGTCCACCGTGCCGGGCGCGGCTCCGGACCCCGGCGCCGTCCTCGTACTGGGCGAGGCGCTGGTGGATCTGGTCCCGGCCGACGGTGACTCCGGGGTCCTGACGGCCCAGCCGGGCGGCGCGCCCGCGAACGTCGCGGTGGGCCTGGCCCGGCTCGGCGGGCGGCCGTCCTTCGTGGGCGGGCTCGGCGACGACGCCTTCGGGGGCCGGATCGAGGCGTGGCTGACCGGTGCGGGCGTCGACCTCTCGCTGAGCGCCCGCTCCGCGCTGCCCACCGCGCTCGCGGTGGCCGACCTGGGCGATCACGGGAACACGTACCACTTCCATCTCCAGGACACGGCGACCTTCCGGCTGCCGGACCGGGCGCCGGAGGCGGCGCGCTTCGGCGCGGTGTACGTGGGCGGGCTCGCCGCGGTGGTGGAGCCGGCGGCCGGCGTCGTGGCCGCGACCGCGCGGGCGGCCTCCCGCGCGGGGCTGCTCGTGGTGGACCCGAATGTACGCGAGGACCGGACGCTCGATCCGGTGCGGAGCCTGGACCAGCTGCGCGAGCTGTGCTCGCTCGCGCAGGTCGTGAAGGCGAGCGACGAGGACCTGGTGCGGCTGTGGCCGGACGCGGCCCCGGAGGAGAGCTGCCGGAGGCTGGCCGGGCAGGGGCGGCTGGTGGTGATGACACGGGGGGCGCGGGGCGCGACAGCGTACGTCCATGATGCCCCGGCGGTCTCCGTTCCCGCTCTGCCGGTGCGGGTGGTGAACACCATCGGCGCGGGCGACGCGTTCATGGCGGGGATGCTGACCTGGCTCGGAGCGGAGGCCGGGTGGGATCCTGCGCTGTCCGCCGGGCGGACGAAGGCGATGCTGGAGTACGCGGTCGGGACGGCGGCTTCGGTCTGCGCCAGGGCCGGAACGGAACCCACGGCACCGCTCGGGGTGTGAACCCGGCGCTCGTCGGGCATCACCTTCGGGACCCGAGTTCCGCACGGCCCTCCCCCGGCCCACGGAAACGCAGCGGCCCCACCGGGCTCCTCCGCCCGGTGGGGCCGCTGCGTCGTCTCAGCTCTGCGGACGCTTGCCGTGGTTCGCGCCGTTCTTGCGGCGGGCCTTCTTCTTACGACGTCGCTTCGAGGACATCGACCCCTCCTTCTCTCTGCGGTGTACTTCCGTTGCGGGCGGTCACCGGGCGGCACGGCCCGGGGATCACCGGGACGCCTGCCCAGGGACACCGTGGCAAACACCTGGTGCGCATGCAACCGGCGGTGCGCGGCGGGCGGGTGTGGACAGGTGTGCGGAGGCCGCCGGTCAGGCGTCCGGCGCGCCGGCTCCGATGACCTGGGCGGTGTACCGCGCCAGGTGGGCGCGGATCTCCTCGTGCGTCATGCCCTGTTGAGCGACCAGATGCTCGACGAGATCCGCGCGGGTGGCCGCCAGCAGGGCGTGGGCGGCGAACGCGCTGTCGGCGAGGCCGTCGATCCGGTCCAGCATCTCCCGCAGGACCTGGTGCCAGCGTTCGTAGTGCTCGGCCCGGTAAGGGCCCGCGTCGCCGGTGTCCTCCAGGGCGAGGGCGAGGTGCCGGTTGTCGAGCTTGAGGCACAGGACGGCATCGAGCAGGGCGGGGATCCGCCGGTGCGGCGCGGTGCCGGGGCCGAGCGGCGGGGGGCCGTCCTCGACGGCGGTCCTGATCGGTTCGAGGCGGGTGGCGAACAGCTCCCGGATCAGCCCGGTGCGGTCGCCGAAACCGCGGAAGAGGGTGGCCTTGCCGACGCCGGCCGCCGCCGCGATGTCGGCCATCGTGATGGTCGCGGGGCTCTCGCTGCGGGCGAAGAGCTCATCGGCCGCGGCGAGGACGGCCGCACGGTTGCGGACGGCGTCCTTGCGGGGTGTGCGGGCGGTCATGGCGCTCCTCGATTGCAAAACGGACCAGCGGTCCGTATCGTCGAGCATGAAACGGACCCAGGGTCCACATTCTAGGTGACGGAGCCTTCATGAACCCCGACTCAGCCCCCGCGACCCTGGTCATCGGCGCGACCGGCACCACCGGAAGCCGTGTGGCGGCCCGGCTCTCCGCCTCGGGCCACCGGGTGCGCGCCGCCTCCCGGCTCGCCCGCGCGGTCCCCGGCGCCGAGGCGGTCCGCTTCGACTGGGAGGACACCACGAGCCACGGCCCGGCGCTGACCGGCGTCGACCGGGTCTATCTGGTGCCGCCGGTCGGCCACCCCGAGCCCGCCGGGCCGATGCTGCCGTTCCTGGAGCGGGCCCGCGACGCCGGGGTGGGCCGCGCGGTGCTGCTCAGTTCCTCCGCGATCCCCCTGGGCGGGCCCGCGACCGGCCTCGTCCACCAGGCCCTGCCGGACCTCTTCGACGCCTGGGCGGTGCTCCGGCCGTCCTGGTTCATGCAGAATGTCACCGGCGCCCATGTGCACGCGCAGAGCATCCGCGACGCCGGGGTCATCAGGACGGCCACGGGCGACGGTCGGGTCGGGTTCGTCGACGCGGAGGACATCGCCGCCGTCGCCGTACACGCCCTCACCGACGAGCGGTCCCCCGACACCGACCTGGTCATCACCGGGCCCCGGGCGCTGAGTTACGACGAGGTCGCGGCGGCCGTCGGCCGGGGCACCGGACGCCCGGTGGTCCATGAGCGCCTGGGGCACGAGGCGATGCGCGACCGGATCGCCGCCTCCGGTGTGCCCGTCCCGTTCGCGGAGCTGCTCGCCGGGCTGGACCGCGCCATCGCCGAGGGGGCCGAGGACCGGGTCACCGACACCGTGCTGCGCGTCACCGGGCGGCCGCCGGGCGACTTCGACACGTTCGTGGGGCGGGAGTTGCGGCCGTTGACGGACCGGGCCGTCGCTCAGGGCCGGTAGCGGAGCGGATGGTCGTCCGGCACCTCGACGACGGCGATCCGCACCCCGTCGGGATCCTCGATCCACATCTCGACCAGACCCCAGGGCTCACGTTTCGGCGGCCGCAGGATGCTCACGCCCTTCGCCCGCAGTTCGTCGTGGGCGGCCTCGGCGTCGTCGACCTGGAGCCAGATCCGCACGGCCGGGGAGGGAGGCTCCTCGCTCCGGCCGGAGACCTCCAGGAACCCGCCGCCGAGGAAATAGACCGTGCCGCGCTCGGGGCCGGTGCCGAACTCCCGGTAGACGGCGAGGCCCAGGGCCTCGCCGTAGAAGGCACGGGAACGCTCGGGGTCGGTGGGGTGCAGCAGAATCCTGCTGCCCAGTACGTGCACCATGGGCCGAGCGTACGCCGTCGGGCCCGGCCCGCGGGGCGGGTTCCCGGGTCCGTCAGTTGCTCAGTTCGTCGATGAAGTCGTCCGTGCACCGGTTCTCGGCCGCCTGGCCACTGGCCCGGTCCATGCAGTCCTCGTAGTTCTTGAACTCCTCGGAGTCGAACACGGAGATGGCCACCACGAGGACGATCGCGGACCCGATGAGCCCGAGCGCCCCGAACACGGCCCCGACTATCGCCATCGTCCGGCGCGGCGCACGGCCCTGGCGGGTGCGGAGCGCGGCGACGATGCCGAAGACGATGGCGAGCAGGCCGAGGAGCAGCCCGCCCAGCACGGTCCAGAAGAGCAGGCAGGCCACGAGGCCCAGGACGAGTGCGGCGACCGCGAAGCCGTTCGTCGGTGCGGGCTGCCGGCTGCCGTAGGGGTCCTGACCGGCCGCGGGCTGCCCCGGGTACGAGGGATCCGGGTACGAGGGAAGGGACATCGGGATGGTGCTCCTGTTCTCCTGGCTTCCCGTGCACCTGCCCCGCGGCGCGGCCGCCAATCGCCGCTTTGGTCACGCTCCGACAACTAAATGCGCTGGCCAGGGGCTTCCCGGTGGAGCTCGGCCGAGAGGTGGTGCTGCAGCGGCAGGCCGATCGCGGCGAGATCGTGGACGAAGGCGAGCGTGTCGCGGTCCGTCAGGGTGTAGCGGCGGCGGGTGGCCTCGACCTCCTTGGCGGTGGGGGCGAGCGACACCTGCTCGGTGGTGAGGTCGACGGCGCCGTCGCGAGCGTGGCCTGACGAGATCTCCGCGATGCCGGTGGGCTGGGTGATCAGGGCCTCCACCCGGCCGTCCGGCTGCAGCCGCCACCAGCCGCTCTCCCGGGCGGACGGCCGCAGGGGCTGCCCGTCGGCGTCGAGCAGCCAGGCCCGCGCCTCGTACGCGAGGAAAGGCCGTCCGTCGTGGCTGAAGGTGACCTCCTGCGCATACGTGAACTCCGCCTCCAGCGTCGGATACCCGCCGCGGCCGGTGCCCCGCCAGGTGCCGAGGTATCCGGTCACCGGGGCGAGCAGCGGATGCGGTGCGGGTGACACGTCCGGGCGGAGGGCGTCGGGGAAGGGGAGTTGGCGGACGGGGTCGTGCATGAGGGTGTGCGCTCCTGGGTCGGGCCGGCTCGGAGTCGCAGCCTAGGGCCTGCGCACGGCGTCGGGCCCGATGCGTCGCTGGACAGAGCAGCGGTTCGCCTCCTGCGGCAGTCGGGCGCACCGACGCCCCGGCGAGGTGCCGTAGTCGTCGTTGTTCGCCCGCCCGGAACTACGGGACGAAGCACGCGCCCCCGGTGGCCGGGCCGGACCGGCGGTCCGGGGTGCGGTCCGCCGGTCCGACCGCACCGGGGTTCACGCGGGATCGGCCGCCATGCCGCCCTTCAGGCTCTTGGGCCGTAGATCCGTCCAGTTCCGCTCGACGTAGTCCAGGCAGGCCCGGCGAGTGCTCGCCGGCTGGACCACGGCCCACCCGGCGGGCACTTCGGCGAAGGCGGGCCACAAGGAGTGCTGTCCCTCCTCATTGACGAGCACCAGGTAGGTGCCGTCCTCGTCCTCGAACGGATTGGTCACCGCATCCTCCATTCACTTAGGCAAGGCTGCCTTCACTTGTCTGCCGGCGAACCCTACCCACTCACCCCACGGTTGACTCTCCGTCACGCGGCACCGGTGCGCCACACGCCGTCACCCGAGAAGCCGCCCCCGGCCCGGTCAGAGCCCGAGGTCGCTCAGCCGGGCCTCGTAGCGGATGGTGAGGTCCTCGGAGTCGCCGGCCGGGTTGTCCCAGAGGGCCTCCAGCTCGGAGCGCACCGCGTCGGGCAGCGCCTCGTACCGCTCGGACCAGGTGTCGGAGTTCGGTATCCAGTAGCCGACGACCTTGAAGCGCTCCGCCGGGAGCCCCAGCTCGCGGCGGAGGTAACGGCGTACCGCACGCAGGGCGTTGGTCTCCCCCGCGACCCACACGTACCCGCCCGCGAGATCCGTGCCGGGCGGGACCGCGGCGGCCACCAGGTCGGCCAGCCGGCTCGGTCCGTGGCCGTTTCCGCCGTAGGTCCAGGTCACCTTGGAGTCGGACAGCTCCCGCAGGGGCAGTACGGACGAGGGGTCGGGCGCCTCCAGGACCACCCGGGTCCTGACGTGGTCCGGGGTGTTCTCCAGCAGGCGGGCGGCGGCGGGCAGGCCGGTCTGGTCGGCGACCAGAACCTGCCAGGTGAGATCGGCCGGGGGGTTGTAGAGCCCGGTGGGGTCGTTGACGCCGACCACGTCGCCGGGCCGCGCCTCGGCGGCCCAGCCGGACGCGACACCGCCCTCGTGGAGCACGAAGTCGATGTCGACCTCGCCCTCCTCCGGGCGCACCGCGCGGATCGTGTAGGTGCGCATGGGCGCGACGGGCTGCCCCTCGGGGGTCTCCCACCCGCCCTGCTCGGTCGTCCGGGGCAGCGAGACGTCGGTGCGGTCCGGGCCGTGCGGAAGGAAGATCCGCACGTACTCGTCGCCGACCCCGGTGGACCCGAAGCCCGCCAGGCCCTCGCCGTGGAAGGTGACGCGGGTCATGGTCGCGGAGAGCGGCCGCACTCGGGCGACGACGGCTCGATGGATCGTCATGGACACTGCCCTTTCGTACGCGTGGTCGGCCTGAACGCCTCGCCCGCCGGACGAGAGAACCGAATTGACTTAGGTCAGCCTAACCTTCCATGGGTGCAGGTTCGAGACGGCCTCGTCCATCGCCTCCGGGAACCGTGCCAGAATCCGGCGCATGCCTGTTCGCTACCCCAGCCCCCTCCGTCCCGGTGACCGCATCGGTATCACCGCTCCGTCCAGCGGAGTGCCCGAGGAGTTGCGCGAGCGGCTCGCCGTGGCGGTGCGCGAGGTCGAGGCGCGTGGGTACGCGGTCGTGACGGGCCGCTGCATGGACGGCTCCGGGCATGCCAGCGCGTCCGCCGCCGACCGGGCCGCCGAGCTGACGGCGATGCTGACGGACCCCGGGATCAGGGCCGTGGTGCCGCCGTGGGGCGGGGAGACCGCGATCGACCTGCTGCCGCTGCTCGACTGGGACCGGCTGCGGGAGGCCGAGCCGACCTGGGTGGTGGGCTATTCGGACCTGTCGACCGTCATGACCCCGCTGACGCTCCTCACCGGGGCGGCGACCGTGCACGGGAACAACCTCATGGACACGCCCTACCGGGTACCGGAGGGGCTGGTGTCCTGGCTCGACATCGTCGCCGCGCCGCCGGGCCACCGGTTCACCCAGATCCCGCCCGAGCGGCACCGGGCCACGGGCCGGGACGACTACGCGAAGCAGCCGGACGTCCGAGCCTTCACCCTCGACACCCCGGGCCGGTGGACCCGGCTGGACGGCGGCGGCGACGTGGACGTCGAGGGCCGGCTCATCGGGGGCTGCGTCGAGATGCTGGCCAACATCGCGGGCACGCCGTATCTCGACACCTCCGCCTTCGCCCGGGCGCACGCCCCGGAGGGGCTCCTCGTGTACGTGGAGGCCGGCGGCCACGACGCGTTCACCATCTGCCGCAATCTGCACGGCATGCGGCTGGCCGGATTCTTCGACGCGGCCGACGCCGTTCTCGTCGGCCGGACCTCGGCCCCGGACATGGCCTCGCTCACGCAGCACCAGGCCGTGCTGGACGCGCTCGGACCGCTGAAGGTGCCGATCGTCGCCGACGTCGAGTGCGGTCATGTGCAGCCGTTCCTGCCGCTGGTCAACGGGGCGCGCGCCCGGGTCGTGCACACAGCGACGCGCAGCGAGCTGACCCAGACTCTGGACTGACCGGCGTGACGGGCGGCTCAGGCCTCCGCGAGCACGGCGTCGATCTCGCCGAGGAAGTCGTCC
Organism: Streptomyces griseus; assembly: GCA_002154345.1. Taxonomy (GTDB): domain Bacteria; phylum Actinomycetota; class Actinomycetes; order Streptomycetales; family Streptomycetaceae; genus Streptomyces; species Streptomyces caviscabies. The sequence goes on from MUNB01000438.1 coordinate 13,771, forward strand.
AGGTCGCCGGGGTCACGTGAGGTGATCAGCGACCACCCCTCGGCGTCGTCGCGGACCACCGGCTTGTCGAGCCAGGTGCCGCCGGCGTTGGTGATGTCGGTGCGCAGCGAGGCGTACGAGGTCAGCGTCTTGCCCCGGACGTAGCCGCCCTCGATCAGCGCCCACGGCCCGTGACAGATGGCGGCCACCGGCCGGCCGGACGCGGCGAACGAGCTGACGATCCGGGTGGTGGCCTCCTCCAGGCGCAGCGAGTCGGCGTTCAGCGTGCCGCCGGGGACCAGCAGGAGGTCGTACGCGGCGGGGTCGACGTCGTCCAGCGTGAGGTCGGGCCGCAGGGTTTCGCCGGGGTCGCGGTCGCCGACGAGGGTGCGGATCTCGTCGGTGTCGACCGCGGCCACGCTGACCTGCGCCCCGTGTCCGCGCAGGTGCTCCAGGGGGACGACGAGTTCGTCCTGCTCGACCCCGTAGTTGGTGACGATGGCCAGAATCCGGCGGTCGTCGAGAGCGGTGGTGGACATGGACTGCTCCGTTCCTCGAATGCTCTGGATCTTCTGTTCTCCGGCTCCGTTCAGCCGGCCGTGATGCGGACGCACGCGGCGACGGTGTCGCGCAGGCTCCCGGTCCGCGCCAGGATCTCGCGCTGCACCCGTGCCCCGTTGCCGCGCCGGTGCACCGCGGCCAGGGCGCTCTCCGCCGATTCCCGGTCGCCGTTGTCCTCCAGGGCGTCCCGCACGTGGTCCAGCAGGGCCCGCAGGACGTCGGGGGCGGGCTCCGGGCGCAGGGTGCGGGGG
>MUNB01000439.1 GCA_002154345.1 Streptomyces griseus
GTCCGGGGCGGTGCAGCTGGAGCGTGGGGAGCTGGGTGGGGCCTCCCTCGGCGCGCAGCCGGTCGAAGTGGCCCCGGACGGCCGCGAAGAGTGCTTCCGGGTCGGGGGCCGGGCCGCCGGGCAGGGTGGCCAGTTCGCGCAGGAGGATGTCCGAGAAGACACCCTGACCGCGTACGGGGTCGTTGGCCGCGCGCTGTCCCCGGTCGGCGGCCAGCAGCACGCTCTGCCGGTGGATCCGCAGGCGCTGCCCGGCGGGGAGGCTTCCGTCCGGGATCGTGACGGCGGGGCGGTGGCGCTCCTCGAAGGTCTGGCAGGCGTCGACGACCCAGTTCTGCCTCTCGAACCCGGGCAGCACATCGCTGCTCAGCCGGCGGCGGGCGGACTCCAGGTCGATGTTGCGGCGGTCGGTCTCCGTGGCGTCGGCGCAGTAGAGCCGCAGGTGTTCGTCCCGGTCCAGGACGCCGTGCCCGCCCCACCAGATCCAGAGCATGTCCCCCTGGCGGGCGGGCAGTTCGTGCACCAGGGCCCGTCGCAGGGTCTCGTGGTCGGCGCCGCGGTGGCCGGTGACCGCGTCCGGGCCCTGTGCCGGGGCGAGGTGCAGCAGGATGTTGGCGTCCGGCACGCCCGTGGACCGCAGCCAGTCCCGGAAGCGCAGGGCGTCGCGGACCGGGCCCGGCAGCGTCCAGCCGGGCCCCGCCGCATAGGCCTCGACGCCGACGACGAGCGCCACCACCCGGGCGGGATCGACGGTGTGGGCGCCCACGCCGGACGGGTGAGCCGGGCCCGCGCTCACGGCAGCCGCTCCGCGATGGCGCGGTAGACGGCCGGGTCGCTCCAATAGGCGCTGTGGGCGGCGGGGAACGGCTGCCGGTTGTCCGTCGCGATGTCCTCGGCCCGGCCGGGGAACACCGGTGCGGCGGCGAAGCCGAGAAGATCGCGGCGGTCGTGGAGGTTGAGCCAGCCGGGGACATGGTCGGGCAGGGGCTCCGGGTGGTCGAGGTGGGGCAGCGCCCCCGTCTCGTACAGGAACGGCGCCTGCGAGCCCACCGTGACCAGCAGCCGGACGCCGGGCAGCGGGGCCTCGATCAGGGTGTCGAGGGCGATGATCCCGCCGAGGCTGTGGCCGAGGAGGACGACGGGCGGCTCCACGGCGGCGGCCAGCTCGCGCAGGGCGGTGCGCAGGGGACCGCCCCGTACGAGGAACTTGAGCACATCGCCCGCGGCCGGGTGGGCGGCCCCGGTGAGGGCGCGGCGGCGGCGCACCGCGTAACGGGAGCCGAGCCGCAGCACGGGCCGGCCGATCAGCCGGCCCACCGGCCCCCTGGTGGAGCCGGACCCGGTGGCGCCGAGCTCCCGGGCGATCCGGTCCACGGCGGCGTCGCGGGTGGGGCCGTCGGTGATCACCGGCGCGTCCTCGGCGAGGGCCGCGCCGATCACGGCGGCGGCCAGCGCGCGGGCCAGCAGCGGCGCCAGGTCTTCGGGGTCCAGGGCTTCCGCGGCCGGCGTCAGCAGCGGGCTGCGGGCGAGGTCGGCGGCCCGTGCTCCGAGGCCGGGCCCCAGCTCCGGGGCGACGCTCTCGCCACGGGCCGCCAGCCGGGCCAGCCGGTCCCGGAACTCCTCGTCCGGGAAGGCCGCGCCCGGGGGTATCGCTCCCGCCGGACCGTGCGCGGCGACCAGGGCCAACTCCGCCTCCGGGTCCTCGTACAGGCGCTCCCAGGCGGCGGTCTCCGCGTCCTCCCCGTCCTCCTCGCCCGCCACGTCCCGTTCGGTGGCCCCGGCCCCGTCCGGCGGAATGCTGGCCCCGCCCGCGGCGAGCCGGGCGCCGTACCGCTCGCCCCAGTCGAGCGGCACGACCCGCACACCCGGGGCGGCCCCGGCGAGTGAGGCCGTGACCTTCGCGTTCAGTGCCTCGGTGTGCGGCGGCCGCACGCCCGTACCGTGGATGAATATGACCGTGGTCATGCATCGCCCCCCGTCCGTGGTGTTCCCGCCGACCGCACCCCGTCACACATCGGGCGTCCGCGGCCTCCCGGCCCCGCCCCCGTACCGATCCGTCACCTCACAGCGGGATCACCGTCGGGTCGTACTCGATGCGCTGGTGCAGCCGGGCCGAGGTCCGCCACGGGTGCTCCTCCCCCAGCACACGCGTCAGACCCTCCACCGCCTGGGCGTTGAGCCGGTCCGCCTCCGCCGAGTGGCCGAGTCCGCGATGGTCCAGCGAGAGGTTCGCGACGCAGACCAGGGTGAAGGGGTGATCCTCGCCCGCCACCTCGGTCAGCAGCGGCAGGGTGGCGCTGTCGGCCTCCAGGGCGCCGGCGAAGTCCAGCCTGGCGTAGTGGTCGTTGGCCCGGCCGAACGCGGCGGCCAGTGAGTAGACGTGCCGCTCCCCCAGGTCCGCCCGGAGCCGCTCCCCCGCGACCGTGTCCAGCCGCTCGGCCTCCTCCACCTCGCCCAGGGCCCGCAGGGTGGCGGCCACGTTGATCATGGCGCACAGGGTGTACGGGTGGTGCTCGCCGAAGATGTCCCGGTAGCCGTCGAGGGTCTGCCGGCCGAGGCGGCGGGAGTCCTCCAGCCTGCCCGCGATCCGGCGGTCGACGACCGCCGCCAGGGCCGCCCCCAGGGTTTCCGGGTACGCCGCGCCGTACCTGCTGGTGAAGCTCTCCAGGATCTCCTCGACCAGCTCCGCCGCCCCCTCCAGGAATCCGGCCCGGCGCCGGCAGATCGCGAGGTTCAGCGCGGCCCGGATGGTCGCCGCGTTGGTGGGGCCGAAGTGGGTGCGGTAGGTCTGGTAGGTCGACTCCTGAAGGGCCCTGGCCTCCAGGAAGTCGCCCGCCTCGCGGGTGTCCACCGCCAGGGCGCTCAGGGTGTTGACGGTGAGCCCGCTGGTCGGGCCGTAGAGCAGCTCCCGCTGCCTGGCGGACTCCCCGTCGATCGCCCGCGCCTGCCGGAAGTCGCCGTTCACCCGCAGCGAGAGGCCGTAGCTGTGGGCCGCGCTCAGCGTCGTCGGGTCCTCCGGGCCGTAGAGGTCGCTCGCCCGCTCGTAGGCCTCGGCGCTCAGCTCGCGGGCGGCCTCGAAGTCGCCCCGGTACCGCAGCGATCCGGCCTGCTGGAGCATGGAGTCGATCACCTCCTCCTCGGGGATCGGCGCGGTGCGCGAGACCTCCATGGCCTGTTCGCTCAGGGCCGCGGCCTCCGCGATCCGGCCGAGGTGGTGGAGGTAGAAGCCGAGCATCTTGGTGATCCGGATGACGTGCAGGTCCTCCTCGGCGGACTGCTCGCTCCAGGCCTCCCACGCCTGCCGGGTCAGGTCCGCGCCCGCGTCGTGGGCGCCCCAGTAGTAGAGGAAGGTGACCATGTCGAAGACCAGGTCGCGCACCCAGGCGTCCGAGCTGTTGACCGCGCCGGAGGCGATCATGTGGGGCAGCAGTCCGAGGTAGGTCGACCACTGTTCCGGTGAGGCGGGCAGGCCCGGCTTGGCGGTGGTCAGGAGCAGATGGGCGGCGTTGCGCATCCGCTCCCGCTCCTCCGGGTCCAGCCGGGCGACGATCACGTTCTGCATGAGCCGGTGCATCTGGAGCGTGCCGGCCTTGTGGTCGAGGCGGACCAGCGAGAGCTTGCTCAGATCGCGGGTGGCGCGGGCGAGCAGCAGCGGGTCGCGGAGCACGGGGTCCAGCTCGGGGGTGATCTGGACGTTGCGGCCGCCGCGGAGCATGTTCAGCGGGATGGGTTCGGGCGCCATGCAGGCGCAGATCTGGAGGAGTTGGCGGGCGGCCGGGTTCTCGGCGGTGAGCCTGCCGAGCGAGATGTCCCACACCGCGGCGACGGGCAGCGGATAGTCCGGGGACGGGGCCAGTTCGAGGATTTCGGGGCGGCGCTCGTCCAGCAGCTGGAGGTACTCGTCGACCGGCATACCGGTGGCCGCGTGCCAGGCGCCGGCCTGCTCGACGGCGAGCGGCAGATCGCCGAGCGCCTCGGCGAGCCGGCCCGCGTCGTGGGTGCTCAGTCCCCGGGCCCGGCGCTGGAGCAGGGCGATGCTCTCCTCGCGGTCGAAGACGTCGACGCTCAGCGGCGTGGCGATCCGCTCCCACTCCCGGTTGCGCGAGGTGACGATGATCTTTCCGGGGCCGCCGTTGGGGAAGTACGAGCGCACCGCCTCGATGTCCTCGGCGTTGTCGAAGACCAGCAGCCAGTTGTCGAAGGGCTTTCCGGTGCGCAGGGCCTCGCGGACGGCGGGCACGGCGGTGTTGGCCTGCGGGCCGACCTGGAGGCCCAGGCTGGCCGCCAGCTCGGCGAGCGCGGCCAGGATCAGGCTCTCCTGCTCGGCGGGGATCCACCAGATGACGTTGTAGTCGCCGCTGTGGCGGTAGACGTACTCCACCGCGATCTGCGATTTACCCACGCCGCCGAGGCCGTGCAGGGCGTGCGGGAGGACCGCCGTCGTCTCGTCCTCGGTCAGCTGCCGCTCCACGGCGGCGAGAAGCGACTCGCGGCCCGTGAAGTTGGGGTTCTTGGGCGGCACATTGCCCATGATCTTCGGCTGGCCCGTACGGACGAAGCGTGCTTCCGGCGTTTTGACTTCCATCTCCTTGTGGGCCCTCCGGGCGGTGTTGTCAGCTGGTGCCGAGGTGTCAGCTGCTGGGGGTGTCGTGGGCGGCACGGGTCCTCCTGGTGAAACGACGCTGTCCGGTGGCAGCTTTGCCCAATTCGGGGCGTCTTTCATCGGTTTCGCACCGATCTCACCCGGCCGGGCAGGGGGGCCGCCCGGCGGGCGCACCAGGCGGGCCGCCACCCGGGCGGCCCGGCCCGCGTACGGGCCGGCCAGCGCCCGCAGGACCGCGAGTTCGATCCGGAGCCAGGGGCGGGCGCCGGGTTCCGTGCCGGGCAGGGCGGTGCGCACCGGGTCGTGGAGGGCCGCGCGGAGCCGGGCGCCGTGCCCCTTGCCCGTCCGCAGTTCGGCCAGCAGGCCGACGGTGCGGGTGAGTTGGGTCCTGGTGCTGGTGGCGAGCAGCGCTTCGCGTACGTCGTCGGCGAAGTCCGGACCGCCCTCGGCTTCGGTGTCCCAGTCGATCAGGCCGCCCATCATGACCTCGGCGAGGTGTTCGGGCCCGGCGTCCGGCAGGGCCGCCTCGCGCAGTTCCTGGATGACGGCGAAGTCCATCGGGGCGAGGGCCAGCAGCACGGCGAGCTGCCGGGCCAGGGGGCTGGCGAGCGAACGGAACCTGCGCACGGCCGCGGCGGCCGCCCGGGGGCCGTCGACGACCGGGGTGCGCAGCCCGGGGGCGGAGGCTCCCTTGGCCATCGCGCCCGCCAGCACGACCGGCAGGGTCCGTCGCACCCCGCGTTCGCCGGTCACCAGGTCGGCCCAGGCGCGGAAGGACCCGGCGCGGACGCTGAGCACCGGTACGGGCACGGTGTCGTCGTCCGGTTCGGGCAGCGGCCGTACGGGGTCGTGGGCGCCGTGCGGCGGGCGGCAGTGGAAGCGGCGGTTCGGTGCGCCGAAACCGCCGGCGTCCAGCTGGGCACGGAAGGGGAACAGCGAGGAGCGGTGGCGCAGATAAGGCGGCAGGAGGTGGACGAGCGCGGTGGGCCCGCCCGAGGTCAGCCGTTCCAGCAACCGGTCGGCGCCGGGGCCCGCCCAGCCGTGGGCGAGCCCATCCGTGACGACGAGGAAGAGCCGTGCGTTACGGCCGTCGAGCAGTTCGGCGGGGTGCCCGTCGCGTCCGCCGGGCCAGCGCAGGGCGGGTTCGCCGTCGGCGGGCAGGGTCACCCCGACGGTGCGGACATCGCGGAAGGCCCCGCTGCGGGTGGCCTCGTCGGCGATCTGCCGGACGGTGCCGTGCCAGGGCGGCATGGTGGGGGCCCGGTCGACGAGGAGCACCAGGTCGAAGGCGCGCTCACGGTCGGGGAGGAAGTAGGGGACCCAGAGGCCGTCGGTGAGCCCGTGCTCGGCGGTGCTCTCCTCGTCCAGCGCGCTGCGGCCGCCGGTGGGTACCCTGCGGCCCAGCCCGCGCAGCGACCTGGCCAGCCGTAACGGGGCCGTCCGCACGGCCCGGTCGGGTCCGGCGCCGGGCAGCCGGTCGGGGCCGGTGCGCGTGCGCTCCCGTACGGTCCGGATCTCGCGTTCGTACGCCGCGGGCCCCGGCAACCCGGAGACCCCGGGCACGGTGTCGGGCGCGGGGTGCGGTGGTGGGCCGGGGAGAGGGT
>MUNB01000044.1 GCA_002154345.1 Streptomyces griseus
CTCGGTCGTCACCGTGCCGCTGGGGCTGCTCGCCCTGCTCTACGGGGCGCTCTCGCCCATGGAGTGCGACTCCTGCAACGGCGAGGTGGCCGAACGCTTCCACGACAGCTGGATGATCGGGTGGACCGTCCTGTGGATCGGCCTGCTCATCGCCCTGGCCGTGCTGATCGCGAGCTGGGCCGTACCGCACCGACTCCGCTACGCGGCCCGCCGCGTAGGACTGGCACTCGCCGCACCCGCCACCGTGGGGGTCACTTTCGTAGCATTCATGGCACTGGTCGACTGGCCCTGACAGAAAGTGTCTACCCCCATGAACGACACGAACGTCCCGACCACGACGGAAGCCGCCTCCGCGACGGAAGCGGCCGAAGTCGCCGAACGCCTGATAGCCGAGTTCCGCGCGCTGCCGCCGGGCAGCGACCGCAAGCGGGAGATCATCACCGAGCTGGACGACAACGCCCAGGCGCTGCCGTTCCTCGTCTCGGTCGTCGCGGATCCGGGCGAGTACGACCTGGCCCGCGTCGAGAGCGCCACCGTCCTGCGCCTGTGGCCCCCGGCCGACCCCGTCCTGCGCCACGAAGCGGGCCGCGCCCTGCTCACCGCGCTGCGCGACCCGGAGGAGGACCTGGTCCGCCAGTACGCGGCGATGTCGCTGGCGCCCTACACCGACGACCCGATCGTCGCCACGGTCCTCGACACCACCGCACGGGCCGACGAGGACCCGCTCGTCCGGGACAGCGCCCGCTTCTCCATCAAGGAGGCCCACCGGCTCCAGGAGACCGGAGCGGGTGGGCCGTGATCACGCGCGCGCTCAGCCGCGCCTGACGTCCCGTCCGCCCAGCCACTGGGCCACCTCGGTCGCCCAGTAGGTGAGGATCATCTGCGCCCCGGCCCGCCGGATCCCGGTCAGGCTCTCCAGGATCGCCTTCTCGCGGTCGATCCAGCCCTTCTCGGCGGCGGCCTCGATCATCACGTACTCGCCGCTGATCTGGTACGCCGCGACCGGCACGTCCACGGACTCCGCGACCTTGGCGAGGATGTCCAGATACGGTCCGGCGGGCTTCACCATCACCATGTCCGCGCCCTCCGCCAGGTCCAGCGCCAGCTCCCGCAGCGACTCGCGGGCGTTCGCCGGGTCCTGCTGGTAGGTCTTGCGGTCGCCGGTGAGCGAGGAGCCGACGGCCTCGCGGAAGGGGCCGTAGAAGGCGGAGCTGTACTTCACGGCGTAGGCGAGGATCGACACGTCCTCGTGGCCGGTCTGGTCCAGGGCGTCGCGGATCACGCCGACCTGACCGTCCATCATGCCGCTGGGGCCCACCACATGCGCCCCGGCGTCCGCCTGGACCTGGGCCATCTCCGCGTACCGCTCCAGCGTCGCGTCGTTGTCCACCCGGCCGTCCGCCGTCAGGACCCCGCAGTGGCCGTGGTCGGTGTACTCGTCCAGGCAGAGGTCCGACATCACGACGAGGTCGTCGCCGACCTCCTCGCGGACCGCGCGCAGGGCGACCTGGAGGATGCCGTCGGGGTCGGTGCCCGCCGTGCCCCGGGCGTCCTTCTTCTCGTCCTCCGGCACCCCGAAGAGCATGATCCCCGAGACCCCGGCCGAGACCGCCTCGACGGCCGCCTTCCGCAGGGTGTCCAGGGTGTGCTGGTGCACGCCGGGCATGGCCGAGATGGCGACCGGGGCGTCGACGCCCTCCCGGACGAACGCGGGCAGGATCAGGTTCGCGGGGTCGAGCCGTGTCTCGGCGACCATCCGCCGCATCGCCGGGGTCGTCCGCAGCCGCCGGGGGCGGGAGCCGGGGAAGTTTCCGTACGCAGTCATCCTTCGACGATAGACCCGTACGCAGCGCGGTCTTACCGACACCGGTGCCGGGAAAGGCGGCGGGCCCGGCCGCCGAAGCGACCGGGCCCACTCACCCTCGTAACTGCTACGTCGTCGTCCGACGCCGGCGCGCACCCGGGCGCCGCTCGCTCGGCCGGGTCACCGGGTCGCCGGCCTCCTTCGCCGCGTCCCGGCGCTGCGCGCCGAAGGCGGCGAGCGCCTCGGCGAGCTTGTGCACCGACGGCTCCGGGGACAGCACGTCCACCCGCAGGCCGTGCTCCTCGGCGGTCTTCGCGGTGGCCGGGCCGATGCACGCGATCACGGTCACGTTGTGCGGCTTGCCCGCGATGCCGACCAGGTTCCGGACGGTCGAGGACGAGGTGAACAGGACCGCGTCGAAGCCGCCGCCCTTGATCGCCTCGCGGGTGTCGGCCGGCGGCGGCGAGGCGCGGACCGTGCGGTACGCGGTGACGTCGTCGACCTCCCAGCCCAGCTCGATCAGCCCGGCCACCAGGGTCTCGGTGGCGATGTCGGCGCGCGGCAGGAACACCCGGTCGATCGGGTCGAAGACCGGGTCGTAGGGCGGCCAGTCCTCCAGCAGCCCGGCGGCGGACTGCTCGCCGGAGGGCACCAGATCCGGCTTGACGCCGAAGTCGATCAGCGCGGCCGCGGTCTGCTCGCCGACCGCGGCGACCTTGATCCCGGCGAAGGCGCGGGCGTCGAGACCGTACTCCTCGAACTTCTCCCGGACCGCCTTGACGGCGTTCACGCTGGTGAAGGCGATCCACTCGTAGCGTCCGGTGACCAGGCCCTTGACCGCGCGCTCCATCTGCTGGGGCGTACGCGGCGGCTCGACGGCGATCGTCGGGACCTCGTGCGGCACCGCACCGTAGGAACGCAGCTGGTCGGAGAGCGACGCGGCCTGCTCCTTCGTGCGCGGGACGAGCACCCTCCAGCCGAACAGCGGCTTGGACTCGAACCACGCGAGCTGGTCGCGCTGGGCGGCGGAGCTGCGCTCTCCGACCACGGCTATGACCGGCCGGTGGCCCTCGGGCGAGGGCAGCACCTTGGCCTGCTTGAGCGTCTGGGCGATCGTCCCGAGGGTCGCCGTCCAGGTGCGCTGGCGGGTGGTGGTGCCCGCGATCGTCACGGTGAGCGGGGTGTCGGGCTTGCGGCCCGCCGAGACCAGCTCACCGGCGGCGGCCGCGACCGCGTCCAGCGTGGTGGAGACGACGGCGGTCGCGTCGCTCGCGCCGACCTCGCTCCAGCACCGGTCGGAGGCGGTACGGGCGTCGACGAAGCGGACGTCCGCGCCCTGCGCGTCACGCAGCGGCACCCCGGCGTACGCGGGCACGCCGACGGCGTTCGCGATGCCCGGGACCACCTCGAAGGGCACCCCGGCGGCGGCGCAGGCGATCATCTCCGCGCCCGCGTCCCCGTCCAGGCCCGGGTCGCCCGCGACCGCACGGACCACCCGCCTGCCGCCCTTCGCTGCCTCCATGACAAGATTGGCGGCATCCCTGAGAACGGGTACACCGGCGGCTGTTGACGAGACGTCAACAACCGTCAGCTCAGGCGTGCTCACGCCTGCTCGCGCATGGCTGCGAACGACGTCGAGCACATCGGGCTCGGCGACAAGGACGTCCGCGCTCGCGAGCGCCTCGACGGCGCGCAGCGTCAGCAGTCCCGGGTCGCCGGGACCGGCGCCGAGGAAGGTGACCTGGCCTTGGGCGGACAGGGCAGGAAAGTCGGATGCGGCGGGGCCGGTGGGGCTCAAAGTGCTCGCTCCCCCATAAGACCGGCCGCACCCTTGGCGAGCATCTCGGCCGCGAGTTCGCGACCGAGGGCCGCCGCGTCGTCGTGCGACGTGGGGACGGGACCGGTGGTGGACAGCTGTACGAGCGAGGAACCGTCGGTGGTACCGACGACTCCGCGCAGGCGCAGTTCGTTGACAACCTGTCCGTCGACCAGGAGGTCGGCCAGCGCACCCACAGGTGCGGAGCAGCCGGCCTCCAGGGCGGCGAGCAGGGCACGCTCGGCGGTCACGGCGACCCGGGTGTACGGGTCGTCGAGCTCGGCGAGCGCGGCGGCGAGGTCGGCGCTGGACGCGGCGCACTCGATCGCCAGTGCTCCCTGGCCGGGAGCGGGCAGGACGGTGTCGACCGGCAGGAAGTCGGTCGCCTCACCGCTCCGGCCGAGACGGCTGAGCCCGGCGGCGGCGAGAACCACCGCGTCGAGCTTTCCGTCACGCACGAACCCGATCCGCGTGTCGACGTTGCCCCGGATGGGGACGGTCTCGATCCGCAGGCCGTGGGAACGGGCGTACGCGTTGAGCTGCGCCATGCGGCGCGGCGAACCGGTGCCGATGCGGGCGCCGTCGGGCAGCTGCTCGAAGGTCAGCCCGTCCCGGGCGACGAGCGCGTCGCGCGGGTCCTCGCGCTGCGGCACGGCGGCCAGCACGAGGTCGTCGGGCTGGCTGGTCGGCAGGTCCTTGAGCGAGTGGACGGCGAAGTCCACCTCGCCGCGCGCCAGCGCCTCGCGCAGGGCCGCGACGAACACGCCGGTGCCGCCGATCTGCGCCAGGTGCTCGCGGGAGGTGTCCCCGTACGTGGTGATCTCGACGAGCTCGACGGCGCGCCCGGTCACCTCGCGAACCGCCTCGGCGACGAGCCCGGACTGGGCCATGGCGAGTTGGGAGCGCCGGGTGCCCAGCCGGAGCGGAGCGGCGCCTCGCGCGTCCGGCGATGAGTTGTCGGTCATGACCGCCCTCTATTCGGGTCGTTCAGGTCGGCCCGGGAGACGGCGGCCACCGTCTGCGGGTCGAGGTCGAAGAGTTCTCGCAGCGCGTCCGCGTACCCGGCGCCGCCGGGCTCGCTGGCGAGCTGCTTGACCCGCACGGTGGGCGCGTGCAGGAGTTTGTCGACGACGCGGCGCACGGTCTGGGTGATCTCGGCGCGCTGTTTCTCGTCCAGGTCGGGAAGGCGGCCGTCCAGCCGGGCGATCTCGCCGGCCACCACGTCGGCGGCCATGGTGCGCAGGGCGACCACGGTCGGGGCGACGTGCGCGGCGCGCTGGGCGGCGCCGAAGGCGGCCACCTCGTCGGAGACGATGGTGCGGACCCGGTCCACATCGGCGGCCATCGGGGCGTCGGCGGACGCCTCCGCGAGCGACTCGATGTCGACGAGGCGCACACCGTCGATGCGGTGGGCCGCGCCGTCGATGTCGCGCGGCATGGCGAGGTCGAGCAGGGCGAGCCGGACCGGTCCGGTGGACTGGGCGGGCACGGTGGCCCGGCGCAGCGCGGTCGCCGGACCGGCGTGCGCGGCGGAGGTGGCGGAACCGTTCTCCACCCAGGCGGCGTGCTGGTCGACGTCGGCCGGGGCCGGGGTGACGGTGGCCGCGGGCTTCTCGGGCGCGGCGTCCAGGGTCACGCCCAGGGCGTCGGCGAGGGCGTCGGCGGTGAGCACGAGGCCGGTGGAACCGGTGCAGGAGACGACGATGTCGGCACGTGTCAGTTCGTCGCCGACCGCGGACATCTCGACCGCGTGCGCGCGCACCTCCGTGTCGTCGCCCTGCTGGAGGATCTCCACCAGGCGGTCCGCGCGGGAGCGGGTCCGGTTGGCGACGACGACCTCGGCGCAGCCGGTGCGGGCGAGGGTCGCGGCGGCCAGCGAGGACATCGATCCGGCGCCGATGACCAGGGCGCGCTTGCCGCGGGCCCAGCGCTCGGGGTCGGCGCCGGCGGCGAGCTGCTGGAGCCCGAAGGTGACGAGCGACTGCCCGGCCCGGTCGATGCCGGTCTCGCTGTGGGCGCGCTTGCCGACCCGCAGGGCCTGCTGGAAGAGGTCGTTCAGCAGCCGTCCGGCGGTGTGCAGCTCCTGGCCGCGCGCGAGCGCGTCCTTGATCTGGCCGAGGATCTGACCCTCGCCGACGACCATCGAGTCCAGCCCGCAGGCCACCGAGAAGAGGTGGTGGACGGCCCGGTCCTCGTAGTGCACATAGAGATACGGAGTGAGCTCCTCCAGGCCGACGCCGCTGTGCTGGGCGAGCAGGGTGGAGAGCTCGGCGACGCCCGCGTGGAACTTGTCCACGTCGGCGTACAGCTCGATGCGGTTGCAGGTGGCCAGCACGGCGGCCTCGGTCGCGGGTTCCGCGGCGAGGGTGTCCTGGAGCAGCTTGGCCTGGGTCTCGGCAGCGAGCGAGGCCCGTTCCAGTACGGAGACGGGGGCGCTGCGGTGGCTCAGTCCGACGACGAGGAGGCTCATGCCGGCATCACGGCGGGCATGTCCCCGTCGGGTCCCTTCCGGCCGGCGGGCGTGGCACGCATCGGGGGCGCGCCCTCGTCCTCGGCGGCGGAGTCCTCACCGGCCTTGCGCTGCTCGTGGAACGCGAGGATCTGGAGCTCGATGGAGAGGTCGACCTTGCGCACGTCGACGCCCTCGGGCACCGACAGCACGGTCGGCGCGAAGTTCAGGATGGAGGTCACACCGGCGGCGACGAGCCGGTCGCAGACCTGCTGGGCCGCGCCGGGCGGGGTGGTGATCACGCCGATGGACACACCGTTGTCGCTGATGATCCGGTCCAGGTCGTCCGTGTGCTGGACGGCGATCCCGGCCACCGGCGTACCGGCCATGGCGGGGTCCGCGTCGATCAGCGCGGCGACCCGGAAGCCGCGGGAGGCGAAGCCGCCGTAGTTGGCGAGGGCCGCGCCGAGGTTACCGATACCGACGATCGCGACCGGCCAGTCCTGGGTGAGCCCGAGCTCACGCGAGATCTGGTAGACGAGATACTCGACGTCGTATCCGACACCGCGGGTGCCGTAGGACCCGAGGTAGCTGAAGTCCTTGCGCAGCTTCGCCGAGTTGACGCCGGCCGCCGTGGCCAGCTCCTCGGAGGAGACCGTGGGGACCGATCGCTCGGAGAGCGCGGTGAGAGCGCGCAGATACAACGGAAGTCGGGCGACGGTGGCCTCGGGGATTCCTCGGCTACGGGTCGCCGGTCGGTGTGTTCGGCCAGTTGCCACGGTGCTCCTGCGGGATGAGCGGGGCTGCAGGCGGCCGTATGTCCCTAGACCGCCCCGTCCCCTGCAGGCTATGTCTTTGTGAACGCGTGCACAAAGATGGTGTCCGTTTTGTCCGGTCAAAGTGACCGGGGTCACGCACATTTCCCGCGCGATCCCGGAACCGGGGACCGCATCGGCCCGTTGCAGCCTCGAAGGGGGCAAAGCGGTACACACTCCTCACAGCCAAGCCCCCGAGGCCACTCAAAACGCCCGCAATGTTAACCGGGTTTCGCGTCCGCACCCAGCGCCTTGCGCAGCCTCGCCGGGTCCACGCGCCAGAACGTGTGCTGCTCGTCATCGATCAGCACCACCGGAATCTGCTCCCAGTACTCCTTGTACAGCTCCTCGTCCTCGGTGATGTCCTTCTCCACCCACGACGCACCGGTCTCCGCGCAGACCGCGCTCACCACCGCCCGCGCGTCCTCGCACAGATGGCATCCGGGCTTCCCGACCAGCGTGACCACCCGCTCGGCGGGCTTCTTCTTCGTACGGCGCAGCAGAGGACTCATGCCTTCATTCTGCGCCCGCGGACCGCCGCCCCGGACCGCCCGGAATCGCCCGATTCACCATTCCGACCCGAAGCGTTCACGCCCCCGCATCGCGGCAGGTCGGGCAGGTACCGGCGGACTGGCTATGCTCACCGCATGGCCGCTCTTGGATGGCTCACACCCCGTAGGCGTTCCGCTACCGCACGGAGCGTCCTGGCAGGCGAGGCCGCCGCCGAGGCCGCACGCAAGACCTCGGCCGCCGACGACGACTCCGCCCTCCTGACCGGAACCTCCGAAGAAGCTCCCGAGGAGCCCGCGTTCCCCGTCGCCGGGGACGACCGCGCCGCCGCCTTCTTCGACCTCGACAACACCGTGATGCAGGGCGCCGCGATCTTCCACTTCGGCCGCGGCCTCTACAAGCGGAAGTTCTTCGAACGCCGCGAACTCACCCGGTTCGCCTGGCAGCAGGCCTGGTTCCGGCTGGCCGGCGTCGAGGACCCCGAACACATGCAGGACGCCCGCGACAGCGCCCTGTCCATCGTCAAGGGTCACCGCGTCTCCGAGCTGATGTCCATCGGCGAGGAGATCTACGACGAGTACATGGCCGACCGCATCTGGCCCGGCACCCGCGCCCTGGCCGAGGCCCACCTGAACGCCGGGCAGAAGGTCTGGCTGGTCACCGCCGCACCCGTGGAGACCGCCACCATCATCGCCCGCCGCCTCGGCCTGACCGGCGCGCTCGGCACCGTCGCCGAATCGGTCGACGGCGTGTACACCGGCCGCCTGGTCGGTGAACCCCTGCACGGCCCCGCCAAGGCCGAGGCCGTCCGCGCCCTGGCCGCCGCCGAGGGCCTGGACCTGGACCGCTGCGCCGCCTACAGCGACTCGCACAACGACATCCCGATGCTCTCGCTGGTCGGCCACCCGTACGCGATCAACCCGGACACCAAGCTCCGCAAGTACGCCCGCGCCCGCGACTGGCGGCTGCGCGACTACCGCACCGGCCGCAAGGCGGCCAAGGTCGGCATCCCGGCCGCCGCCGGGGTCGGCGCGCTCGCGGGTGGCACGGCCGCCGCCGTCGCCCTGCACCGCCGCCGCCGCTGACCCGCACCCGCTTCGCACGCTCCCCACCCCGCGCGCTCCGCGCCCCGTGCCCGCCCGTCCGGTCACGGGGCGCAGCCACGCCCGGGCCCGGGCGCCCGATCGTGAACCGCTCCGGCACCCCGGCCGACGCCCCCTCCGGCCTGCCGGATCGCCGTCGCGCGGCCACAACCCGTCGCCCCCGCAGACAGATCACGAAGTAATCCGATCAATAAACGGTCACCAAGTGCTACTTGATACGTCACTTAGCGATAACAGAAGCGACGGAACCGGTGATTTAGACAACTGGGTGTAGCGCTGCCTGCACGAAGCGTTATTCTCCTCAGACGCATCACGGAGACCGTCACTCGCTACCACGGGTGACGTTTTTCGAACTGCTCGTGATGGAAGCTCTGCCTCTGGGAGTCCCGTGTACCCACACGTCGGGGTTGACGCCTCGGGCCTGGCTACGCTGCGTGCATCGGTCATTGACCGCTTGCGCGGCTTCGTCCCCACCGCGTACGCCGTCCCCGCTTTTGCCACCCCTGCACCTGCCGGCCCTTGCTACGCCCTGGCCGAACGCAGTGCGGCGGTCGGAAGACGCGGCACCCGCGCCGCCTCGACCACCTCGACCGTCCGCCGTCCCACCGCCGACAGCGACAGCGCGCGCATGATGGATCTCGTCGAGCGCGCACAGGCCGGTGAGGCGGACGCCTTCGGCCGCCTGTACGACCAGTACAGCGACACCGTGTACCGGTACATCTACTACCGCGTGGGCGGCAAGGCGACCGCGGAGGACCTCACCAGTGAGACCTTCCTCCGCGCGCTGCGCCGTATCTCCACGTTCACCTGGCAGGGCCGCGACTTCGGCGCCTGGCTGGTCACGATCGCTCGCAATCTGGTCGCAGACCACTTCAAATCCAGTCGTTTCCGACTGGAAGTGACCACCGGCGAAATGCTCGACGCCAACGAGGTGGCGCGCAGCCCCGAGGACTCCGTCCTGGAGTCCCTCTCCAACGCCGCCCTGCTCCAGGCCGTGCGGCGGCTCAACCCCCAGCAGCAGGAGTGCGTCACCCTGCGGTTCCTCCAAGGCCTCTCGGTCGCCGAGACCGCCCGGGTGATGGGCAAGAACGAGGGCGCGATCAAGACCCTCCAGTACCGAGCCGTACGGACGCTCGCCCGACTCCTGCCGGACGACGCCCGCTGACCGGACCGCTGCGTGACCGTCCCGTCACGCACTGGTCCGATCATCTTTCGTGCGTAACCCAAGTGCCGCGCGCCTCGTTGTGCCGGTTGCAGGCCCCCTGTCGTCACCCCCTGTCCGTCTCCGCTCACTCCATCGAGTGGAAACGCTCAAGGTGTGCAACTTCCGGACCGCCAGGGGAGTCGACCGTCATGACGAGAGGAGGTGCCGCCAGTGATCGCAAACGTTTCGGCACACCGGCGGGCGAACGCCTTCGCCCAGGCCCTGGAGGAGCAGACCCCCCAGGGTGCGGCGGCCGTACAGCCCGCGGAGCCGGCCGACCAGGCCGACCGCGGACCGCTGTTGGCCCTGGCGAACGGCCTCGGTGAGCTACCGAAGCCGCAGTTGGACCCCGAGGTCAAAGTGGTGCAGCGAGCGCAGCTCGTCGCGGCCATGGAGGCCATGTTCGCCGAGGGCGGCGCGTCCACGGGCCCTACGGTGCCCGTGCAACGGGGCAAGGGGGCCCACCGGGCCTCACCACTGCGGAAATTGCGCCCCCGCTCCCGCTGGGCGAAGGGGCTCACCGCCGGCGGGCTCACCGTCGGCGTGGCCGCGGGAGCCTTCGGCGGCGTGGCCGCCGCCAGCTCCGACGCCCTCCCCGGTGATTCGCTGTACGGGCTGAAGCGCGGGATGGAGGACATCAGCCTCGGCATGGCCAAGGGCGACGCCGACCGCGGCGAGGTCTATCTCGACCAGGCCTCCACCCGGCTCAGCGAGGCCCGCAGACTCATGGAGCGCGGCCGCTCCGGCGCACTCGACCACGAATCCCTCGGCGCCGTCAGACGCGCGCTCAACGGCATGTCCCACGACGCCTCCGAGGGCCACCGCCTGCTCCGCGCCGCCTACCAGCGCGACGGAGCGATCGGCCCCATCCAGACCCTGGACACCTTCTCCCGCTCGCACCGCGACACCTGGAGCAGCCTCCGCGACCGGCTGCCCGTCCAGCTCACCGACGTCCGCGACGAGGTCAGCTCGGTCTTCGACGCCATAGAGGAAGAGGTCGCACCGCTCCAGTCGCTCCTCCCCCGCCCCCCGGGCGAGGACAAGAACACCGGACGCGCCGACACCACCACCCCGGACGCCGGTTCGCCCCGGACCGACGCCCCCGCGTC
>MUNB01000440.1 GCA_002154345.1 Streptomyces griseus
GCCAGCGCCATGTCGGCCCGCGCCACCTCCGGATCGGTCGCCCGGACGGCCGTGATCTCCTCCTCGAAGGTGGCGCGGGCCGACATGGCGCTGGCCCTGGCGGACCGGCCCGGCGGGACCGCGTCGGCGACGGGGCGACGGCTGCTGGCCGATCCGGCGCGGGCGGTCCGCGAGCTCGCCGATCTGCTGGAGCGGGCCTGGCAGGTGCTGATCGAGCCGTACTGGCCCCGACTGCGGGCCCTGCTGGAGGCGGACATCGCCCACCACTCCCGGCGGCTCGCGGACAGCGGGCTGGAGCGGCTGCTGGGTGAGCTGAGCCCCCGGCTGAGCTGGAACGGCTCGACGCTGACTCTGGCGGAGACCCGGGGCGACCACGAACGGGTGCTGGGCGGGCAGGGACTGGTGCTGATGCCGAGCGTCTTCGTCTGGCCCGAGGTGGTGGGCGGCCACGAGGAGCCGTGGCGGCCGGGGCTGATCTATCCGGCGCGGGGCATCGGCGGGCTCTGGACCCACGACGGCGACCGGACGCCCGAGGCGCTCGCCCGGCTGCTGGGCCGGGTCCGGGCCGATGTGCTGTGCGCGCTGGACGAACCGGCCGGGACCAGCGCACTGGCGCACCGGCTGGGCCTCGCCGCCTCGTCCGTGTCGGCCCATCTCTCCGTGCTGCGCGGGGCGGGGCTGCTGACCTCGCGGCGGTACGGGCACCAGGTGCTGTACGAGCGCACCCCGCTGGGCATCGCGCTGGCCGGCTCGGACTGAGGGCGCGGCCGGCGGCATCCGGCGTACGGGCGCGTCACGGACGGTGTCGCGCCACCACTCCCCGTAACCGTTATGTCACGATTGCCCTGTTTCCCGTGTCCGTGAGCCACCGCCGTCCGAGGGGTCTGGATGTCCGGCCGCAGAATCGTCCCCCGCGCTCTCCCCCGTACCGTCCGCGTCCTGGCGGTCCTCGCCCTGGCGGGCGCCCTCACCGCGGGGTGCTCGACACCGGAGCCGCGGGTCACCGGGGCCGCCGACGAGGGGAACGAACTCGTCCGGGGCGAGCCCGCCCCGAGCGCCGCCTCCCCGTACTGGGTCGACCCGAACAGCGACGCGGCCCGCCAGGTGCGCACCTGGGAGAAGCAGGGGCGCGAGGCGGAGGCGAAGATCCTGCGGCGGATCTCCGGCCGGCCGGTGGCCGACTGGCCCGCGTGGGACGACCCGGCCCCGGGGATCCGGGCCGCCGCGCGGTCCGCCGCCCGGACGAAGAAGACCATCCTGCTCGTGGCGTACAACATCCCGCACCGCGACTGCGGGCTCTACTCCGCGGGCGGCGCGAAGGACGCGGACGCCTACCGGACCTGGATCGGGGAGTTCGCCGACGCCATCGGGGACGCGCCCGCGACCGTGATCCTGGAACCGGACGCCCTCCCCCACATCACGGACGGCTGCACCCCGCCCGAGCACCACGCCGAGCGCTACCAGCTCCTCTCCGAGGCGGTGGACACGCTCA
This sequence comes from Streptomyces griseus, assembly GCA_002154345.1. Lineage (GTDB taxonomy): Bacteria > Actinomycetota > Actinomycetes > Streptomycetales > Streptomycetaceae > Streptomyces > Streptomyces caviscabies. The sequence continues at coordinate 1,493 of MUNB01000440.1, forward strand.
AGGCCCGGCCCGGCACCAAGGTCTACCTGGACGCCGGGAACCCGGACTGGATCGACGAGCCGGCCAAGATGGCGCAGCCGCTGCGGCAGGCGGGCATCGACCGGGCCGACGGCTTCTCGCTGAACGTCTCCAACTTCCAGTCGAACGACAGCGTGAAGACGTACGCGGGACAGCTCTCCGACGCGGTCGGCGGTGCGCACTTCGTGATCGACACCAGCCGCAACGGCAACGGCCCCCTGTCCGGCGGCCGTGAGGAGGCCTGGTGCAATCCGCCGGGCCGGGGGCTCGGCACCCCGCCGACCACCGACACCGGCGACGACCGGCTCGACGCCTATCTGTGGATCAAGCGGCCGGGCGACTCCGACGGCACCTGCCGGGGCGGCCCGCCGGCCGGCGACTGGTGGCCGGAGTACGCCCTGGGCCTCGCCCGGCGCGCCGCCACCTGAGTCCTGATCTCCGGATGACGCGCTCTCAGCTCCGGGCGAAGATCGGCTCCCAGCGCTTGGACGAGTGGTCCTTGGGCGTACGGGCGCCGCTGAGGGAGATCGTCTTCCTGCTGCCGATGCCGACCAGCACCAGCCGGTTCTCGTACTCCCCGCCGCCCGGTGCGATGTCCCAGGCGATCAGCCGCTCGTCGTCGACCCAGGCCAGGAGTTCCTGGCCCCGCAGCTTGGCGACGCGCTCGCCCGTGCGGGGGTCGAGGACCTGGGTGGCGGTGGTCTTCACCCCGCCCGCGAAGCCCCCGGCGACGAGCCTGCCGTCCGGGGAGAGACCGGCCGGCGCGGACCAGAGGTCGATGTGGGCCTCCCCCGCCGGTGCGGTCACCTTCCGGCCGTCGAAGTCGCGGTAGATGACACCGGGGTCCATGTTGATGGGCTCGTACAACAGGGTGCCGTCGTGGTTGAAGCGCAGGTTCTCGCCGGAGCCGTAGCCGCCGCCCCCGCCCGCGTACGCGGGCAGCGC
>MUNB01000441.1 GCA_002154345.1 Streptomyces griseus
AGACAGGTCCGGGCGGGCCCTGCCAGGGGGTACAGGCCTTCCTTCCAGGTCTCCAGCGGCAGTCCGGGTGCGCCGCGCTCCAGCCAGCCGCAGGGAAGGAAGAGGGTGCGGCCGGCGCGCGAGCGCTTCGCCTCCACGACGAGGTCGGTGGCGGCGAGTTCGGTGCGCGCCTTCTTGATCCGTGCGGGCTTCCACCCGGTCCAGCGGACGCAGTTGCGGTCCGTGGGGTCGGGCAGGGCGAGCAGCATCAGGTAGAGCGCCGCGGCGTCGGCGCTCAGGGCGAGGGCGTCGGCCGCCTCGGCCACCAGGTCCGGTACCGCGAGCGTCGGGTCCTGGGCCGGGTGGGGCACGGAGCCGTCGGGTGCGCCCGACTCGGCCAGGCTGTCGCTGTCCTGGCTCAGCAGGGAGCGCAGGGCGAGCAGATCGCCGGTGCGCTGATGGCCGACGGTGCCCTCGACCAGGCCGAACGCCGGGTCGTCGGGGCCGTCGAGAGCGGCCGGGCGGATCAGCAGCTTCTCGCTGTCGCCGTACCCGGGGGCGAGGAGCAGCGCCGATCCGGCCCGGACCAGTCCGTCGGCCTCGGCGCCGCCGGACTCGGGGAGCCCGTGCGCGGCGCGGATCGCGGGGCCGAGGGAGACCCCCGACTCGGTCCAGTCCAGGCCGAGGTCCAGGACCAGTCCGGGGTCGGCGAGGCGGCTGCGGAGGGCCGCGAGGCCGACCGGCAGGTGGGCCCGCAGGGGGTGACCGTACGGCAGTGTGTACGCGAGGGTGCGCAGGGCGGTCAGGGCGTTCGAGACCGCGCCGCGTGCGCTCACCCGGTGGAGGGCCGGGCGGGTGCTGCCGTCCGGTACGGGCGTGCCGTGGGCGAGCCAGCCGCGGGTGCCCGCGTTGAGGATCAGATCGACGGAGGCGGGCGTGGCGCCGCTGAGGTCGAGGTCCAGTTCCTCGGGGACGCGGACGAGGGAGCCCAGGCGTTCGCGCCACACCTCGGCGGCGGCCCGGACGTCGGGGCCCGTGGACCACAGCTCGGCCGGGTCTTCGGGCAGCAGCGCCCGGAGCACGGTGTGCCGGTCGTCGCGGGGCAGGGCGTCCAGCCGGTCCTGGGCCGTCTCGAAGGCGCGGGTCTTCGCGCCGAGGAGGGTCAGCGCCTCGGCGCCGGGCTCCTCGACGGCGGCCGACAGCAGTGCGGTGGCCTGGAGGGGGCCGATTCCGGTGGCCGTGTGGAACGCCTCGGCGGCTTCCGGACGCCAGGGCGCCGGGCCCTTCTCCCGTACCAGGGTGGTCAGCCGGGTGAGCCGGTCGCGGGCGATGCCCTGCCGGTGGACGTGCTCGCGTTCGAGGGTGAAGCCGGGGACGGGTCCGAAGGCTCCGGTCGGGTCGTGGTCGAGGGCGAGCCAGCGGGCCGCGTCGTCCTGGAAGTTGCGGCCGTGGTCGGCCAGGATCACGACGGTGCGGGAGCCCTTGCGCAGCACCTGGCCCAGGCGGTGCACGGCCTCGGGGCGTCCCGTCCGGCCGAGGCTCGCCGTGTCGAGCGGCTCGACGAGGTCCACCCGCCGGACCGTGCCCGCCGGGTCGGCCAGCGGGCCCGCGGCGAGCGCTTCCAGCAGCACGAGGAGCCCGGTGCGGTGCTCGGCGGACGTGGCCTCCGACGCGGCCCGGTAGGCCAGTTCGGGCAGTTTGTCGAGAAGGGTGGTCCAGGTGAGGGATACCGAGGGCACCGTGTACTCGTCGCGCTGCCAGCCGTCCACGGAGGTGAAGGGGACCTTCGACGGCGTGGGCGGGCCGAACGCCGGCTCACCGCCGAGGACGTGGTTGACGGCGAGGATCTGCCGGATCGCCGTCCACCGGTGTCCGCCACCCCACCAGCTGCCACGGATCTGTTCGGAGCCCCAGGCGGTGGCGGCCCGCAGGGTCGTGTCGTCGCCGTGCTCGGGATCGTGGTCGAAGAACATGCCCTGGGTGCGGGCGGTGTTCCGGGGCGTGACGGGCTGCGCGGGTGCGGGCGGTTGCAGGTACTGGGCGACCGCGACGGCCCGGTCCACCGCGTTCCTCACGAGCGCGGTGACACCCGCGAGGAGCCGTACGTCGGACACCTCGGGCAGGACCCGGGCGACGGCCTCCTGGCTCATCTCCCGCGACGAGGGGCCGGTGTACTCCTTGACCGCCCGGAAGGCCTCCAGGTACCGGGTGATCGCGGCGAAGACCTCCTCGAACAGCTTTTCGGCCCGGGCGTCCGTCAGCTTCCGCAGGGCGGCGGAACCCTGCTCGTCCCTCGGGCGCAGGGCGTGCCAGTAGGCGGCGGGAGGCACGTAGGGGGTGCCCGCGGCGTCGTTCCCTCCGGAGGAGTCGGTGCCGACGGACCACAGGCCGCCGCCGGAGCCGTCGGTGTCCGCCGGGTGCGCTTCGACGGACCGGTGGCGCAGGACCGCGACGGGCCGCGATCCGCCGGGCAGGGTGAGGGCGCCGAGCGGCACCACGGTGGCGCCGTCGGGCAGCGGGTGCGGCAGGGAGACCGTGTGGCCGTCGGGGGTGCCGGCGACGGTCCGGTCCCCGTCGGCCGGGGCGGCCGCGCCGGGCTCGGTGGCGGTACGGCGGACCCAGCGGCCGAGGACCGTGCCGTCCGTGCCGAACGGGGTGGTCTCCAGGCCGGGCTGGAGGGGCAGCACCTGGCAGTGCTCGGCGAGCAGCCGGGTGCCTTCCCGCACCCCGGAACGGAGGAAGGCGGGGAGGGAGGCGCGGCCGTGGGCGCCGCTGACCGGGTCGTACTCCAGCCACACCGTCCGGGTGCCCTGGTGGCCCTCGCGCCAGTGGCCGGTTCCGTCGGCGAGGACGGCGCGCTGGGGCGGGAGGGTGGTGTCGCCCGCGTGCAGGGCCTTGCCGCCGGTGGCGCGGCCGCCGCCGGGCAGCGGTACGCAGACCTCGTCCGAGAGGCTGGGGCGGCCCCAGCGGGGGACCTGGTCGCCGCCGACGGTGAAGACCTCGGCGGGGCGGTGCGACCAGTAGCCGCGCTGCTTGCCGTCCTCCCACCAGATCACCAGCAACTCGCCGTCGACGAAACGGAAGGCGGGCGTCCGCCACTGGTCGGTGGAGGGAGGCAGCCGCAGGGTGTGCCGCAGCAGAACGCCTTCCGGGCCGACGACGACGGCCCGCTCCTGCGTGCTCAGGATCAGCGCGGGCCAGGCGCCGGTGACGCCGACGTTCTGCGACCGGTTGTGCCCCTGCCGCGATGCGGTGGCGGCCTCGGCGGCCAGTTCGGCGTAGGTCTCGTCCAGCGCGGACCAGCCCAGTTCGTCGAGGACGCCGGTGCGCAGGGTGGCGGCGAGCAGGGGAACGACATCGTGCTCTTCGAGGAGGCGCGCGGCCTCCGGGGCGACGTCCGCGACGACGGCGCGGAACGGCGAGAGCTTGTTGAGGGCGATGCGCAGCCCGGGGAGTCCGCGCGCGGCGGTGTACTCCTCGGCGCAGGCGGTCAGCCATTCGCGCAGGAGGACGGAGAGCACCGGGTGCTCGGCCAGCTTCGCCATACCTGCGTCGCTCAGCCGCTGGCCGCGCCCGTCGCCGAGCCCGCCGACGTTCCGGCGCAGCAGGTCGCGGAATTCCGGGTGTTCGGCGAGGGCGGTGAGATCCCGCCGCCCGGGCGCGTCGTCGGCGAGCCACTGGCCCAGTGAGAAGCCGTGCGACCGCCCGTGGCCACGGCCCGTCTCCTCCTCGTCCGGTTCGGCGACGGGGACCCCGGAGGCCAGGCAGAGGTCGAGGAGGTCCAGGTCGGCGGTGCGCTGCCAGCTGCCCTGGAACAGTTCGACGGGGCGCCCGTCGGCGCGCAGCCGGTCCGTCATCCGGGCGGCGAGGTCCAGGGTGCGCGGGCTGCGGCCCGAGGTGGCCCGGTTGCGGCGTCGGTACGCCTCCCAGCGGGCGAGCCAGTCCGCCGGGGAAACGGTCGCTTCGAGGGGGCCGGCGGAGTCGGCGGACGCCCGGTCGGCGGCTTCCGGGAGGGCGGTCAGCAGTTCCTCGGCGCCGGACTCGGTCAGCAGCGCGAGCCAGCCGGACTCGCCGTCCGCGTCCCGGCCGCCCTCGCTGAAGGTCTCCGGGAAGAACCCGAGCAGCCGGGCCCGCACGGACCCGTCCGTACCTGCGAGGGCGATGAGCGCGGACCCGTAGGTCGCCCAGAACGAGGCGGGGGCGCGGACGACTCCGGGAGAGCCGATCAGATCGGCCACCAGCTCGCGTTCGGCACTCTCGCGGTCCAGCCCGGCGGCCTTGATCAGCGTGCGTACGTCCTGCGGGAGCGCCGCGTAGGGCGGCATGCCGGCCGCGCAGCGCTCGACCAGCAGTCGGCGGAACTGCGCCCAGGCGTCCGCCGGTGCGAGCCGGGCCACCAGGTCGCGCACATACTGCCGCAGTGCCTTGACGGTCAGCGCGCCCGCGAGGGCGAACTCCAGGAAGACGGCGCGCTGCCGGTCCTCGTCCACGACCAGGCCGTGGACCCGCTCGGCCTCGCGGGCCTTGCCGAAGAAGGAGGCGGCGTAGGTGGCGTTCTCTGCCTGGAGGAAGAGGCGGGCCACCTGCTCGTAGTAGGTGGGGAGGAAGTGCGGCACGGCCCGGCCGAGCCGGGTGCCGAGCTCGTCGAAGCCCTCCTTGGCCGCACCGGCGCGGGTCTTGGCCTGCCGGCCCAGCCGCTCGATGTCCTTGACCAGGGCGAGGGCGTGGTGCCCGTTGGCCGGGTCGTTGACCAGGGCCCAGGCCGGGAAGCCCAGGGTCTCGCGGCGCACCTGTCCCACGACGGGGGCGTCCGCGGTCCGGGCCAGCCCGAGGAATTCCAGGGCCAGGTCCTCGGCCTCGCCGAGGGTGCCGGTCACGAGCCGGACCACCGGGCGGTCCCCGAGGGCGGCGTGCGTGTAGGTGCGGGCGGTCAGGGTGTCGGCGTCGTCCCGGTCGGTGGTGCCGGCCGGGAGGATCGCGCCCGCGTCCAGCAGGGCCGCCGCGCGGGCCTCGTCGGCGACGGCGGTGGCGCTTCGGCCCCGCTTCTGGGCGGGAAGGGGCGCCGAGACCCCTGCCGTCGTGTTCGCTTCGGTGTTCGTCGTGATGCTCATGCCGCCCGCTCCTCGTCCTCCACGTCGCGACCGGCGTAGAGCGCCGCCGCCATGCGCATGCCCTCGGACCACGCCACGGCGCCGACCTCGGCCGCCGTCAGCGCGCGCCCCGACGTGTCGCTCCAGCCCAGAGGTCCCGTCTCGGTGTCGTACGCGTCGTATCCGTCGTGTTCGCCGATCCAGATGCGCGCCTCGACCCCGGCGCCGTCCTCGACGACCGGGCAGACCGCGTATCCACCGCGCGACCGGTACCCGAGCTGGGTGACGCGGCCGTGCAGGAAACGCAGTTCCTTGAAGACGCCGCCGGCGTAGGTGTCCACGGAGGTGGTGTCGGGGGCGAGTCCTGCGGGTCGGCGCCAGACCTCGCGGAACAGTTGCTCCACGTTCTGGCGGACCTCCAGCTCGACCGCGAACTCCCGGAGTTCGTCGAGGTCGTCGAGCAGGACGGGGTGGGGCACGCGGACGACGTCCGGGGTGATGCGGACGGTGTCGCCGTCCAGGTCGACGAGGCCGAGGCCGCGCTCCGGATCGACGTCACGCAGGAACCCGGCGACCCCGCCGTCCTCACCGGTGACCACCACGTCCCGCAGGGCCGCCTGCCACGCCGGGTCGGGCCAGACCCGGGCGAGCACGGCGGTGGGAACGGGCAGCGACCGCACCATCCACTGCTCGACGTCGCTCAGGCACCGGCGCTCGTGCCGGTCCAGCCACTCGGTCAGCTGCCGGAGACCGACCACCGCCGGATCGTCCTTCAACGAAGCCGGGACGGACTTCAGCCGCCGGCCCTTCCCGTTGCGGCAGACCACTTTGCCCGCCTCCAGAGCGACTTCGTAGTCGCCCGCCGAAACCCACCCCATGCGCTGTTCTCCCCGTTGTTCCGGACAGCCGCCGCACCGGCGGCACGCTGATGAATCCCGTCGACGGCGACGCACCGTGACGAGTGGGAAAAACTCTAGACGGCACCAGTGACAACGCGGAGGGCACGGGGCACGAGGCCGTACGGCTCCGCCCGATATCGCTTGCTCCGGCCTGTCCGGGCACCGAGAATCTGCTTCTGCCCGCCGACCCGACCAGCCGAGCGTCACGAAGGACTCCGTGAACCCCTCCGATCTGCGCGCCAAGGCTCCCTCGCTCGCGGCCGCCATGGCCGCCGCCGACCACGGCCCGGACGTCCAGCTGTCCCAGACACGCCACCGCGCGGCGCTCGTGGCGGGCTGGGACATCACGCCTGGCTCGACCGTCCTCGAACTCGGCTGCGGTCAGGGCGACATGACCGCCGTCCTCGCGGAGGCGGTGGGACCCACCGGGCGCGTGGTGGCCACCGACGTGGCCGAACCCTCCTACGGGGCGCCGGTCACCCTCGGAGAATCGGCGGCCCGGCTCTCGGCCGGCCCGCTCGGGCCGCGCATCGACTTCCGCTTCACCACCGACGTACTCGACTCATCGGTCGCGTTCCCCGAGAACGCCTTCGACCATGTGGTGCTGGCGCACTGCTCCTGGTACTTCGCCTCGCTCGGGCAGCTGCGCGACACACTGGCCCTGGTACGGCCGTGGGCGCGACGCCTGTGCTTCGCCGAATGGGACCTGACCCCCGCGTCCGACGACCAGCTGGCGCACCTCCTCGCCGTGCTGGTCCAGGGGCAGATCGAGGCCGCGGGATCGCACGGTCAGGGCAACGTCCGCACGCCGTTCTCCCGCGAAACGCTGCTGCGGCTGCTGCCGGAGGCCGGCTGGTCGGCGGACGGGTGTCGACCTGTCGACACCGGAGACCTGCAGGACGGCGACTGGGAGGTCGCCGCCTGCCGCGACCTGACCGCATCGCGGGAGCGTATGGCCGCGTTGCCCGAGCCACTGCGGCAGCTCGTCCTGAGCCAGGCCGACGTTCTCCGGGCCGTCGCCGAGCCGCGCGGCAATCGCGCGCTCCCCGCGTACACGGTCACCGCGCGCTGAACACCTCCCGGGTGCGGCCGCCGACCCGGCGTCGCACGTCAGGGTGTCCGGCGCTGTGGGTACTCGACGGCAGGTGCTCGACGGCGGTTCCTACCCGCGGTACGTCTTCAGAAGCCGCCGCAAAGGCCACACCGTAGCCGACAAACCCGTCGCGGTACGCCTGGTGGATGGCATCGCGCTTTCCGTGGCACACGTCCCTCGCCGGCTTGTGGCGGGACTCCTGCACGGTGAGCTGCCGGTTGATTTGTCGGCGTTAGGTGTTCGTCTCCGGCTCCACCCGCGGCAGGTGCTCGGTCCTGGCGATACGCGCGTACTCCGCGAACGCCGCCCCCAGCGGCATCGGGCGCCCGTCGCGCCGGCGGAGAGGCCGGCCCGAACTCCATCCAGGTTCAGCACCAGGATGTCTTTCTCTTGGATGGATCGCCCGGAAAAGCACCCGCCCGCTCGCCCGCGCTCTCGACCAGGGCCCCCACTCCCCTGTATCTACACGCAGTTCGCCACCGACGCGTGTTCCATCGCGCAACGGAGCGGAGCCGAGCAGCCACACTCCACAACGCAGTCAACCTGACCATCACGCCCGCCCCAAGACGACCGTCCGGCCACCCGCGTATGCTCGGGCCAGAGTGAGGGCGAGTGCGGCAGCACTTGGCTGCATACGCGGAACCCCCAGCGCCGGGCCTCCGTCCCGCGTAACCGTCGCAAGACCGGAGTGCACGCGTCCGCACAGCCCATGCAAGGCGGAAAGATCATCCGCCGGCGCTGGGAGTCTCCTGGGACTTTCGGGGGCCTTCGGCTGCACCAAGAGACAAGATCGCGAAACAACCGAAATGCCGTTCCCGCAGGTCTGCACTCAGCGTCGCCTGTAGCGCCCGCACCGGACATCATGTGTACGGCAAAACCTCAGGGCTGGAGCCCTCCGCGGCCGGTTCGAGGATGGCGACACACGCCACATGACGCGTCATCGGAATGTGTCGATCCGCATCCCACCAGTGCCAGGAGAGGGCTGTCCTGAGCCGGTCGTTCCCGTGCTTTCTTGACAGGGTCTCCCCCTTGATCGAAACTTTGCGGCCTGCTCAAGCTTGTCTGCGTGATATCCGAGAAGGACACACGATCAGGAGTGGATAGCCGTGATCGCCAACCGACTGGATCTGCCCGCGCCCTGGGCCGCGTACCCGCTCAGCGGGTCCCCCGAGGAGGGTCACCTGGTGTCCCGCTGGATGAGACAGGAGCATCTGGAGCGTACGTGGCACCAGCCATGGTCGCCGGAGCGCTGGAGGGAGGAGTTACGCCGACTGCACGGAAGTGACGGAGGCGGACCCTTTCGTATCACCTACGAAGGAAGGCAGTTCGCCTATATCGAGGTGTACCGGCCCTTGGACTCGAACATCGCCGCGTTCCACGCCTGGGGCCGCCATGATCTGGGCTTCCACATAGCGATCACCGACGACAACCTGATCGGCCGAGGTCTGGGAACCGCCTTCGTGGGCGACCTCGTGCAGACCCTGTTCCGGTGCTGGCCCGAGGCCGGATGCGTCGCGGCCGAGCCGGACGTACGCAATCTCGCCTGCCGCACCGTCATGGAGCGTGCGGGAATGGCCCTGGTCAGGACGGTTCAACTGCCGCACAAGAAGGCGGCCTTGCATGTGCGCTCCCGCTCGCGGGCCCCGATGGTGACGGGCCCCGGACAGGCAGGGGAGCCACGCCGTGCGGAGTGATACGGGCGGCCTGCCACCGCGCATCACGGCCGAGGGGCAGTCGGCCCGGATCGCGTCCAGCAGCGTCCTCCTGGCCCTTCACCAGTCCGGGGGCGTGCTGGTGCCCCTGCTGGTCGGCGCCGCGATCGACACCGCGTTGGGTGAGAGTCCGTCCGTGCTCCTGTGGTGGTGTGTCGCCCTCGCCGCAGTGTTCGCGCTGACGGCGTTGGCCGGGGCGCTGGGCAGCGGGCTGAACTACGCCGCGGAGCTGTCGTGGGCCCATGGCCTGCGGATCGCGCTGGTGCGGCGCATCCTGTCGCCACACGGCATCGCCGCCCATGGGCACGGCGACGGCGGGCTGGCCACCCTGGTCCTCAGGGACACCCGGCAACGGGCGGAACTGGCGACCGTGGCCGGTACCGTCGTCCCCGCTCTCGCCTCGATGGTGGTCGGCTTCACGGCCCTGCTGACGGTGTCCCCGGCACTCGCCGGGCTGCTGGCCGCCGGGATCGGGACGACGCTCGCGCTCTCCCGGCTGCTGTCCCGTCGGCTGGTCGCCCGGATCGACGCGGAGCGCGGCGGCCTGCTGGACATCGGAGCACACGCCGAGGACCAGCTCACCGGCTTGCGTACGCTCAAGGGTTTCCATGCCGAGGCCGAGAGCATGGAGCGCTACCGGCGGCTGAGCCGGGACGCCGTGGAGGCCAGGGTGGCGGCCATCCGCTGGGAGAGCGCCTACCGGGCCGTCAACGCGGCGGCTTCAGGGCTGCTCATGGTGGGGGTGATCTGGTTCGGCGGTGCTGCCGTGCTGGACGGAACCATGACGATCGGCAGTCTGGTGGGGGCCGTGGGGTTGGTGCAGGTGATCGCCACCGCCCTGGAACGCCTCACCTCCATGGGAACGCTGGTCGCCCGCGCGTCCTCCTCCCGTACCGCGATCGACGAGGTGGTGAACGCACCCGCCCGGGTGCCCGACGGGCCGCTGACGCCTCCGGCGCCCGGTCCGGGGGCGCTGCGCCTGAGAGGGGTGCGGAGCGGGCCGCTGCTCGGGCTCGACCTGGATGTCCCGGCCGGCTCCCGTGTCGGCATCGTGTCCCGGACGGACGGGGAGAGCGACGCTCTGCTCAGCCTGCTGGCGCGGGAGAGCCCTTACGAGGGGAGCGTGCTCCTGGACGGCGTGGAACTGTGCGAGATGCCCCTCGCCGCCGCCCGGGAGCGGCTGGCCGTGAGCCGGCACGACGCCGACCTGTTCCCCGGCTCCGTTCTGGAGAACATCGCGTCCGGTCCGGATGCCGCCCACCGTGCCGCCCGCTCGATCCGGGCGGCCGCCGTCGACGAGGTGGCCCGGGCCCTTCCGGACGGTCTCGGCACCGAGATCACGGAGCGGGGCCGCTCCCTCTCCGGCGGCCAGCGCCAACGGGTGGTGCTCGCCCGTGCCTTGGCCACCGATGCGCCGGTACTGGTGCTCGCCGATCCGCTCAGCGCCACCGACGCGGCAACCGAACACCGGGTCTCGCTCGGTATCCACCGGGCCCGCGCCGGGCGCACCACCCTGCTGCTGACCAGCAGTCCCGCGGTGCTCGCCGGCTGCGACCTGGTGGTGGTGCTCAACAGCGGGCGGGTCGGGATCTCGGGTACGCACGCAGAGCTGTCGCGCCACCCGGCGTACGCCTCGGCGGTGTTCGCGTGAGCGTTGCCGAGGAACTGCCGACCGCGGGGATGAAGAAGACCTGGCAGGTGGTGCGGGAGTGCGGCCGGGGTCAGGCTGGTGCGGCCTGGACCGCGGTGGTCTGCCTGGCACTGAGTTCGGCATCGGTGCTGGTGGTGCCCCTGCTGGTCGGGCGGATCGTGGACATGGTCACCGGTTCGGGCGATGGCCGTCCGCTCGGGCCGGCCGCCGTCGGAGCGCTCGCCGTGACAGCGGTCGGCGCTGTCCTCGCCGCGGTCGGCACCGGCCGTACCGCCCTGGTCTGCGAGAACGTGCTGGGACGGGTGCGCGAGCGCGCCCTCGGCGTGGTGCTGGGCCTGCCGTTGCCCACGGTGGAGCGGGTGGGACGGGGCAGCGTGCTCAGCCGGACCGTCGGGGACGTGGGAGTCGCCTCCGACGTGGCCCGGGGGGCGCTGCCCGCCTTCCTCTCCGCGCTGCTGACGCTGCTGGTCACCGGCTTCGGGCTGTTGGCGCTGGACTGGCGCCTGGCCGTCGCTGGCGCGCTGCCGCTGCCGGTCTGGGCGGTGGCCACCCGGATCTACCTGCGCCGCTCGGGACCGCAGTACGCCCATGAGCGCACGGCCGAGGCACGGTTGAGTCAGTTCTTGCTGACCGGAATCTCGGGTGCTCGTACGCTCCGTGCCCTACGGCTGGAGGAGACCCACCGTAGCCGGATCGAGGAGCGGTCCCAGGCGTGGTCGACGGCGGCTCTGCGTACCTGCGTGACCCGGATCCGGTTTTCGCTCCACCTCAACGGGGCGGAACTGTTGGGCCTGTTGGCGGTGTTGCTGACCGCCTCGGCACTGGTGCGGACGGGATCGCTGTCGCTCGGCGCGGCCTCGGCAGCGGTGCTGCTGCTGATGCGGGTCTTCGAACCCGTCGGGACGCTGCTCTATCTGCTGGACGAGGTGCAGTCCGCCGGGGCCGCGCTGGCGCGGCTGGCCGGCATCGTCGGGTCCCCCGCGGGAGGAACAGAGGACGCGGCACGCTCCGGTCGTGCGATGCCGAGCGACGGTGAGCTGACGGTGTGCGGTCTGGAGTTCGACTACGGGGACGGCCGACCGGCGGTCCGGGACGTGTCGTTCCGGGTCCAGCCGGGTGAACGCGTGGCGATCGTCGGGCCCAGTGGTGCGGGGAAGTCGACGGTCGTGGGGATCGTCACGGGGATGCACACGCCCTGCCGCGGCAGTGTGACGCTGGGCGGGGTGCCCGTCCAGCGGCTCGACCCGAGGGCAACGGGGCTGGTCACCCAGGAAAGCCATGTCTTCGCCGGTTCGGTCCGGGACAACCTCTCGATCGCCCGGCCCGACGCCGACGAAGCCGCGCAGACCGCCGCACTGGCCCAGGTGGGTGCGGTGGGCTGGGTCCTGGAACTGCCCGAGGGCCTGGACACGGTGGTCGGGCGGAGCGGACGGACGCTGTCCTCCGTCCAGCGGCAGCAACTCGCCCTGGCCCGGCTGGTGCTCGCGGATCCTCCGCTGGCTGTTCTCGATGAGCCCACCGCTGAAAGCTACGGCGGGGACCGGGCGGCGGTGAACGCCGCCGTCGACGCCGCACTCAAAGGGCGCACGGGTATCGTCGTCGCGCACCGGCTCAGCGACGCCCGCGCCGCCGACCGGGTTCTGGTCCTCGACGAAGGCCGGGTGGTCGCGTTCGGCACGCACGACGCGTTGCTGCGGGACGGCGGTCTCTACGCCGAACTGTGGTCCACCTGGCAGGCTTCTCGGTCCCCCGCCGGGCGCGGCGGCCCCTGAGGCGACAGGCGTGGGTGGGCCCACCTCGCGGGCCCACCCACAGGAGATCCCCGTACCCGCTCAGCGGTGCCGGACGCCGCCGTCGGCTCGGGACTCGATCTCGCCGGCCAGCGACATGAGCTTCGGCTTCTTCATCAAGGTGCGCACGGGAACGCGTACGCCGAAGTGCTCCTTGACGCGCGCGATGAGGCGCATGGCGGTGAGGGAGTGGCCGCCGAGGTCGAAGAAG
>MUNB01000442.1 GCA_002154345.1 Streptomyces griseus
GTCCCACCGTCCCCGGCCGCCTCCGAGCAGCCGTTCGCCCATCACTGAGCGTGGTGGGCCACCGCGCGGATCCAGGCCGGCGACCGACCGGCCCCCGCGTCGCTGAGCTGGGGTGATGCCGTCGCCGTTTCCCTTGCCTCCGGGTCCGGTGACGGTTGCTGCTGCGCGCGTTCCAGGAACCGGAGCAGCTCCACCGGGAAGGGCAGCACCAGCGTGGAGTTCTTCTCCGCCGCGACGGCCACCACGGTCTGCAACAGCCTCAGCTGGAGCGCGGCGGGCTGGGCGGACATCTCACCGGCCGCCTGCGCCAGCTTCTTCGAGGCCTGGAGCTCCGCGTCGGCGTTGATCACCCGGGCACGCCGCTCGCGGTCGGCCTCGGCCTGGCGGGCCATGGACCGCTTCATGGTCTCCGGCAGCGAGACGTCCTTGATCTCCACCCGGTCGATCTGTACGCCCCAGCTGACCGCCGGACTGTCGATCATGACCTCCAGCCCCTGGTTCAGCTTCTCGCGGTTGGACAGCAGATCGTCCAGATCGCTCTTGCCGATGATCGACCGGAGCGAGGTCTGGGCCATCTGCGAGACCGCGAACCGGTAGTCCTCCACCGCGATCACGGCGTTCGTCGGGTCGACCACCTTGAAGTAGATGACGGCGTCCACGCGGACGGTGACGTTGTCCCGGGTGATGCCGTCCTGGGCGGGCACCGGCATGGTGACGATCTGCATGTTGACCTTGCGCAGCCGGTCGATGCCCGGCACGACCATCGTGAAGCCCGGCCGCCGCACGTCCTCCCGCAGCCGGCCCAGCCGCAGCACGACGCCCCGCTCGTACTGGCGGATCACCCGCGCCGCCGACGCCACGTAGAGCGCCGCGGCGCAGAGCACCGCCACCAACGCGATCACCAATTCCTGAGCCATGACGACCCCCTGGGAGGAAGGGAGCGGACACCCACGCGCCCACATAGCACCTTTTATTATTTTATGCCCGTCATGAGCACCTGGTGAACTCTCGTCGCGTCTCCGTCGGACGGCCGCTCGCCCGGTCGGCCGCGCACAGGATGCCGGGCCGGTCCCTGGCGGGCAGGGTGGCCAGCGCCAGCACGTCTTCCCGACGTACCGATCGCCGGACGAGCACCGGACGAGCAGACGAGGACCCGCCCATGTCCGTGACCGCCACCGTTCACCGCCGACGCCGCCTCGGGATCGCCGCCGGTGCCACGCTCCTCGCTCTCGCCGCCACGGGCTGCTCCGGGCTCGGTCGCACCGCCGTGGGCCCGGTGACGTACACGACGGAGCGCGAAGCGGTGCTGCAGGTGAACAGCCCGTCGGTACGCGGCTGCCACCGGATCGCCCCGGCGGGAGCCCACGAGGTGGAGAACGGGACGCTGGTCGACGTGATCCTCTACCGCACGCGGAACTGCACGGGCGGCGGGACGACCTATGTGCCGACCAGGTTCAGCGATGTGACGGCGCCGGGCAGCGGCCCGTGGCGCAGCTACAGCTTCGTGCACTGAGCAGCGCCCGCGCCGAGGAGCGCCACGGCCGGTCAGAGCGCGGGGCGGGCCAGCAGCCAGGTGCCGTCGTCGGTGAGGGTGCGGTCCACGGTGAGTCCGGCCGCCGCCAGATACCCGGCGAGGTCCGCGTCGGACAGCTCCCGCGACAGGAAGGTCTGCGTCCACCGCGCGTCGTCGAAGTGATACTCCGCGCGCACCGAGCGCACGCCGTCGCCCACCGGATCGGCGGAGACGATCCGGACCAGCCCGCCGGACGGGTCGGTCCGCTCCCACGGCAGCTCCGAGCGGTGCGCCACGCCCTCGCGCTGGACGAGGACGATCCCGTCGCCCCGCACATGGGCCCGGCAGACGCGCAGCATTCCGTCGCGCACCCGGTGCTCGCCCGCGTGGACCAGGAAGGAGCCGAGCAGCACCACGTCGAACCGCTCGTCGCCCAGGTCCAGCGACTCGATGGGGCTGCGCACCGTGCGCGCCCCGACGATCTGCTCCAGCATCTCCGGCGACTCGTCCACCGCCGTCACGTCGAAGCCGCGCCGCACGAGCGGGTGCGTCACCCGGCCCGCCCCGCAGCCCAGCTCCAGGATGCTCGCACCGGCGGGGGCCACACCCGCGATCACGTCCGGCTCCTCGCCGACGGCCAGCCGGCGGTACAGCTCCACCGCGCACCCGTCCGGTGTGATCGCTCCGGGACCGGTCCCCGCATACCCCTCGCGTACCAGTGATTCGCCCATGCCGGACGAACGAGCCGCCGCCGGGCACGGTTCCCCGCCCCGCCGCTGTTCCGTCTCCCCGCCCTGCCGCTGTTCCGTCCGCCGCCGGGTGGGTCCATGCTGGTGAGTGAGGTGATCGCCATGCGTACGGGGAGTGAACCCGTGACCGCACGCAGTCCGCTGCGGATGCGGCTCTGGCTGAGCCTGTGGGGAATGGCCTGGGCGCTCTTCGGCCTGGTGGCCTTCGCGCTGAACGGGCGGCCCGGCTGGTAGTGCGGGCCCTGGCGCATGCGGTACGTGATCACGCCGAGGTCCACCACCGCGAACAGCAGCACGACCGCGCAGGCCGCCGCCCAGCCGGGCCGCCCGTTCAG
>MUNB01000443.1 GCA_002154345.1 Streptomyces griseus
CGTTCTCCCGGGCGTTCTCCGGGCGCGAAGTAACGACTATTTATCAGGCAGGGTTCCTGATAGTTTACGCCACGCATCGCCGCACGGAGAACGCCGGGACGGCCGGCACCCGAGCATTCCCAGGGGAGGGACACGACGGCATGACGAACGACCCGACCGTCACGGTCTACAGCGCGCCACAGGTGAAGCGGGCGCGGATCGCCGTCGCCGCGGTCTTCACCGTGCACGGGGCGGTGACCGGCAGCTTCGCGACCCGGGTGCCGTGGATCCAGGACCACGCCGGGGTGAGCGCGGGCCAGCTCGGTCTGGCGCTGGCCTTCCCGGCGATCGGCGCGTCGATCGCGATGCCGCTGGCCGGCCGGATCAGTCACCGGTTCGGGGCGCGGACCGCCCTGCGGGGGCTGCTGACGCTGTGGACACTGGCGCTGATCCTGCCCGCCCTCGCACCGAGCCTGGTCACCCTGTGCGCGGCGCTGTTCGTCTACGGGGCGACGGCGGGCATGTCCGATGTCGCGATGAACGCCCTGGGCGTCGAGGTGGAGAACCGTCTCGACAAGTCGATCATGTCGGGGCTGCACGGCATGTGGAGCGTGGGCGCGCTGATCGGTTCGGCGGCGGGCACGGTCGCCGCCCACACCGGGACCGACGCCCGTCTCCACCACCTCGTCGCCGCGGTGGCGCTCACCGTGCTGGGGCTGATCGCCTGCCGGGGCGTCCTCGATCTCCAGAGCGCTCCGGAGGAGGAGCCGCCGCCGCGCTTCACGCTGCCGCCCAAGTCGGCCCTGGTCATCGGGGCGATCGGGTTCTGCGCGGTGTTCGCCGAAGGGGCGAGCCTGGACTGGTCCGCGGTCTATCTGCGGGACGTCCTGGACAGCTCCGACGGTCTCGCGGCGGCGTCCACCACGGCGTTCGCGCTGACGATGGCGGTGGCCCGGATCGCCGGGGACCGGATCGTCGACCGGTTCGGCGCGGTCCGCACGGTGCGCACCGGTGGGCTGCTGGCCACCGCCGGCGGGCTGCTGGTCGTGTTCTCGCCCGGCCCGGCGGCCGCGATGTGCGGCTTCGGGCTGCTGGGCCTCGGCGTGGCGGTCGTGGTCCCGCTGGCCTTCGCCGCGGCGGGGCGCAGCGGACCGAACCCGAGCCAGGCCATCGCGGGCGTCGCCACCATCACGTACACCTCGGGCCTCATCGCCCCCTCCGCGATCGGCTCGCTGGCCGAGGCGACCTCGCTGGTGGTGTCGTTCGGCGTGGTGACGGCGCTGGCCTTCGGCCTGGTGCTGGGCGCCGGAGTGCTGAGGTCGGCCGATCGCAAGGTCACCGGCTCGGCGGTGGGCGGCGGTACGACGACGAAGAGCGCGGCCGGGAGCTGACCGGGGCGGTCGGTGTGCGCGGCGGCGGGAGGCGTACGGCCGAGGAAACCGGGAGGCGCGTGAGGGGTACGGCGACGGGAACGCGGTACGGCGGCGCGCGGCGGGTGACCTCCGCGCGGCCGCCGCTCGCCGCACCACTACCATGGCGCTGATCTTTTTCCGCAGGTGAACACCGAAGTCCCGATCGCGGACCGGCCGGCACACCGAGCAGACCTTCAGGGAGCAACCATGAGCCTCGGCGTGCGCTGGACCTTGCACGGCGACGGGAAGACACCCGCGCCCGGGGCGGTGGTGCGCCCCGACGAGCGGCTCTCCTGGCCCCGTACGTTCGGACTCGGCGCCCAGCACGTGGTGGCGATGTTCGGGGCCTCGTTCGTCGCCCCGGTCCTGATGGGCCTCGATCCGAACCTCGCGATCATGATGTCCGGTGTCGCGACCGCGATCTTCCTGCTGGCGACCAAGGGCCGGGTGCCCAGCTATCTGGGCTGCTCGCTCTCCTTCGTCGGCGTCGCGGCCACGATCCGGGCGAGCGGCGGCGACAGCGCGACCGTCACGGGCGCGGTGCTGGTGGTCGGCGCCGCCCTGTTCCTGGTGGGTCTGGCGGTGCAGCGGTTCGGCGCGCGGATCATCCACGCGGCGATGCCGCCGGTGGTGACGGGCGCGGTCGTGATGCTGATCGGCTTCAACCTGGCGCCGGTGACCGCTTCCACGTACTGGCCGCAGGACCAGTGGACGGCGCTCGCGGTGATGCTGTTCACCGGGCTCGCCGTGGTGTGTCTGCGCGGGTTCCTCTCCCGGATCGCGATCTTCCTGGGGCTGGTCTTCGGCTACGTACTCTCCTGGGTGCTGGACCTGGTCTTCGGGAAGATCCACTCTCCGGCGGGCGGGGCGGAGGCCGTCGACCACTGGCGCCTGGATCTCTCGGCCGTCGGGCAGGCCGACTGGATCGGGCTGCCGTCCTTCCACGCGCCCGCCTTCGAGTGGTCCGCGATCCTGGTGGCGCTGCCCGTGGTGATCGCGCTGGTCGCCGAGAACGCCGGGCATGTGAAGGCCGTGGGCGAGATGACCGGCGACTCGCTGGACGACAAGCTCGGCACCGCCATCGCGGCGGACGGCGCGGCCTCCATGCTCTCCACCGCCGTCGGCGGGCCGCCCAACACCACGTACTCCGAGAACATCGGCGTGATGGCCGCGACCCGCGTCTACTCCACGGCCGCCTACTGGGCGGCGGCCTGCTTCGCGCTGCTCTTCGGCCTGTGCCCGAAGTTCGGCGCGGTCGTCGCCGCGATCCCGGGCGGGGTGCTCGGCGGGATCACCGTGATCCTGTACGGGATGATCGGCCTGCTCGGCGCGCAGATCTGGCTCAACGGCCGGGTGGACCTGCGCAATCCGCTCAACCTCGTCCCTGCGGCGGCGGGCATCATCATCGGCGTCGGCGGGGTCGGCCTGAAGATCACCGACAACTTCGAGCTGGGCGGCATCGCGCTCGGCACGATCGTCGTGATCACCGGCTACCACGTGCTGCGGGCCTTCGCCCCGGCGCACCTCAAGACGCAGGAACCGCTGCTGGATTCGGGCACCTCGGCGTACGACGAGGACGCCACCGGGTCCGAGGGACCGGCCGCCGGACCCGGGAAGTCCTGAGGCCGGTCAGCAGATGGGCCGGCCAGTGGATCAGCCCGTGGCCAGGGCGTAGGCGTACTCCGGGGTGAAGGAGCCCGCCGCGCCCGAGCAGCCGTCGGACTCCCCCGGCAGCTTCACCCAGAGATACGCGTCGATCCGGGCCTCGCCCGTCCGGGTCGTCGGGGTCTGTCCCAGGGCCCGGCCCGCCGGGTCGCACCACTGGCCGGCGGCGGGCGCTCCGTTGCCGTTGCGGCTGGTGTCGACGACCGCGCCGAGGCCGGGCGGGCCGCCGAGCGCGGCGAGCACCCGGCGGGCGTAGGCGGTCTCGTCGGCGGTGCGGTGGAAGTTGGACACGTTGGTGAAGATGCCGTCGCCGCTGGTGGCCGCTCCGGCGGCCCGGAGCGCCGCGGCCTGTTTCGCGGGGGTGTGCCAGCCCGAGTGGCCGCCGTCGAAGTAGACCCTGGCCTGCGGGTTCGCGGTGCGCAGGGTGCGTCCGGCGCGGGCCAGCGAGGCGAAGCGGGCGGCCCGCTCGGTGGCGGCGAGGCAGTCGGAGAGGGCGATGGCGTCCGGCTCCAGGATCACG
>MUNB01000444.1 GCA_002154345.1 Streptomyces griseus
GCGCCCGACCCCGCCCCGCCCGGCCGGCCCCCGTCCTCCTTCGCCGAGGAGCTCGCGCGGATCCGGGCCACCCCGTCCGCCCGGGCCCGCGCCGACCTGGCCGACACGCTGGGCGGACCGCTGCCCGCCGCGCTGGACCGGGACGACCTGGCCGAGCGCGCCGCCGACCTCGTGGAGTGGGTCTGGACGCACACCGTGCTGCCCGACTGGCCGAGGCGGCGGCGGATCCTGGAGGCCGATGTGATCGCCCGCGCCACGCAGTTGGGGCGCGGCGGCTGGGCCGAGGCACTGAACGGCATGAGCCCCGGCGTCCGTTGGCTGGGCGACAGCCGGCTCCAGATCAACACCCACGACAACCTGCCCCGCGAACTGGGCGGCGCACAGCTGCTGTTCATCCCCGTCACCCCGTACCGGTGCTGGGTCTGCTGGGACATTCCGTACCGGTACGGGCTGGTGTACCCGTGCTCCGGCGCGCTCGCCGAGACCGGACGCGGGCCCGTACCCGCGCCCGCGGCCCTGGGCGCGCTGATCGGCCCGGCGCGGGCGGCCGTCCTGGTGCTGCTGGTCTCTCCGCTCAGTACGACGCAGCTCGTCGCCCTGACCGGCCAGGGGCTGGGCTCGGTCGGCCGCCATCTGCGGATCCTGCTGGACGCCGGGCTGGTGCGCCGCCGCCGGGCGGGCCGCTCCGTGCTCTATTTCCGTACGGAGGCGGGGGACGTGGTGGTGCGCGGAGCCCGTTGACGAGGGCTGGAAGCGCCCCGCGCACGCCCCCGGCCGCTCCGGGCCCACACCCGTCCGCAGCTGGGCGATCAGCGCAAGCGCACATGAGTACGGTGCGCTCCGCATGCCCGGTGCGCAGGTGGGCGCATGTACGAGTCGTGACAACAGTGACTATGGGCAGCCCTCGTCGTTGTGACAATTTCTCTCTCGCCGCGAACGAACCGAGCGAGGGGACCGTGCGTGAATCCGGAGTACGCCGCGTACTGCCAGGCGGACCGCCGCTTCTACGACGCACCTCACCGTTCCCCCGGACCGGACGGGGCCGTCGACGAGGAGAGCTCGTTCTACGCGGCCGTCCGTGGCCCCGTACCCCAGGGGTGGACCCGCTCCCGGCGCGGCGACTGGCTCGCGTACAGCCCCGACGGGCTGCGCCTGCCGCCGCAGGGCTGGAAGATCCATGTCTCGGCCGCCCTCGACAACGCGTCCTCCGTGCTCGACCGGGTCGTCGCCCACTGCCTGGAACACCGGCTGGCCTTCAAGTGCCTGCCGAAGCCCGGGCTGTTGGCCCTGCGGAACGCCAAGTACGCCGACCGGGCGGGCAGTGGCAAGTTCATCACCGTCTACCCGCCGTCCGACGAGGCGTTCCCCGAGGTGTGCACCGCCCTGACGGTGCTGCTCGACGGAGAGCACGGCCCCTACATCCTGAGCGACCTGCGCTGCGGGAACGGCCCCGTGCACACCCGGTACGGCGCGTTCGCCGCCCGCTTCTGCTCCGGTCCGGACGGGCGGCCCGTGCCCGCCGTCGCCGATCCGCAGGGCCGGCTCGTCCCCGACGACCGGGGCCCGGCCTTCCGCGTCCCCTCCTGGGTGACCCCGCCCGGCTTCCTGATGCCGCACCTGGAGGCCCGTTCCGCCGTGGGCCTCGCGGACCTCCCGTACACCGTGGAGAAGGCGCTGCACTTCTCCAACGGCGGCGGGGTCTACCTCGGCCGCGACACCCGTACCGGCGAGCAGGTCGTCCTCAAGGAGGCCCGCCCGTACGCCGGTCTGGCCGCCGACGGGGCGGACGCCGTGGCCCGTCTTGAGCGGGAGCGGACCGCGCTGGAGCAACTGGCCGGGCTGGACTGCGTACCGGCCGTCCGGGACGTGTTCGAGGTCGGCGACCATCACTTCCTGGTCCTCCAGTACATCCCCGGCACCACCCTCAACACCGCCTTCGCCCGCCGCTTCCCGCTCGCCCGGCAGCACCCTTCGCCCGAACTGCTCGCCGAACACGCGGCCTGGGCCGAGGAGTTGTACGGGCAGGTCGAACGCGCCGTCGAGGCGGTGCACGCCCGGGGCATCGTCATCAGCGATCTGCACATGAGCAACGTCATGGTCGACGAGGAGGCCGGGCGGATCGTCCTGCTCGACTTCGAGGCCGCCTCCCCGGCCGCCGAGCGCCGCCGTCAGATCGTCGCCAACCCGGCCTTCGTCGCCCCGCCCGACCGGCGCGGCCCCGACATCGACCGCTATGCGCTCGCCTGTCTGCGGCTCGCCCTGTATCTGCCGCTCACCACGCTGTTCGGCATCGACCGTACGAAGGCCGCCGGGCTCGCACGGGACATCGCCCGCGCTTTCCCGGTCACGGAGGAGGCGCTGCGGCCGGCGGTCGAGGAGATCCTGCGCGACACGGGGCGCGACACGGGGGAGCCCGCCGCCCGGCCTTCTGCTTCGGTTCGCACTTCCGCCCCCGCTTCCGTACCCGACCTCGGCGACTGGCCGCGCAGCCGTGACGCGATGGTCCGGGCCATCACCGCCTCCTGCACACCCGAGCGCGAGGACCGCTGTTTCCCCGGCGACATCGCCCAGTTCGCCACGGCCACCGGCGGCCAGTCCTTCGCGTACGGCGCGGCCGGCGTGCTCTACGCCCTCCACGAGGCGGGCGCCCCACCGTGCGGACCGGCCGAGGACTGGCTCCTGCGGCACGCCAAGGACCCGGCCTCCGGCAGCCCGCTCGGCTTCTACGACGGACTCACCGGCATCGCCTGGACCCTCCACCGGATCGGCCGCACCGCCGAGGCCGCCGACCTCCTCCGGATCATCCTCGACCAGCCGCTGGAGGGCCTCGCACCCGGCCTCCACAACGGGTACGCGGGCATCGGCCTCGCCCTCGACGACCTGGCCCGCACCGCCCGCGCCGCCGACGCCCCGGCGCTGTCCGCCGCCGCGGCCCGCTGCACCGCCCTCGCCGTCCGCGCGCTCGTCGACGGACCGCCGTCACCCCGCACCGGACTGCTGCACGGCGCGAGCGGCATCGCCCTGCTGCTGATACGCCGGTACGCGACCACCGGCGACGCCGCCCTGCTCGGCCTGGCGGCCACCGCCCTGCGCCGCGACGTGGAACGGTGCCGGGCCGGGGACGACGGCGAACTCCTCGTCGTCGAGGGCAAGCGGCTGATGCCGTACCTCGGTTCGGGCAGCGCCGGGATCGCGGCCGTCATCGACGCCTACCTCGCCCACCGCCCGGACCCCGAGCTCGAAGCGGCGGGCCGCGCCCTCCTGCCGGCCGCGCGCTCCGCCTTCTACGTCCAGCCCGGGCTGCTCCGCGGCTCGGCCGGGCTCCTGCTGCACCTCGCGGCCACCCCGCTGTGCGACGCGGCCGACCGGGCCTGCGCGACCGCCCGCCACACCGAGCTGCTGGGCAGCCACGCCGTGGCGTACGGCGACGGACTCGCCTTCCCCGGCGAACAGTTGATGCGGCTGTCGATGGACCTGGCCACCGGGACCGCCGGCGCGCTGCTCGCCCTGGGCGCCGCGTCCGGGCGACCCACCGGACTGCCCTTCCTGCCCGCCGGACCGCCTGTCCCGCCCGCCGCTCCGGCGGCGCACCCCGGCCGCGCGAGCGGCCCCCCGAACCGGCCCCGCCAGGGGTCGTCGGACCGGCCCCACCCGGGGTCGTTCTAGCACCACCGCCAAGCACCACCAACCGTCCCCGAAAGGACACATCATGGCGCTTCTCGACCTCCAGGCGATGGACACCCCGGCCGAGGACACCTTCGGCGAGCTCGCCACGGGCAGCCAGGTCTCGCTGCTGGTCTGTGAGTACAGCTCCCTCAGCGTGGTCCTCTGCACCCCGTGACCCGCTCCGGCCGGCCCGCGGGTGATCCTCACCGGCGGGCCGGCCGGCCACGTGCCCGCAGGAACAGGAAAGGCGACCCCGTGCGGCAGCACCCACGCCCGGGCACGGCGTCCGCCGCCGGCGCCCGGCGGCTCGCCCGGCTCCACCCGGCCGCCCTCCTCGGGCTCCTCCTCTGCTCCACCGGCGGGGCGCTCGCCGCCCTCGCCCTGCCCGCCGCCCTCGGCCACACCGTCGACCGGCTCGTGACCGGCGGCCCCGTGCCCTGGACCTGGCTGCTGCTCTGCGCCGCCCTGACCCTCGCCGAGACCGGGTTCGACGCGGCGGCCGCGGTGACCGGCACGACCACCACCGCCGAACTCACCGCGTCCCTGCGTACCCGCACCGCCGCCCGGCTCCTGGCCGCCGAACCCCGCCGCGCCCTCGCGCTGCCCTCCGGCGACCTCACCGCCCGGCTCACCGCCCGCACCGCCGACGCCGCCGCCGCGCCCGTCACCGCCGCCGGAGCCGTCGCGGGCGTCCTGCTCCCGCTCGGCGCGATCGTCGGCCTCCTCCTCATCGACGTCTGGACGGCCGCCGCGCTCCTCCTGGGCGCCCCCCTCCTCGTCGCGCTGCTGCGCGCCTTCACCCGCCGGACCGCCGACGCCGGGGCCGACTACCAGCGCGCCCAGTCGCTCATCGCCCACCGGCTCACCGAGGCCCTGGACGGCGCCGACACCATCCGCGCCGCCCGCACCGGCGCCCGCGAACACCGCCGCGTCCTGGAACCCCTGACCGCGCTCGCCGAACACGGCCGGCGCACCTGGACGGTGTACGGGCGGGCCGTCGGCCGCAGCGGACTCCTGCTGCCCCTGCTCATGCTGCTGGTCCTCGCGGTCGCCGGACTCCGGCTCGGCGCGGGCGCGATCGGCGTCGGCGACCTGGTCGCCGCGTCCCGCTACGCGAGCCTCGCCGTCGGCATCGGCGCCCTCACCGGCGCGCTCGGCTCCCTCGCCCGCAGCCGCGCCGCCGCCCGCAGCCTCGGCCCCCTCCTCACCCTCGCCCCGCTGCCGCACCGCGGCCTGGGCCCGGTGCCCGACGCCCCCGGACACCTCGAACTCCGGGACGTCGGCGTCGAGTCGGACGGCGGCCCGCTGCTGACCGGCGTCCACCTCACCGTCCCCGGCGGCACGTCGCTCGCCGTCGTCGGGCGCTCCGGCTCCGGCAAGTCGCAGCTCGCCGCGGTCGCCGGGCGGCTGCTCGACCCGGACACCGGCAGCGTGCTGCTGGACGGCGTGCCGCTGGACGCCATGGAACCGGCCCGGCTGCGCCGCGAGGTGGCGTACGCCTTCGCCCGCCCCGCCCTCCTCGGCGCCACCGTCGAGGACACGATCGCGTACGGACCCGGGACCGCGTCGCCCGAAGCCGTACGCGAAGCCGCCCGCGCGGCCCGCGCCGACGGGTTCGTCGCGCTGCTCCCGTACGGCTACGCGACCCCGGTCGCCGACGCCCCGCTCTCCGGCGGCGAACGCCAACGCCTCGGTTTGGCACGTGCGTTCGCCCATCCGGGCCGCCTGATGATCCTGGACGACGCGCTGTCCAGCCTCGACACCGTGACCGAGCACCACGTCCGCCGCGCCCTGGACGCCCGGGCCGGCCGCTGCACCCGGATCATCGTCGCCCACCGGCTCTCCTCGGCCGCGCGGGCGGACCGGGTCGCCTGGCTGGAGGACGGCCGGCTCCGCGCGACGGGCCGCCACGAGGAGCTGTGGGCCGACCCGGACTACCGCGCGGTCTTCCGCGGCACCCCACCGGGCGAGCACGCGGAGCGGTCCGGAGCGGAGGCGGAGACCCGATGACGCACGACGAGGCCCGCCCCGAACACGACGCCCTGCGCCAGGCCCTCGCGCCGGGCAAGGCACCCACGCCAGGTGAGGCACCACGCGACGCCACAAGTGAGGCACCACGCGACGCCACAAGTGAGGCACCGCGTGACGCCTCGACCGAGGCACCGCGTGAAGCCTCACGTGAGGCACCGCGTGACGCCCCGCTCCGCCGGGTCGTCCGCGAGGCGCGCCCCTTCCTGCGGGCCCGCACCGGCGTGATCCTGCGGCTGGCCGGCTGGTCCCTGCTGGAGTTCGCGCAGACCTTCCTCAGCGGGTACGGCGTCGCCCGCGCGCTCGACGACGGCTTCCTCGCCGCCCGCCCGCTGACCGGTCTCCTCTGGCTGGCCGTCGCCGCCGTCGCCGTACTGCCCGCCGTGCTCGCCGCACGCGGGGTGTTCGGGCGGCTCGCCGATCTGGTGGAGCCGCTGCGCGACGGGCTGGTCCGGCGCGCCGTGTCCCGGGCGATGTCCGAGGCCCTCG
>MUNB01000445.1 GCA_002154345.1 Streptomyces griseus
CTGCTGGGCGGGGCGGGGCGGGGCGCCGGTCCGAAGGCGTCGGCCAACGGACGCAGCACATCCGCGCCGGGGAAGACCGTGCCGTCCGCGGTCGCGGCGGTGCCGGGCCCGGTGAGAGGACGGACCCGCACCGGAGCGCCCGGTGCCTCGCGGGTCACCTCGACGGCGGCGCGTACCGGGCCGGTGCCGTCAGCCGTGGTCACGGGGCCGAGCACCACGACCCGGTCGGTTCCCGCCGCGTCGAGCAGCGTGGCCGACTCCGGCGTCCCCTCCCCCGGCGGTTCCGCGTCGGAGACCACGATCGTCAGCGACGGAGCCGTCGTGCTCCCCGTCTCCCGGGACGTGTCAGGCGCCGTCCTGACGTCGGTGACGGCGCTGTCGGGACCCTGGCCCGCGGGGTCGGCGAACGAGCCGACCGTGCTCGGTTTCGACGGTGGGGCGGACGGACCGGAGTCCGTGGTCACGTTCAGGTCCGTGGCCCGGGAGGTGTCGACGTCACTCGACCGGGACGGGTCGGAGCCGGGGCGAGGGGCGTCGTCGGCAACGGTCCGCGTGGAGTGGTCCTCGTCCGTGGTCTGCGTCGCGCCCTCGGTGGTGGTGGTCCCGGGGCCGTCCGCGGAAGGGGTGGCGTCCGGGGTGCGCGTGCCCTGGGCCGGACCGGTCGAGGGTCCCGCGGCAGGAGGGCTCGCGGTGGTGGGGGCGCCTCCTGGCCGGGCGGAACCGCTCTGCCCCGGAGCGGCGTTGGCCGCGGGGGCGACGGGCACGCCTTCCGTCCCACCGGACACGGGATCGGTGCGCCCGCTCCCCTCGGTCGAGCCGTCCGCGAGATCCGCATCCGACGCGCCGCCTCGTGCCTCGCCGAGGGGCGTCCCGGCGGTGGCGGAGCCGTCGGAGGGCGACGTGTCCGCGTCGGCGGCGGAGCCCGTCGTCGGATCGGCGGGCCGGTCCGTGGCGACGGCGTCCGGATGAGGCGCGGTGGGTGCGTCCGACTGCTCCGGGGTGCCGTCCGCCGGGGAGACGAGACCGGGGTCAGCCTTCCGGCCTCCGGTCTCTTCCAGGACGTCCGGGCCGGAACTGTCCCGGCTCATGCCGGAGACGTCACCGAGGCCGACGTCGCTCCCGTCCCGTTGAACCGCCGGGTCCGGACCGGTCCCGCCGACGGACACGGGCCCGTCGACCGACGCATCGCCCCTCACCGGTACGTTCTCGCCGACCGGCGCACCGCCCTCGACCGGGCCGCCGCTCGGCCCCGGGGAGCCGACGGTGGCCGGGCGGTCGATGGTGACCTGGGTGTCGAAACCGCCGAGAGCACGGCGGACCTCGTCGGTGTCCACCTGGGTGGCCGGGGAGCTGTCGCCCGGCACCACCCGTACCTCGGGAATGCCCGACAGGCCGTCCTGAAGACGACCGCGGATTTCTATCTCCGCAGCATCCGGGGTCTGGCCGCCCCGCAGCGCCGCCAGATCGCGCAGCACCTGCTCGCGCAGCTCCACCGGGCCGCTGTGGACCTGCTGCCAGAGCTCGTTCTCGGCCGCGGTGACCGGCATCGGGCCCGGGGTGTACGCCGGAGGCGCCGGACTGCTGTACGGGGGCGGTGCGGAGCTGAACGGTGTGGAACCGTCCCTGACGTAAGGCGGCGGCTCGCTGCCGACGAGGTCGCTGTGGCCCGTGGTCTGCTGGGCGAGCGGCGGCGGCGTGCCACGTCCGGCGCCGCCGGTGCTGCCCCCGCCATCGCTTCCCTCCGTACGCGAGGGACCGCGGGAGTCCTCGGCGCCGGCGGATTCCCCGGATCCGGGCGCACCGACATCGCCCGAGGAGACGGTCGGCGGCGGCTGGACGCGCAACTTGTCGATGACATGGCGCAGTTCGGCACCACTGTTCAGAGCCGTGTCGGAGAGCGTGGACTCGACCTGGCTGCTCACTCCCGCGCCGACGAAGGTGGTCCAGCTGGTGGACCAGTCACCGTCGAAGGCACCCTTGATCAGGATCTCCGCCAGGGCCTCGCCGGATCCGGCGAGGCCCTGGCGGAGAT
>MUNB01000446.1 GCA_002154345.1 Streptomyces griseus
GTCGTTGTCACGACGCTCGAACGGACGGCCGCCACGGTCGTCGCGGCGGTCGCCACCGGAACGGAAGCCACCGGAGGAGCGGTCGTCACGGCGGTCGTTGCCGCGGTAACCGCCACGGTCGCCACCGCGGTTGTCGCGGCGCTCGTAGTTGCCCCGCTCGTCGCGGCGCTGCTCGTCGCGGGCGGCCGGCTGCTCGGGGACGGAGATGGCGGCCACCAGGGCGGCCTCCGCCTCGGCGGCGACCTCGGCCACCGCGGCCTCAGGGTCGTCGCCCCGCTCGCGTGCGGCGCGGGCGACCAGGCGGTCGGCCTCCTCGCGCAGCTCGACGGCGCGGCGCTGGACGCGCTCCAGCTGCTTCGTCAGGTCGGCGGCCTCGCGCTCGGCCTGCTTGGCGGCGTTGTTCGCGGAGTCGGCCTGGACCTCTGTGAGCGAACGGGCGCCGGTGATCTCGGCGACCTCCGGCTCGAAGACGCCCGCGCCCTGGACGATGTGGCGCGAGGCGTCGACGCCCGCGTCCTCCATCAGGCGGAAGATCTGGCGGCGCTGGTGCGGGAGCGCCAGCGAGACCACGACACCGGACTTGCCGGCGCGGGCGGTACGGCCCGAGCGGTGCAGGTAGTCCTTGTGGTCACCGGCCGGGTCCACGTTCAGGACCAGGTCGATGCCGTCGACGTGGATACCGCGGGCGGCGACGTCGGTCGCGACGAGCGCGTTGACGTACCCCTTCTTGAAGTCCTCCAGGACCCGCGTACGGGCGCCCTGGGTCATGCCGCCGTGCAGCGCGTCGGCCTTCACGCCCGACTCGATGAGCTGCTCGGCGATGCGGTCCGCGCCCAGCTGGGTGCGGACGAAGATGATGGTGCGGCCCTTGCGGGCGGCGATGGCGGCCGTGACCGGCGCCTTGTCCTTCGGCTTCACGACGAGGACGTGGTGCGACATGGTCGTGACGTTGCCCTGGGCGCTGTCGACCTCGTGCGTCACCGGGTTGGAGAGGTAACGCTTGACCAGCGTGCCGATCTCGTTCTCCATGGTGGCGGAGAAGAGCATCCGCTGACCGCCGGCCGGGACCTGGTCGAGCAGCTCGGTGACCTCGGGCAGGAAGCCCAGGTCCGACATCTGGTCGGCCTCGTCGAGGACGGCGACCTGGACGTCCTCCAGGGAGCAGGCGCCACGGTTGATGATGTCGCGCAGCCGGCCCGGAGTGGCGACGAGGACGTCGACACCGCGCTCCAGCGCGTAGATCTGGTTGCCCATCGACGTACCGCCGCAGACGACCTTCATCTTGAGGCCGAGCACATCGCCGTACGGCTGGAGCGCGTCCGCGACCTGCATCGCGAGCTCACGGGTCGGGGTGAGGATGACGGCGCGGGGCTTCTTCTTCTCGGTGCGGCCACCGGACAGGGCGGCCAGGGTCGGCAGACCGAAGGAGAGCGTCTTGCCGGAGCCCGTACGGCCGCGGCCGAGGATGTCCTTGCCGGCCAGGGCGTCCGGGATGGTCGCCGCCTGGATCGGGAAGGGCGTGGTCACACCGTTCTGCGCGAGCTTGCGGACGATGCCCTCGGGCAGGCCCAGGTCGCCGAAGGTGACGGTCGGCTCGGCGGGGGTCTCGGACGCCTCGGCCTCGGGGGCGTCAGCGGTCTCGGGGGCCTCGGCCTGCGGGTCCGCGTCGGTGATGAAGTCCGCGACGGACTTCTCGGCGACGGCGGGCTCCTCGACGACAGTCTTCTCGACGACAGTCTTCTCGGCGGCCGGGGCGGTGGCGCCGGCGGGGGCCTCGGTCACGGCGGACTCGACGAGCTCGGCGAGCGCGGCGTTGTCGACGTTCTCGGGCATGACGGTGTGGTCAGAACTGGAAATTGACATGCGAAATGCGAAACCTTCCGGAGTCTCGGCACGCGCCCATAACTCCGTGATTCGCAATTTCGACCGCCTCAATGCGGTCCAGCCACGGCAAGGGAGAGTACGCGCCACACGGCGCTCTTCTGTGTCGGCGCCGGGCAATGGGATCAAACGATCTACCACCATACGCACTCTCACCCACCTTGCGCAAACCACCCTCACTGTGACCCCGGCTACACCGGCCCCACCTGCGGCGATGCCTCCGGGGTCCGCAACGGCCCGGCGCCCTCCGGTCCGCTCATCGCATGGGCCCGCAGCTGCGCGGCGGGCGAGGCCGAGGGGGGCGGCTCCGGCGGATCGGTCGGCTCCGGCTCGGGCTCCGGGTCCGGGTCCGGCGTCGGCGGGACCGGCGGCTCCGGGGTGGTCGGCGGCGGCTCCCCCGGCCCCGGCGTCGAGGGGGTCGGCGAGGGCTGCGGGCCGCCCCGGGTGGGCACCGGAGCACCGGGCTCGGGGCGCGAGCCCTTGGGGGTGACCGACGGCGCGGCACCGGAGGCGTCCGGACTCGGGCTGCTCCCGGGGGCGCCCCGGTCCGAGTGCGGGTGGGCGCCCCCGCCGCGCCCCCCGGCCTGCCCGGAGCCGGGAACCGTGTCCCCGGCCGGATCGGCGGCGGAGCCCTTCGGACCGGCGGAGCGGGCGGGACCGGGCCCTCCGGCGCCGTCCTCGCCGACGCTCATGCAGCCGGTGGACGCGGCGATCGTCAGGGCGGTGACGGCGGCCCAGCGGACAGGGGCGGACAACTGGCGCACGAGGGGCACCTCCGGGGCGAGGGAGCGGCGAGCGGGGGCAGGGCGGCGGAGCTGAGCGGGGAGCGCGGCGTCGGGGCCGCGGGGAACACAAGCGAGCGGCACGGCGTCGTCGTACCGTGCCCAACTCCCCCGACCCCGCCGGAGACACGCCCGAAACACCACGCGCCCGCGCGACGCCCGACACCACGCGCCCGCGCGACG
>MUNB01000447.1 GCA_002154345.1 Streptomyces griseus
CCTTGAACATGTTCAAGGGGCAACTGTGAGGAACCCTAAAGGGCTGTGGCGGATGGTGAGGGCGTTGTTACCGGACCGGAATGCTTGGCCGGAAAGCGCTCTCCGCTGTGTCGCGGAGGACCGTCGTGGGCAGACTGGCGGGGAAGCACACGGGGGAGCGAGCGTCGGGGGGCGTGCGGCATGGGCGGCGGCGTGGGCATACGCGGGTGCGCGGCGGTGGACCGGTGACGTCGTATCACATCAAGCATCTGCCGCCCGAGATCCTGCCCGACGGCGGTTCCGTCACCTGGTCCGTGGCCGGAAACGGCACGGTCTCCCGGCTGTCCGGCGGGGTCGCCGTCTGGCCGGCGGCCGAGGCCGAACGGTGGCGGAAGGCAGGGGTCCCGGCCGTGCTCGCCCCGGTCCTGGGCGGCTGGATCCTGGCTGCCCTGGTGGTGGCGGCG
The DNA here is from genome assembly GCA_002154345.1 of Streptomyces griseus. GTDB lineage: Bacteria > Actinomycetota > Actinomycetes > Streptomycetales > Streptomycetaceae > Streptomyces > Streptomyces caviscabies. The sequence continues at coordinate 444 of MUNB01000447.1, forward strand.
TACGTCCTCCTGTTCGGGATCGGGGCCGCGCCGGGGGCCGGTTCGGTGGTCCGGGGCGACGGGGACGGAACGGACTGGTCGCGGTATCCGGGCGTGGTCCTGCTGACCGCGCTGCCCTTCTGGTACCGGTACGTTCCGGTCGCGGCCGTTCCGGCGGCGCTGTACGTGGCCGTGGAGACGGCCGTGGAGGCGGGCCTGTCGACGGCTTCGACCGGAGCCTCCGGCGGCGTGGCGACGGCCGGGCGGCTGGTCGTCCTCACCGCCTGCGCCATGACGCTCACGGGAAGCTGTCTGCGGCTGTTCGCCCGCCGTCGGCAGCGGGCCCTGGCCCTCGCCTCGGCCGGAAAGCGTCGCTTCCCGCTGCCCGAGCGCGTCCCGGAATCGGACGGCTACCGAGGCCACGCCCAGGTCTACCTCGGGCTGGCGCTCTGCGTCGTCGCCGCGGGCATCCTGACCGACGGCCTGGTCGAGGACCTGACCTCGGGCGGCATCGCGTACGACGCCGTCGGGCAGCAGCGCATCGGCCTGGTGCTCCTCGTGGCCGGGACGACCTTCGGCGGCTGGGGCCAGCTCGCCCACCTGGCGGCGCGACGGCTGTACGAGAAGGAGCAGCCGGCCCTGATCGTGGGCGTGCGCGCCGGGGCTGACGGACGCCACTGGATCTGCGCGGACGCCCGCACCCGCACGGCGCGGCCGCTGGTCGCATACGTCCCCCGCAACCGCGACACCCGGCACATGACACGGCTGCTGGGCAGCGGTTCGGCGTACGGGGTGGGGAACGGGCACCACGACATCGACCCGAGGCACGAGCCGTTCGAAGCGGTGCTGTACGGAACCCTCGCGGAGGGCGACGAGGTCGTCCTCGAATACGCCTGCGCCGAATATCACCGCCATCAGGACACGGGCCGGATGTCCGCGACGGTGACCACCGCCCCGCTCCGCCCGGGCCGGCGCCACGGGCTGAGCTCGTGGGAACCGGCGGACGGCCCCACCCGGCAGCGCGAGCGGCTCCGCGAGGCCCAGGAAGAGGCGGAACGCCGGCGGGCGGCGGACGAGCGGGCGAGACGCGAGGCGGAGGAGCGCCGCAGGAACCCGCCGCGGTCTTCGTCGGGCCGGTCGAGCGGCAGCGGCAGGAGCGACAGCCACTCCAGCAGTTGCGGTGGCGGCTGCGGATCGAGCTGCGGCGGCTGCGGGGGCGACTAGGGCGTGTCCTGTGAATGTTCCCGGCAGCGGTAGCGTGCCGGTCCGTGGCAGGACGTGATGACCTCACCGACGAGCAGTGGGACCTGATCGAGCCGCTCATGCCCTCCTCGGGCCGGGGCGGTCAGTGGAGAAACCACCGGCAGGTCATCGACGGCATCCTGTGGCAGCTGCGCACCGGCGCGCCCTGGCGCGACGTGCCCGAGCGGTACGGGCCCTGGAAGACCCTGCACGAACGCCTGCGCCGCTGGACCGCCGGTGGCACGTGGGACCGGATCCTGGAGCACGTGCAGACCCTCCAGGCCGACGCCGGGCGCATCGAGTGGGTCTTCTCGATCGACTTCAGCGTGGTGCGCGCCCACCAGCACTCGGCCGGGGCCCGTAAAAAGGGGCATCCCGGACGTCCTGGGTCGAGGACCTCGTCGAGCCCGACGAGGCGCTGGGCCGCTCGCGCGGCGGACTGAGTACGAAGATCCACCTGGCCACCGACGCCCGAGGCCTGCCCGTGGTTGTGCTGCTCACGTCCGGGCAGGCCGGGGACAACCCGCAGCTGCTGCGCCTGCTGGACCGGGTGCGGGTCAACACCTCAGGGCCGGGCAGGCCGCGCAAGCGCCCCGACTGCGTGCTGGCTTACCGGGCCTACTCCAGCCCCTCGACACGCAGGGCACTGCGGGCGCGGAGGATCAGGTTCGTCAGCCCGGAGAAAAAGGACCACGCCGCCCACCGGCTGCGCAAAGGCTCCCGCGGTGGGCGGGCCCCGGTCTTCGACAAGGTGGCCTACAAGGGGCGGAACGTGGTCGAGCGGTGCTTCAACAGGCTCAAGCAGTTCCGGGGCCTGGCCACCCGGTACGCGAAACGGGCCGCGTACTACCGGGCACTGGTCGTGATCGCCGCGATCGCGCTCTGGCTTCGTTGACCTGACCACAAGCGCGGCCTATCCCGCACCTGGTCATAGCCAGTGACCGCCAGCGACCTGGACGACCTGGCCGGTGATCCATCTCGCCTGGCGAGAGGCGAGGAAGACCACGGCGTCCGCGATGTCCTCAGGCGCCCCGACTCTTCCCAGAGGGATGCTCGGGGCGACCTGCCCGATCAGGTCGTCGTCCATCCAGCCGGTCTGGACAGGGCCAGGAGCGACCGCGTTGACACGGATCGTGGGCCCAAGGTCTTGCGCGGCCCCACGCGTGAGGGATTCCAGTGCCCCCTTCGAAGCCCCATAGGCGACCTGCCCGGGAAAGCCTCGTGCTGCGTCGGTCGAGATGTTGACTACCGACCTTGTGCCCTTCGGCGGCCCCTCGGGCACTCGGCGCGCGAACTCGGCCATGAGCATCGCCGGGGCTGTCAGGTTCACCCGCACGGTCCGTTCGAATCCGACGTGGTCCAGGAGCGGGAACTGATCGTCCTCCTCGGCGTGCCCAGCGTTGTTGATTAGTACGTCGACCGGGCCGAGTGTGTCTTCGACCTGCTTGAAAAGGTGCGTGGCGGCCCCCGGGTCGAGGAAGTCTGCCTCGACTGCTACCGCCTCTGGAAGTGAAGCCACGAACGCTTCTACCTCAGCCTTCGTAGCGCGAGCGTGCTCAAGCGGGGCAGACGGGCCAGCGGCTACGTAGTGCACCGCCACTCGTGCTCCTTGGATCGCGAATGCGCGCGAGATCGCGGCACCGATGTTCATCGCGCCGCCCGTGACCAGCACGGTCTTACCCTCGAGCCCTGGATCGATCATGCGAACCACTCTAGGCAACCAGGCACCAGACCCGAGCACGAATTATCGCCCCTCTGGCCGCCCGGCCGAGCTTTCGTCGGGGCGGACCAGACGGTCATCGAGATTCACAGGACAAGCCCTAGGCCCGGTCACCGTCGGCGCGGTAGCGAGGCCCCCCGGCTACTGCGCCCAGTCGAAGACGCCCGACTCCAGGTCGAGCTGCGCGTTGCCGCCGCCGAAGTTGACCCCGCCGACGCCGTCCTCCAGCTCGAAGACGTACGGCGTCAGCCCCTCCGGCAGCCCCTGGCAGGGCATCACCGTTCCGCCGAGGTGCGAGACGCCGTGGACGGACGACCAGAACGCTTCGAGCTCCTCGTCGTCCGAGGACCAGGCCTCCACATAGCCACCCTCGCCGTCCTCCGCCGGGGCGATGCCGGTGTTCGGGTCGCCGGTGCGCTCGCCGATCCACACCGTGCTCTCGGGGGCGCTGTCGTCCCAGGCGTTCTGGCCGCGGCTGTACCTGTCGCCGAGCCCGTTCGGCCGGATGTCCGCCGGGGGATCGATGCGCGGGGCGGCGAACTCCTCGGCGGTGAGCCGGACGAGGGCGTACGCGCCGCCGATGAGGTCCTCCAGCTCCTGCTGGAGCGGGTGGCGTGCGGCCGCCGCCGCGATCACCTCGGCGAGGAACGGATCGGCACCCTGCTCCGGGGTGGGCTCGGCGCCCGCCAGCAGCTCGTCGACGCCCTCGATGTCATCGGCGACGTGGTCGTCGGCCTGGAAGAGGGAGACGGCCACCAGGTCCGCGCCCTTGCGCCGGTAGTCCTCCGGCAGTTCGAGGGTGATGACATGGATCATCGGCAGCCCGGTGACCGGACTGCGGGGCCAGGCGGCCGTCCCGATACCGGGCGCCCGACCACCGCACCACCCGGCGACGCGGGCCCCGGGCAGACCGATCTCGGCGCCACCGCCGGGCCGGACCGACAACGCGTCCGCGGATTCCCCGAACCCCAGGTCGTACGCCTTCACCGTGTTCCCCGTTCCTCCCGTTCGACTGCGACGGCGCTCAACCTACGCGAGGCCTCTGACACCGGTGCACAGGAACTGCCCATCCTGGACTCCGATCTCGCCGCGTCCACGCGGTAGGGCGCACGAGAGGCGCGCTGTTCCCCGCCCCTGTCCGGGAAACAGCACGCCTCAGGTCAGAGGCATCCGCGATGAATGTTCCCGAAGACGCCCCCTGGTTCCGCCGTCGAACCTTCCCCCTGGAGTTCCGACGGCGAAGGAAAACCATTCCGGCTCATCGAGAGCCGACTCCTCGGTTTTCTGCCGCGAACGAGTGTTAAAGAGCTGTCACTCTCCTCTCCGGGTGAAAGGCGGCGATCCTGTCCCGCGAAGGGGACATCGGTCGCCATAATCCGGCCAATGCCACACCGGCGAAAAGGAATTGAGCGGTCGGCTCGCCGCCGAACGCGGCAGGGACGAGAGCGGCGCCCAGGACGCCTCCCGCGACCAGCGAGGGAGTGAGAGCGGCCTGTGCGCGCGTGCGTGCCGCGGAAGGGGGGCTCTGCTCCGCGGAGCGGCGATCGTCGTCCCCCTCGTCCTCGTCCAGCTGGTCCTCAACACGGTCGAGGAGTGCTTCCCAGCCGACGGGATCGATTCCCCCATGCCGTCGGCGGGCCGCCGCCCGGCTGTTCTCCGCTGCGGAGCGGAGCAGTTCGAAAGTTTCGTGCATTCGTGTGCTCCTCCAAATGGGTGCTGTACGGGCGCAGTCGGGGTTGCAGCCCTCTTTCCGCGCCGTTCCTTCGGACTACGGGTCGCTAGGACCCAACCTGGACCCACGGGAGAGGGCGTCAGCCCACGGCCTCCCGTGGGTCCGAGAAGTGGCACTAGCTCGTCACGTCCCCCAGCACCTCGTCGTGGACGGTGGCCCTGTGGGGCTCCAGCGCCTCGCCCACCTTCTTGAGGCGACGGCCCACGGTGTGGCGGTCGATGCCGAGAGTCCTGGCGATCTCGCCCTGGGTGAGGCCCTCGATGATCGCCAGGTGGCCGACCGGGTAGAGCTTCTCGGGGAGGTTGTCCCGGAGGAACGTGCCGATCGACCTGAGCCGGTCGTCGCGGACGTGTTCGCCTTCGTCGGGTTCCACCGCCGCCTCGTCCGGGATGTCGCCCATCGGCGAGGAGAGGTTGCGGTCGTTGGCCCGCGCGGCATCGGCGATGACGTTCCGCATCACCTTGCGGGCGAAGGCCCGGCCGCCGTCCTGCCGGTCCAGCACGAAGTCGGGGTTCGTCCAGGCGCGGATCAACTGGAGGGCCGCGTTCTGGACGAGGTCGTCCATCAGGTACTCCATGCGCGCCTGACGCGTCATGTTCTCCAGGAACGGCTTCAGGCGGGTCAGCTCGTCGACCTGCTGGGCCGTCAGCCGGCGGCGCGGCTTCGGCTCCGGTAACTCGCGGGCCCGGGGTACGGAGCCCTGCGGCGTGCTCGACAGGTGGTGCGGGTCCGCCGGCCCTCGAATGTCGGGGGCATTGTGCATGGGACCAGTCCTTCCCGTATATCGGTCAACTCGGCGTGATGAGGCCTCGGTTCGTGCCTCTCATGCAGCTGTGCCGTTCAGGGCGGGCGGTGTGGTGCGTTCGGGGTGAGAAAAATACGCCGGACGGGCCCGGTGGCCGGGTCAGCCGAGGATCTGGTGGAGGAACAGCGCGACCCCGACACCCACCAGAAGTGCGGCTCCGAGGAGCGGATTGAGGAAGGCCACACAGGTGACCAGCCCGGCGATGATCAGAATCAACAGGACGCGGTGGAGCTTCTGCACGGGGTCCATGCGCGTTTCTCCCGAGTGAGGGTGAGGGTGAGGATGAGGATGCAGGCGAGGGGGGCGGCCTGTACCCGGCGGTCGGCCGGAGGGCCCGCATCGGATGCCGGTACACAGAAAGAAGCCGCCCCGGGACGACCGGAGGGCGCGCCGCCTTCTGTCGCGCTCATCACACGTGAGGGAGGGCCCGGCGCATGCGCCGGACCCTCCCTCACGTTCCCGTCACCCCTGTTTCGCCTACACCCAGGTATCCAGCCACATCCGGTCCCGCCACAGGTCCTCCGGGATCGACGTCCCGGTGTACAGCGGCCAGAAATAGATGAAGTTCCAGATGATCAGGAGCACCAGCACGCCCACCGCGATCGCCCCCAGCGTGCGGCGGCGTTCGCCGGTGGGGTCGTGGGTGGTGAGGCCCAGTTCGGCGCGGGTGCCCGTGTTCGTCGCCGGGCCCACGATCGCGCCCAGCATCATCGTCACGGCCAGGCAGAGGAACGGGACGAAGACCACCGCGTAGAAGAGGAAGATCGTGCGCTCCTGGTAGAAGAACCAGGGCAGCCAGCCCGCCACCACGCCGCAGGCGATCGCGCCCGCCCGCCAGTCGCGGCGGAAGAACCAGCGCCACACCACGTACGCGAGGGCGAAGCACGCCAGCCACCACAGCAGCGGGGTGCCGATGGCCAGGACCTCGGCGGCGCACTTGCCCGTCGACGACTCCTTGCAGCCCGTCTGCTCCTCGTAGAAGTACGAGACGGGGCGGCCGAGGACGAGCCAGCTCCACGGGTTCGACTCGTAGGTGTGGCCGGAGGTCAGGCCGACGTGGAAGTCGTACACCTGGTTCTCGTAGTGCCACAGGCTGCGCAGCCAGTCCGGCAGCCAGTTCCAGGAGGAGTTCTTGCCCTCGGTGGCCGCCCAGTTGCGGTAGTAGCCCTTGTCCGTGACGATCCAGCCGGTCCAGGACACGAGGTACGTGACGATCGCCACCGGCACCGTGGAGAAGAACGCGGGGACCAGGTCGCGGCGCAGCACCGCCTGGTACGGGTGGACAGCCCCTGCCGTACGCCGCGCCCCTGCGTCCCACAACACCGTCATCAGGCCGAACGCGGCCAGGACGTAGAGGCCGTTCCACTTCGTGGCGAAGGCCAGGCCCAGCATCACGCCCGCCGCCAGCCGCCACGGCCGCCACCCCAGGCGCAGGGTCTCCGCGATCCGGGCGTCCGGGCGCAGCACCCCCTCGTCGTCCATCGGCAGCGCGTCGGAGAGTCTGCGCCGGGCGTGATCACGGTCCACGACCAGGCAGCCGAACGCGGCCAGCACGAAGAACATGACGATCAGGTCGAGCAGCGCGGTCCGGCTCATCACGAAGTGCAGCCCGTCCACCGCGAGCAGCAGGCCCGCCAGGCAGCCCAGGAACGTCGAGCGGAAGAGGCGCCGGCCGATCCGGCAGAGAAGGAGGACGGAGAGCGTGCCGAGCACCGCCACCATGAACCGCCAGCCGAACGGCGTGAAGCCGATCAGCTGCTCGCCGAAGCCGATGATCCACTTGCCGACCGGCGGATGCACCACATAGCCCGGGTCGGTCGGGATCGGGACGGAGGACGGGTCGTTCAGGATCTGCTTGTCGACGTCCTTGGGCCAGGACCCCTCGTACCCCTGGTTGACCAGCGCCCACGCGTCCTTCGCGTAGTACGTCTCGTCGAATATCACCGCGTGCGGCTGGTCCAGCTTCCAGAAGCGCAGCAGGCCCGCGACCAGGGTGACCAGGAGGGGGCCGCCCCAGCCGGACCAGCGCACCAGGAGGTCCGCCACGTGCGGCGGGATCGCGAGCACCGACCACATCTGCCGTCCCGGCCGGGTGTACGGCGGGTCCAGCCGGTCGCGGAGAGAGGTCTCCGGGCGCGGAACATGGCCGAAGCGGCGCAGCCGCCGTTGCCAGGAGGTCGGCTGTTCGCCGAGCGGGTCCCCGGCGTCTTGGCCCCGCTGGGTCTCGGATGCGGTACTCGTCACCGCGCCATCGTAGGGAACGCATCTGTGCGAAGGGTGCTGCCCGTGCTGCGAGGATGGCTGATGTGACTGGAACGACTGGAACGCTCGTGCTCGCAGGAACCCCCATCGGTGACGTGGCGGACGCCCCGCCGCGCCTCGCCGCCGAACTGGAGCGGGCCGACGTCGTCGCCGCCGAGGACACCCGGCGGCTGCGCCGGCTCACCCAGGCGCTCGGCATCCACACCTCGGGGCGTGTCGTCTCCTACTTCGAGGGGAACGAGTCCGCCCGGACACCCGAGCTGGTCGAGGCGCTGAGCGGTGGCGCCCGGGTGCTTCTTGTCACCGATGCCGGGATGCCCTCCGTCTCCGACCCCGGCTATCGGCTTGTCGCCGCCGCTGTGGAGAAGGACATTCGCGTCACCGCCGTGCCGGGGCCCAGCGCCGTGCTCACCGCCCTTGCCCTCTCCGGGCTGCCCGTCGACCGGTTCTGCTTCGAGGGGTTTCTGCCGCGCAAGGGCGGTGAACGGCTCTCCAAGCTCCGTGAGGTCGAGGACGAGCGGCGCACCATGGTCTTCTTCGAGGCCCCGCACCGGCTCGACGACACCCTCGCCGCCATGGCCGAGGTCTTCGGCGCCGAGCGCCGCGCCGCCGTGTGCCGCGAACTGACCAAGACGTACGAGGAGGTCAAGCGCGGTCCGCTCGGCGAGCTGGCCGTGTGGGCGGAGGACGGGGTGCGCGGCGAGATCACCGTCGTGGTGGAGGGGGCGGCGGATGCCGGTCCCGGGGACCTCGACGCCGAGGAACTCGTGCGGCGCGTGCGGGTGCGCGAGGAGGCGGGGGAGCGGCGCAAGGAGGCCATCGCCGCCGTCGCCGCCGCTGCCGGGCTGCCGAAGCGGGAGGTGTTCGACGCGGTGGTGGCCGCCAAGAACGCGGAGAAGGCCCCGCCGAAGCCGTAGCCCTAGCCGAAGCTTCCTAGCCGAAGCCGAAGAGGTGTACCGCCCGCTCCTACGGTGTTTCCGTCAGCAGTCCGTACGCCGTCGCCACGAACGTGTCACCCCGGTGCACCCGCCGCGTCGCCGTCGCCGCCACCGCCAGACCCGTGTCCGGGCGGAAGCCCAGGAACGCCTGCTGGCCGAGTGTCGCCCCGGCGTGGAAGAGGACCGGGCCGTATGGCGACGGGTGGCGGAACCACGTGAGCGTGTGGGTGTGCGCGTGCCGCCAGCCGCGTCGCAGCACCGGGCGCCGGACCTCCGCCAGCGGCCCGGCCAGCGCGGGGTCCGCCAGCGAGGGGTCCCCCGGCCCGGGCCCGCCCGCATGCGTCCCCGGGCCCACGTGCGCCTCCAGGAACGTCAGCAGGTCCAGCGGGGTCGCCCGGACCGCGCCCGCCGCCGTGAAGCCGCCGGTGTCCAGCGCGGGCACCGGCGTGCCGTCGCGGCGGTGGCCCACCGCCTCCGTGCTCTCCGGGCCCGGGCGCACCCGGGTCGCCGCCAGGCCGAGCGGGGCCAGCACCTGCTGGTGCAGCAGGACCTCCCACGGCGTGCCCGTGGCCGCCGCCAGGGTGTGGCCGAGGACCGAGACGGCGAAGTTCGAGTAGCGCCAGCGGGTGCCGGGGCGGTGGCGCGGGCGGGCCCGCAGGAAGGCCCGGACCACCCGGTCGGCCGGGTAGCCGCCGTACGGGTCGGTCGACCAGCGGGGCACCGCCTGCGGGTAGAAGTCGGCGGGCAGGCCCGGCAGCCCCGAGGTGTGGGTGAGCAGATGGCGCAGGGTGATCCGGCGCACCGCCGGGTGCACCGGGAAGCCCGGGGCCAGCAGATCCGCCGCCCGGTCCTCGAACCGCACCCGGCCCTGCGCCACCAGCCGGGCCAGCAGCAGCCCCGCGTACGGCTTCGACGCCGAGCCCAGCTCGTACGCCATCAGCTCGCGGGCGACCGGGCCCGGCTCGGCGCTGCCGCCGGTGTGGACGGTGCGCACGCCGTCGCGGCTGACCGCGAGCACCAGGTCCGGCGCGTCGACGGCCCGCGCCGCCTCGGCCA
>MUNB01000448.1:0-613 GCA_002154345.1 Streptomyces griseus
CCCACGGCTTCGAATGGGAGCTGGCCGCCGCGCTCCAGCTGCGCGCCAACTTTCTGGCCGGTCACTCCGGCCACGCGGACCTGGCGCGCGCCGACGCCGAGGAGAGCCTCAAGCTCTTCACCCGGCTCGACGACGACTGGGGCACGGCCGAGGCGCTGGCGTCCCGGGGCGAGGCCAACGAACGGACCGGTCACTTCCCCGAGGCCCTGGAGGACTACGCCGCCGCCGTGGAGTACGCGCGGAAGATCGGCGCCCGCTCCCAGGTGGCGCTGTTGCGCGCCCGGTACGCCGGACCGCTCGCCGAACTGGGTCGGCTGCCGGAGGCCGAGGCCGCGCTGCGGGAGGTGTGCGATGAAGGCCGGCCGCCGACCCCCGAGTCCGTGGCGATCGCCCGGATGCATCTGGCTTTCGTCCTCGGCGCGCAGGGCCGGCCGACGGAGGCCCGCGAACAGGTGGACATGATCCGCGCCCGCCTCACCTTCGGTGATGTCGCCCTCTTCGACGGCTTCGTCTTCGGAGTGCTGGCCTGGCTGGACAACCTGGAGGGCGAGTCCGCTTCCGCCCTAGGCAACGCGCTGACGGCGCTGGAGTGTTCGCGGGATCGGCTGTCGAT
>MUNB01000448.1:646-901 GCA_002154345.1 Streptomyces griseus
GCACGTGCCGACCATGATCGAGCGCCGCAACCTGGCCGAGGCCGAGGAGGCCGCACGGGTTCACCTCGACGAGGAGGCGTACACGGCGGCGTACGAGGAGGGCGGTGGCCTCACCCTCGACGAGGCGACCGCCTTGGCGGAGACGTACCGGCCGACGCCTCCCCCACGTAGCGATGTGTGGGTCAGGCCTTCTTCCGGAACTTGGCCACCGCCAGCGGAGCCATCACCAGCGTGATGCCGGCGGCCCAGGCGAGC
>MUNB01000448.1:907-1226 GCA_002154345.1 Streptomyces griseus
GGCCTGGAGCCAGCCCGGCATGGTCTGGGTCGGCACGAAGATCGAGGAACCGAACTGCAGGGGCATCAGCACGAGCATCGCCGTCCCTTGAACAGCCTGGGCCGTCTTCATGGACAGCCCGAGCAGGATGAAGATCCACATGATGGCGGCGCCGAACACCGCCGACAGCGCGACCGCCGCGAGGAGCCCGAACACCGAGCCGTGCAGCTCCATGCCGACGACGAACCCCATGGCGAGCAGGATGAGCATGGCGACCATCAGCCGGCCCAGCTCGACCACGATCTTGGCGATGAGCACCGAGGACCGGGCGATCGGCATC
>MUNB01000449.1 GCA_002154345.1 Streptomyces griseus
GGGCGGCAGGGGCCGCCGCCCGGGACCGCATGCTCAGCGGGGCGGGCGGGCGGCCCGCGAGGTGTCCCGGGGTCTCGGCCGGCTCCGGCTCGACCGTGACGGTCGAGCCGGGGGGCAGTCCGGCCAGGGCGGGCGGCAGGGGCTCGCCGGCCCAGACCACCACGGTCGGCGGCAGCAGGCGCGAGCGGGACTCCGCGGCGACGAGGCACTTCCGTACGTCCGCCGGAGTGCCGGCGTCGACGCCCAGCGCGGCGAGCACGGCGATGACCGTGTCGTCGGGGACGGACACCGTGACATCCGGCGACGGGGAGTAGGAGGTGGCGACACCGTGCAGTGCGGCGAGCCGGGACAAGCCCATTCAGACTCCTGGGAACTCCAAGCCCCCTGCGGTGCCGGGTGCGGTCGGCTCGCTGGTCAGAGGGGCGACGGCGGCGAGCGGAGGCTCGCTCGTGAGAGGGGTGGCATCGGCGAGCGGAGGCTCGCTGGTCAGCGGCGCGGAATCGGCGAACGAGGATTCGCCGAGCAGGAGGGAGACATCGGCGAGCGGCGGACCGCTGATCAGATGGGCGACTTCGGCGAGGGGAAGTTCGCTGGTCAGCGGGGCGGGCTCGGGCTGGGCGGGGACCTGTTTGGAAAGGGCGGAGAGCAGAAGCTGCGCGGCAGCGGGCATGGTGGCCTCCTGGCCATGGAGAACAGGACACAGCAGGCCTACCCAGGCCTCGCCCCGGCAGACGTGGACGTGATGCAGGCGTTATGACAACGAGCCCAACGTGCTCTGGGTCACACTTCGTTCCCCCGACTGCCAGCTATGGCCCGTTTTCAGCCACTCCCGTCCGCCACACCAACCCCACCGGGCCCGAAGGTGCCGCTATTCCCGGCAAATACGGCACAACGGCCACGCGCATTGACACCCTCGCGCGCGGGTGGTGGGCTCGGACCCCGCGGGGCACCCCCTAGGCGGTCGGCACGGCGTTCCCGTGCCGGCAGTGGGTACGTACGGAAGGGAAGTGCGACGTGCGGATCGGGCGCAGAAGGCAGGCGACGGCCGTGGCCGCCGCCGTGATCGGCGGACTCATCGGATCCGTCTCCGTCGCTCCGGCCGCGACGGCCGCCCCCGCCGATCCCGGCCGGCCCGTCGCCGGCACGGCCGACCGCGCCGACAGCGCGCGCCCGCCGTCCGTGTGGCCCCGCCCGCAGAGCATGAAGACCACCGGGCCCGCCGTGGAGCTGGGCTCCGAGGCCACCCTCGTCGCCGCGCCGGGCTCCGATCCGTACGCCGTCGAGCAGACCCGCTCGCTGCTGCGCGCGGCGGGCGTCACGACCCTGCACGAGAGCCTGCCCGGCGGCGGGCCCGTGGTCCGCCTCGGCGGCACGGGGGCCGGTGAGGCGCTGCGGGCGCTGCGCGCTCCCGACCGGGCCGATCTGCCGTCGGGCGGCTACCGGATCGCGGTCGGCCGGGTCGCCGGACGCGCCACCGTCGCGCTGGACGGGCTCGGCGGCGACGGCCTCTTCCACGCCGTCCAGACCCTGCGGCAACTGGTCACCGACGGCTCGGTGGCCGGCGTGACCGTACGGGACTGGCCGGGAACCGCCGTACGCGGCATGGCCGAAGGCTTCTACGGACAGCCGTGGACCCGTGAGGAGCGGCTCGACCAGATCTCCTTCATGGGCCGCACCAAGCAGAACCGCTATCTCTACGCGGCGGGCGACGACCCCTTCCGGCTGGCGCGCTGGCGCGAGCCGTACCCGGCCGACAAGCGGGCCGACTTCCGGGCGCTGGCCGAGCGGGCGCGCGCCGAGCACGTCACGCTCGGCTGGGCGCTCTCGCCCGGTCAGGCGATGTGCATGGCATCGGACCAGGACGTCAGGGCGCTGACCAAGAAGGTCGACGCGATGTGGGCGCTGGGCGTCCGGGTCTTCCAGCTGCAGTTCCAGGACGTCAGCTACAGCGAGTGGCACTGCGACCTGGACGCGGAGACCTTCGGCAGCGGTCCGAAGGCGGCGGCCCGCGCCCAGGCCCGGGTCGCGGGCGCCCTCGCCCGGCATCTGGAGGAGCGGCACCCGGACGCGGCGCCGCTGTCCGTGCTGCCGACGGAGTTCTACCAGGACGGGGCCACGGACTACCGCACCGCGCTGGCGGCCGAGCTGGACGACCGGGTGCAGGTGGCCTGGACCGGTGTCGGGGTGGTGCCGAAGAAGATCACCGGCGGTGAACTGGCCGGGGCCCGCGCCGCGTTCCGCCATCCGCTGGTGACGATGGACAACTACCCGGTCAACGACTATGCCCAGGACCGCATCTTCCTCGGCCCGTACACCGGCCGGGACCCGGCGGTGGCGAGCGGTTCCGCGGCGCTGCTGGCCAATGCGATGGAGCAGCCGTCCGTCTCCCGCATTCCCCTCTTCACCGCCGCCGACTTCGCCTGGAACCCGAAGGGGTACGACCCCGGCGCGTCCTGGCGGGCGGCGATCGAGGATCTGGCGGGCGGGGACGCGGGGGCCCGGGACGCGCTGCTGGCGCTGGCCGGGAACAGCGCGGGCTCGGTGCTCGGCGCGGAGGAGTCCGCCTACCTCCAGCCCCTGTTCGACGCCTTCTGGAACTCCCGTGCCGACGCCTCCCGCCGCGACCGGGCGGCGGCAGACCTGCGCGCGGCGTTCTCCGTGATGCGGCAGGCCCCCGAGCGGCTGAAGACCCCCGCGGAGGGCCGGCTGACCGACGAGGTGCGGCCCTGGACCGAGCAGCTGGCCCGCTACGGCCGGGCCGGTGAGCTCGTGGTGGACCTGCTCCAGGCCCAGGCCGCCGGGGACGGTGCCGCCGCCTGGCGCACCGAGCTGGCCCTGGAGCCGCTGCGCGAGGAGATCAGGGCGAGCCGGGCCACGGTCGGCAAGGGCGTGCTGGACCCGTTCCTGGACAAGGCCGCGAAGGTGGCCGCCGGGTGGAACGGCGCCGACCGCGCCTCGGGCCGGGTCACGAAGGACGCCCACAGCTATACGGTCCGGCTGGACCGGACCCGCCCGGTGGAGGCCGTCACGGCGCTCGCCGAGCCCGGGGCCGCCCTCGGCGACGCGGTCGTGGAGGCCCATGTGCCCGGTGAGGGCTGGCGGGCCCTGGGGCGGCTCTCACCGAGCGGCTGGACCCAGACCGCGGCGAAGGGGCTGCGGGCGGACGCCGTACGGGTCACCGTGCCGGAGGCCGCCCGGAGCGCCCTTCGCCG
>MUNB01000045.1 GCA_002154345.1 Streptomyces griseus
GAAGGCCAAGGCCGCCGCCGACGCCAAGGACAAGGCCGAGAAGGCCGCCAAGGCCAAGGCGGACGCGAAGAAGCGCGCGACCGAGAAGGCCAACCGCTCCACCGCGCGCAAGCCCGTCTACGCGAACAACCTGGACGGTTGGATCCGCGAGGCCATGTCGATCATGAAGAAGGAAGGCATCCCCGGTTCCTACGAGGGGATCCACCGCAACATCATCCGTGAGTCCAGCGGTAACCGCTGGGCCATCAACAACTGGGACATCAACGCCCGGAACGGCATCCCCTCCAAGGGTCTGCTCCAGGTGATCCAGCCCACCTTCGACCGCTACCACGTGGCGGGCACCAAGAAGGACCTGTACGACCCGGTCGCCAACATCGTCGCCGCCTGCAACTACGCGGCCGACCGCTACGGCTCCATGGACAACGTGAACAGCGCGTACTGAGCCGCTGCGCCCAGCCGTACACATGCCGGAGGCCGGCACCCCGCGGGGGTGCCGGCCTCGGCGTCGTATCCGGTGTCCGGTGCCTACTTGCGCATGACCTCGGGCTCGTGGCGGCGCAGCAGTCGCGCGACCGCGATGCCGCAGATCACGCCGAGCGCGAGCAGAACCGTGATGTTGATGCCCCACTGGCCCGCGGTGTGCTCCCACAGCGGGTCGAGGTCGGTGGGCTTCTGCGGGTCCCACGGCGGCGTCAGACGCCCCAGGTCCAGCGTGGCGCCGGCCGCGGCCATCGCCCAGCGGGACGGCATCAGCCAGGCGAACTGCTCCAGGCCGGGCGACCCGTACACCTGGAAGAGCACACCGGTGAAGACGACCTGGACGATCGCGAACATCACCAGCAGCGGCATGGTCTTCTCGGCGGTCTTCACCAGCGAGGAGATGACCAGACCCACCATCATCGACGTGAAGCCCAGCGCGATGATCGAGAGGCAGACCTCGACGGCCGGAGGCATGATCAGGCCCTCGTCCGGCAGCTGGCGGGTGGCGAAGCCGATGCCGCAGATGATCACGCCCTGGAAGGCGGTGATCACGCCGAGGACGATCACCTTGGACATCAGGTACGCGGAGCGGGACAGGCCGGTGGCCCGTTCGCGCTCGTAGATGACCCGTTCCTTGATCAGCTCTCGTACGGAGTTGGCGGCGCCGGAGAAGCACATGCCGACCGCGAGGATCAGCATGATCGTCCCGGCCTTGCCGTTGAACCGGGACGGCGGGGTGGGATCGCCGAGTCCGAACTCGGCCGGGATGACCACGCTGACCACGCCCAGCACCGCGGGCAGGATCAGCATCAGGCCCATGAAGCCCTTGTCGGACGCGATGACGGAGGCGTACCTCCGGATCAGCGTCCACAGCTGTGCCATCCAGCCCTGCGGCTTCGGCGGGCGCATCTGCTGCGGGGGCGGCATGTTGACCGGCTGGGCCGCGACCGCGTCGATGTCGGCGGCGTACATCTGGTAGTGCTGCGAACCGCGCCAGCGGCCCGCCCAGTCGTAGTCGCGGTAGTTCTCGAAGGCGGAGAAGACGTCGGCCCAGCTGGTGTAGCCGAAGAAGTTCAGCGCTTCCTCCGGCGGACCGAAGTAGGCGACGGAACCGCCGGGCGCCATCACGAGGAGCTTGTCGCAGATCGCCAGCTCGGCGACCGAGTGCGTGACCACGAGCACGGTGCGGCCGTCGTCGGCGAGGCCGCGCAGCAGCTGCATGACATCGCGGTCCATGCCCGGGTCGAGGCCGGAGGTCGGCTCGTCCAGGAAGATCAGCGAGGGCTTGGTGAGCAGCTCCAGGGCGACCGAGACGCGCTTGCGCTGGCCGCCGGAGAGCGAGGTGATCTTCTTGTCCTTGTGGATGTCGAGCTTGAGCTCGGCGAGGACCTCGGTGATCCGGGACTGGCGCTCGGCCTCGGTGGTGTCCGCGGGGAAGCGGAGCTTGGCCGCGTACTTGAGGGCCTTGGTGACGGTCAGTTCCTTGTGCAGGATGTCGTCCTGCGGGACCAGACCGATGCGCTGGCGCAGCTCGGCGAACTGCTTGTACAGGTTTCGGTTGTCGTAGAGGACGTCACCCTGGTTGGCGGGCCGGTAGCCGGTGAGCGCCTTGAGCAGGGTGGACTTTCCGGAACCGGACGGGCCGATGACCGCGATCAGCGACTTCTCGGGGACGCCGAAGGAGACGTCCTTGAGGATCTGCTTGCCGCCGTCGACCGTCACCGTGAGGTGGCGGGCGGAGAAGGAGACCTCACCGGTGTCGACGAACTCTTCCAGCCGGTCGCCGACCAGCCGGAACGTCGAGTGACCGACACCGACGATGTCGTTCGGGCCGATGAGGGCCGAGCCGGACTTGTGGAGCGGCAGACCGTTGACGTACGTGCCGTTGTGCGAGCCGAGGTCGCGGATCTCGAAGCGGCCGTCGGGCGTCGCGTGGAACTCGGCGTGGTTGCGGGAGACCTGGAGGTCGGAGACGACCAGCTCGTTCTCCAGCGCACGACCGATGCGCATGACCCGGCCGAGGGCCAGCTGGTGGAACGTGGTCGGGCTGCGGTCGCCGTAGACCGGCGGCGCACCCGCGGCACCGCCCTGCCCCGGACCGCCCGGCTGCCCGGGGCCCTGCTGGTGCGGCACCTGCTGACGCGGAGGCTGCTGAGGCTGCTGGTGCGGGGCCTGCTGCTGGGGCGCCTGCGGCTGCTGCCAGGCCTGCTGCGGGGCAGCAGCCTGGTGCGGAGCCGGGGCCTGATGCTGGGCCGGGGCCTGGTGTGCGGGCGCCTGCTGTCCGTGCCAGCCCGCGCCGGCGCCCTGGGGCTGCTGGTGAGGCTGCTGCACGGGAGCCTGCTGGGCGGCGGCACCGGCCGCCTGGCCGCCGGCGACCCCCGCGCCCGCGCTGAGGCTCACCCGCGGCCCGTCGGTGGCGTTGCCCAGGTGCAGCACCGAGCCGGGGCCGATCTCCACCTGCTGGATCCGCCGGCCCTGCACATAGGTGCCGTTGGTGCTGCCGTGGTCCTCGATGGACCAACTGCGTCCGCTCCAGCTGATCGTGGCATGCCGCCACGAGACCCTGGCGTCGTCGATCGACAGGTCGCCCTGCGGATCACGTCCCAGGGTGTACGTCCTGGACGGATCGAGCGTCCAGGTGCTGCCATTCAATTCCAGTACGAGTTCCGGCACTCCGCGCCCCACTAGTTGTCCCCCGTGTTACCCCCGTCGCAGGGAGTCTAGGGATGCTGAACATCGTGGGGAACTATTCCAGGACCAGTCCCCGATCGGAAAGTCGGGCGGGTGAAGACCGCGCGGAGACCTGCGCGAACACCCCGAAACCGGGGGTCGAAACACGAGTGGAACGGGCGAAGTCCGGATGAAGGGCCGGTTACCGCCCAGAGAATGTTCGGTGACGTCATAGCGGGTGATACAGGACAGCCGACAGGGCGGTGCGCAAGACCCGTACCGGCCAGATCCGCGCAGCGCCGGAAGCGGTGCCCGGGTGATTCCGTCCGGCAGTCGGGACGGGCGACCGGACGAGGTCGCGGGACCGCTACGGTGGGAGCACCATGAGCGCATCTCAGCCACCTCAGCCCCTCTCGTCTCCTGAGCCCTCTGAGCCCCCTGAGCCCCGTCGGGTCGACGGGACCGGTGACGCGACCCCTCCGGGCGGCGACGCACCCACCCTTCTCGTCAAGATCTTCGGCAAGGACCGTCCGGGCATCACCGCCGGGCTCTTCGACACCCTCGCCGCGTACGCGGTGGACGTCGTGGACATCGAGCAGGTCGTCACGCGGGGCCGCATCGTGCTGTGCGCTTTGGTGACCGCTCCCACCGCTGGTGGCAGCACCGAGGGCGATCTGCGGGCGACCGTGCACAGCTGGGCCGACTCCCTGAAACTGCAGGCCGAGATCATCTCCGGCATCGGCGACAACCGCCCCCGCGGTGACGGCCGTTCCCATGTGACGGTGCTGGGACACCCGCTCACCGCGGAGTCGACCGCCGCCATAGCGGCCACCATCACCTCGACCGGCGGAAACATCGACCGGGTCTTCCGGCTGGCGAAGTACCCGGTGACCGCCGTCGAGTTCGCGGTGTCGGGGACCGGGACCGAGGAGCTGCGGACCGCGCTGGCCACGGAGGCGGCGGAGATCGGCGTGGACGTCGCGGTGGTCTCGGCGGGGCTGAGCCGGCGGGCCCAGCGGCTGGTGGTCATGGACGTCGACTCCACGCTGATCCAGGACGAGGTGATCGAGCTCTTCGCGGCGCACGCGGGCTGCGAGGACAAGGTCGCCGAGGTGACCGAGCAGGCGATGCGCGGCGAGCTGGACTTCGAGCAGTCGCTGCACGCCCGGGTCGCACTGCTGGCCGGTCTGGACGCCTCGGTGGTGGACAAGGTCCGCGCCGAGGTACGGCTCACCCCCGGCGCCCGCACCCTGATCCGTACGCTGAAGCGGCTCGGCTATCAGGTCGGCGTGGTCTCCGGCGGCTTCACCCAGGTCACGGACGACCTGAAGGAGCGGCTCGGCCTCGACTTCGCCTCGGCCAACACCCTGGAGGTGGTGGACGGGAAGTTCACCGGCCGGGTCGTCGGCGAGGTGGTGGACCGTGCGGGCAAGGCGCGGCTGCTGCGGAGCTTCGCCGAGCAGGCGGGGGTGCCGCTGGCCCAGACGGTGGCGATCGGCGACGGGGCGAACGACCTCGACATGCTGAACGCCGCCGGGCTCGGCGTCGCGTTCAACGCCAAGCCGGTGGTCCGCGAGGCGGCGCACACCGCGGTGAACGTGCCGTTCCTGGACACCGTGCTCTATCTGCTGGGCATCACCCGCGAGGAGGTCGAGGCGGCGGACGGCCTCGTCGACTGAACCCGGACAGGTGACAGGGCCCCGGCACCGCGGTGGTGCCGGGGCCCTGTGCGTGCGCTCAGTCGTTCGGCGTCCAGTACTCGGTGAGCTTGCCGGCCCCGTGCTCCACGCTCTTCCAGGAGCCGGGGAACTCCACCACGGCGTACGCGGCGGTGGGGAAGCCGTCCCGGGTCATCCGGGCCAGGGTGTCGCCGTCGGCCGATCCGGAGAGGGCGTCGGCGGCCCCGTGCATCCCGGGGTTGTGGCCGATCACCAGGAGGTTGCGCACCTCGTCCGGGGTCTCGTTGAACAGGGCGATCAGTTCGCCGAGGGAGGCCTCGTACAGCCTCTCCTCGTAGACGGTGCGGGGGCGCTGGGAGAATTCATGGACCGCCAGCTTCCAGGTCTCCCGTGTCCTGGCGGCACTGGAGCAGAGGGCCAGATCGAAGTCGATGCCGGAATCGGCGAGCCTGCGGCCGGCCACGGGCGCGTCCTTCCGGCCGCGCTCGGCGAGTGGGCGCTCATGATCGGAAGCCTGTGACCATTCCGCCTTGGCATGCCGGAGAAGGACGATCCTGCGAGGTGTCTCGACGCTCATACACCTCAGCTTCGCATGAAACGCGGCCTCGGGCGCAGGGTGTTGACGTGCTCGTCCGGGGAGTTGGCAGGCTGGTCCGGGGCGGCTTCGCCTCAGCGTGACAGCAGCTGGAAGGTGCGCTCGATCAGCTGTCCGAGCGCGGGGTCGCCGGTGGCGGCATGGGCCTGCCCGGGGCTGAGGATCATCAGGAGCAGGGCGGCGAAGGCGACGGCGGGCAGGGCGACGGCCCACCAGGGCAGCCGGATCTCGACACCGTCGGCGGCCGGTCGGTGGGACCTGGTGTGCGTCGGTGCCGGCATGTCCGCCTCCGTGGGTCATCGGGTCGATACCGAAGAACCTACGGACCGGAGGCGGCCGGCCCCATCCGGTGATCCACCCACTTCACCCTGACCCTGGCCCCCTAGGGGAAGGTGGGGCTAGCACCACCCCTTACCGGGACCGCCCGGGTTTTCGGGTGTCAGGGTGAGGCGATCGTGGCGATCACACCGATGACCACGGTGATGAGGAGCATCGCCCCGAACACGAGGAGAAGCTTCTTCTGGCCGTTCTGGGGATTCGGATCGAGCACTGGCATGACGTCAGTGTCGCATCTCAGCATTCGTCCTCGATCGTCCGGTCCCGGCCTGCCAGGATCCCGGCCACCATCTGGGGAATCATCAGGCCCGCCATCAGGGCGATCGGCAGTCCCCAGCCGCCGCTGTGCTGGTAGAGCACGCCGACGAGCAGCGGGCCGGGGATCGAGAGCAGGTAGCCGGTGGACTGGGCGAAGGCGGAGAGCCGGACCACGCCCGCGCCGGACCGGGCCCGCATGCCGATCATGGTGAGGGCGAGCGGGAAGGCGCAGTTGGCCACGCCGAGGAGCACGGCCCAGGCCCAGGCTCCGGCGGCGGGGGCGAGGTAGAGGCCGCCGTAGCCGATCAGGCCGCAGAGGCCGAGGACGACGACGATCGGGCCCTGCTGCTTGAGCCGGGAGGCGACCCGGGGGATGACGAAGGCGAGCGGGACGCCCATCGCCATGGTGACCGCGAGCAGGACCCCGGCGGTGCCGGCGGAGACCCCGGCGTCGCGGAAGATCTGCGGCATCCAGCCCATGGTGATGTACGCGGCGGTGGCCTGGAGCCCGAAGAAGCAGGCGAGGCCCCAGGCGGTGCGGCTGCGGGTGATCTTCAGGGCCGGCGCCTCGGCGGCGTTCGCGACCGCCGGGCCCGGCTGGCCGGGGGCCGGGGTGCGGTCGCGTACGAGGACGATCCAGGGCAGCACGGCGACGGCGGCGAGCACGGCCCAGAGGGCGAGGCCGGTCTGCCAGCTGCCGCCCAGCGCCCCGGTGAGGGGGACGGTGACGGCGGCGGCCAGGGCCGTGCCGAGGGCCAGGGCCATGGAGTAGAGGCCGGTCATGGTGCCGACGCGGTCGGGGAACCAGCGCTTGACGATCACCGGCATCAGGATGTTGCTGACGGCGATGCCCATCAGGGCCAGGGCGCTGGCGGCCAGGAATCCGGCGGTGGAGCCGATGTACGGGCGGATGATCAGGCCGGCCGCGATGGCGGCCATGCCCGCGCAGACGACGGTGCCAGCGCCGAAGCGGCGGGCCAGCCGCGGTGCCATGACGCCGAAGACGGCGAAGCAGAGCGGCGGTACGGAGGTGAGGACGCCCGCCACGCTGCCGCTCATGTGCAGCCCCTCGCGGACCTCTTCGAGGAGGGCGCCGAGGCTGGTGATGGCGGGGCGGAGGTTCAGGGCGGCCAGGACGAGCCCGACGGCGATGAGGCGCAGCAGCCAGGGCGCGGGCGCCCCGTCCGTACCGGGGAGCCGTTCGGCCCGGGGGTCGTGGGAGGTGCGCGCGGCGGGGCCGCGGTCCAGGGTCGGGGTCTGCGTCTCGTCGTCCGGCATGGAGCCATCATAGAATCATGGGATGATTGATTGTCCAATCCGTTCCGTCCTCCGATCTCCCCTGATCTCCCCGGCTTCCTGAGAGAATCCGGGCCCGGACCCGACCAGCTCACGAACTAGGAGCATCATGGCGCTGACGTCTCCGCGGCGTTCGGCACTCGCCGACCAGGTGATCGCCCAGCTGAGGAACCAGATCACCTCGGGCGAGTGGCCGGTCGGCTCACGGATCCCGACCGAACCCGAGCTGGTCGAGCAGCTCGGGGTGGCCCGTAACACCGTGCGCGAGGCCGTGCGGGCGCTCGCGCACAACGGGCTGCTGGACATCCGGCAGGGCTCCGGCACCTATGTGATCGCCACGAGCGAGCTGGCCGGGGTGATGCACCGCAGGTTCGCGGCCGCCGACCCCCGGCACATCGCGGAGCTGCGCTCGACGCTGGAGTCGTCGGCGGCCCGGCTGGCGGCGGCCCGGCGCACCGACCGGGATCTGCGGCAGCTGGACACCTTGATGGCGCGCCGGGAGGATGCCTGGTCCTCGGGCGACGCGGAGGCGTTCGTGGCGGCGGACGCGACGCTGCACCTGGCGGTGGTCGCGGCCTCGCACAACGACGTCCTGACCGAGCTCTACGCCGACCTCGGCGATCTGCTGCGCGACTACCTGCGCGGCGACGTGGGTCCGGAGCTGCGGCCGGAGAACCACATGGACCACGGCCGGCTGGTCGAGGCGATCCGGGCCGGGGACGCGGAGACGGCGGCGGCCGAGGCGGCGAGCCATGCGCTGAACTGCCTGGCGGACCGGGTCTGAGGCTCTCCCCCGGGCCCGTTCACAGGGGCGCGGGGCGGTGGCTGACCCAGGCCGTGGCCACCTCTTTCCAGCAGCGGTCCTCCAGCCGTACGGTCCGGCCGGGCTCCACCGCGACCGTCGCGCCGTCCGCGTCGACGTCCCACCAGCGGTCGCACTCGGTGTGCAGCCGCACGAGGTCGGTGGAGGGGTAGGGGTTGTGGCAGTACGCGACGACCCGGGAGCCCTCTATGGACGTACGGCACTCGGAGCCGGCCGGTTCGGGCTTCGGGGGCTCCTCCCCCGTACCGGAGTCGGCCCCTCTGGCGGCGTGGACGCCCAGAGGTACGGCGAGGGCGGCGACGACCACCGGGGCGGCCAGCAGGAGACGGGTTCGGCGGCGCGTGGGACGCACGGCGATCTCCCTCCCGCAGCCTGACAAGAAGTCCGGTTCCTCCTCATTCTGCGGTGGATCGGCCGACTTTTCGACCGGAGCGGCAGCGGGCGGCCACGGACCGTGAACGGCCCCCGGCCGCGTACCGCCTCCGGAGGAACCGGGGGTACGCGGCCGGGGGCCGTCTCGCGGGGGTGGTGCGCGGTCAGGCGCCCATCATGTGCACGCCGCTGTCGACGTGGATGATCTCGCCCGTGGTGCGCGGGAAGAAGTCGGAGAGCAGGGCGACGATGCCGCGGCCGGCCGGCTCCGGGTCGGACATGTCCCAGGCGAGCGGGGCACGGTGGTTCCAGACGTCGGCCAGCTCCGAGAAGCCCGGGATGGACTTGGCGGCCATCGAGCCGATCGGGCCGGCGGAGATCAGGTTGCAGCGCAGCCCGTCCTTGCCCAGGTCACGGGCGAGGTAGCGGGAGGTGGCCTCCAGCGCGGCCTTGGCCGGGCCCATCCAGTCGTACTGCGGCCAGGCGTACTGGGCGTCGAAGGTGAGGCCGACGATCGAGCCGCCCTCGCTCATCAGCGGCTTGCAGGCCATGGCCAGCGACTTCAGCGAGAACGCCGAGACGTGCATCGCGGTGGCGACGGACTCGAACGGCGTGTTGAGGAAGTTGCCGCCGAGCGCGTCCTGCGGCGCGAAGCCGATGGAGTGGACGACGCCGTCCAGCGAGCCGAGCTCCTCGCGGACCAGGTCCGCCAGGCGGTCCAGGTGCTCCTGGTTGGTCACGTCCAGCTCGATGACCTTGGCCGGCTTCGGCAGCTTCTTGGCGATGCGCTCGGTCAGGGTGGGGCGGGGGAAGGCCGTCAGGATGACTTCGGCACCCTGCTCCTGGGCCACCTTGGCGGCGTGGAACGCGATGGACGACTCCATCAGCACCCCGGTGATCAGGATGCGCTTGCCGTCGAGAATTCCGCTCATGGTGATCAGTGACCCATGCCCAATCCGCCGTCAACGGGAATGACGGCTCCAGTGATGTACGACGCGTCGTCGGAGGCGAGGAAGCGCACCGCGGCGGCGATCTCCCCGGGCTGCGCGTAGCGGCCGAGCGGCACCTGGGACACGATGCCCTTGCGCTGCTCCTCGGTGAGCACCTGGGTCATGTCGGTGTCGACAAAACCGGGGGCGACGACGTTGAAGGTGATGTTCCGCGAGCCGAGTTCACGGGCCAGCGACCGGGCGAAGCCGACCAGCCCGGCCTTGGAGGCGGCGTAGTTGGCCTGACCGGCCGAGCCGAGGAGGCCGACGACGGAGGAGATCAGGACGACGCGGCCCTTCTTGGCGCGCAGCATGCCGCGGTTGGCGCGCTTGACGACCCGGAAGGTGCCGGTGAGGTTGGTGTCGACGACGGAGGTGAAGTCGTCCTCCGACATCCGCATCAGCAACTGGTCCTTGGTGATGCCGGCGTTGGCGACCAGCACCTCCACGGGACCGTGCTTCTCCTCGATCTCCTTGTAGGCCTGCTCCACCTGCTCGGCGTCCGTGATGTCGCAGCGGACCGCGAGGACACCGGCCTCGGCGAGGACCTGGGGCGGCTCTCCGGAACGGTAGGTGATCGCGACCTGATCGCCGTTGTCGGCGAAGGCGCGGGCGATGGCGAGGCCGATGCCCCGGTTTCCTCCGGTGACGAGAACCGAGCGGCTCAACGGATCACCCTTTCCTTGGCTGTGTGGTACCTCGAAAACCTATCGGTACCGTGCTCCGATCGAGGAATCGGGCCCTGACAGTGGCTTGTCCGGGGTGCTGTCGGGTTCCTACAGTCCGCGGACTTGCGTGGTCGGCGCACGCGTCCGCGATATCCCCCGGTGCGGTCACCCTCCGGCGTGGTTCACTGCCGTGGTGTATCGAGAAGGGAACTCCCTGTGCCCCACGAGGTAGATCAGTCATTCCTGGCCCTGCCGTCGCGCGCGCTGGCCGACGCGGCGCTCGCCCGAGCACGGGCGCTCGGCGCCACCCACGCCGACTTCCGGCTGGAGCGGGTGCGCAGCGCCTCCTGGCGGCTGCGGGACGCGCGGCCGGCCGGGGCGTCGGACAGCACGGACCTCGGTTACGCGGTCCGCGTGGTGCACGGCGGGGCGTGGGGGTTCGCCTCGGGCGTGGACCTGACGATGGACGCGGCCGCGAAGGTGGCCTCGCAGGCCGTCGCGATGGCCAAGCTGTCGGCGAAGGTGATCGCGGCCGCCGGCTCCGACGAGCTGGTGGAGCTGGCGGACGAGCCGTCGCACGGTGAGCGGACCTGGGTCTCGGCGTACGACGTCGACCCCTTCTCCGTACCGGACGAGGAGAAGGCGGCGCTGCTCGCCGAGTGGAGCGGGCGGCTGCTGGGCGCGGAGGGCGTCGCGCATGTGGACGCGTCGCTGATGGCCGTGCACGAGAACAAGTTCTACGCGGACACGGCGGGCACCGTCACCACGCAGCAACGGGTGCGGATCCACCCGCAGTTCACCGCCGTCGCGGTGGACGGCACAACCGGCGAGTTCGACTCGATGCGCACGATCGCGCCGCCGGTGGGCCGGGGCTGGGAGTATCTGACCGGCACCGGCTGGGACTGGAACGCCGAGCTGGAGGAGATCCCCGGGCTGCTCGCGGAGAAGATGCGCGCGCCGAGCGTCGAGGCGGGCGCGTACGACCTGGTCGTCGACCCGTCGAACCTGTGGCTGACCATCCACGAGTCGATCGGCCACGCCACCGAGCTGGACCGGGCGCTGGGGTACGAGGCGGCGTACGCCGGGACCTCGTTCGCCACCTTCGACCAGCTGGGCAAGCTGGCGTACGGCTCCCCCGTGATGAACGTGACGGGCGACCGCACCGCCGAGCACGGCCTCGCGACGGTCGGGTACGACGACGAGGGCGTCGAGGCGCAGTCGTGGGACCTGGTGAAGGACGGCACGCTGGTCGGCTACCAGCTGGACCGCCGGATCGCGAAGCTGACGGGCCTGGGCCGTTCCAACGGCTGCGCGTTCGCGGACTCGCCGGGCCATGTCCCCGTACAGCGCATGGCGAACGTGTCGCTCCAGCCGGATCCGGGCGGGCTGTCCACGGAGGATCTGATCGGCGGGGTCGAGCGCGGGATCTATGTGGTCGGCGACCGGTCCTGGTCGATCGACATGCAGCGCTACAACTTCCAGTTCACCGGGCAGCGCTTCTTCCGCATCGAGAACGGCCGGCTCGCCGGGCAGCTGCGCGATGTGGCGTACCAGGCGACGACCACGGACTTCTGGGGCTCGATGGAGAAGGTCGGCGGCCCCCAGACGTACGTCCTCGGCGGCGCGTTCAACTGCGGCAAGGCCCAGCCGGGCCAGGTCGCGGCGGTCTCGCACGGCTGCCCCTCCGCCCTCTTCCGGGGCGTCAACATCCTCAATACGACGCAGGAGGCCGGACGATGAACGGCGACCACGGAACCGGCTGGGGGTCCGGGGGTCGTCCCCCGGGTAAGCACAGTCTCAATACGACGCAGGAGGCCGGACGATGAGCCGCGTCAGCAAGCCGCACGAGATCGTCGAGCGGGCCCTGGAGCTGTCCACCACGGACGGCCTGGTGGTCATCGCCGACGAGGAGTCCTCCGCCAATCTGCGCTGGGCGGGCAACGCGCTCACCACGAACGGGGTGACCCGGGGGCGGACCCTGACCGTCATCGCGACCGTCGACGGCGCGCAGGGCACGGCGTCCGGCGTGGTCTCCCGGTCCGCCGTGACCACGGACGACCTGGAGCCGCTGGTGCGCGCCGCCGAGGCCGCGGCCCGGGGCGCGGGTCCGGCCGAGGACGCACAGCCGCTGGTGAGCGGGGTGCCCGCATCCCCCGATTTCACGGACGCGCCCGCCGAGACCGGTTCGGAGGTCTTCGCGGACTTCGCCCCGGCGCTCGGCGACGCCTTCGCCCGCGCCCGCGCCGGGGGCCGTGAGCTGTACGGGTTCGCGAACCACGAGCTGACCTCCACCTACCTGGGGACGTCGACGGGGCTGCGGCTGCGCCACGACCAGCCGAACGGGACGCTGGAGCTGAACGCGAAGTCGCCGGACCGGACGCGTTCGGCGTGGGCGGGCCGGGCGACCCGGGACTTCAAGGACGTCGACCCGGCGGCGATGGACGCGGAGCTGGCGCGGCGGCTGGGCTGGGCGGAGCGGCGCATCGAGCTGCCGGCCGGCCGGTACGAGACGCTGCTGCCGCCGACCGCGGTCGCCGACCTGCTGATCTACCAGCTCTGGTCGTCCACCGCGCGGGACGCGGTGGAGGGCCGGACGGTGTTCTCCACTCCGGGCGGCGGTACGCGCCTGGGCGAGCAGCTCGCCCCGCTTCCGCTGACCCTGCGCAGCGACCCGCACGCGCCGGGTCTGGAGTCGGCGCCGTTCGTGATCGCCCACTCCTCCGGCGACAGCGGTTCCGTCTTCGACAACGGGCTGCCGCTGGCCCCGACGGACTGGGTCCGGGAGGGAAGGCTGGAGCGGCTGACGACCACCCGGCACACGGCGGACCTGACCGGCCTGCCGGTCGCCCCGGGCATCGACAACCTGCTCCTGGAGGGCGGCGGCGAGAAGTCGCTGGAGGAGATGGTCGCCGCGACGACCGGCCGGGCGCTGCTGCTGACCTGCCTCTGGTACATCCGCGAGGTGGACCCGGCGACGCTGCTGCTGACCGGGCTGACCCGGGACGGCGTCTATCTGGTCGAGGACGGCGAGGTGGTCGGCGAGGTGAACAACTTCCGGTTCAACGAGTCGCCGGTGGACCTGCTGTCGCGGGCCTCGGAGGCGGGGCGTACGGAGAAGACGCTGCCGCGCGAGTGGGGCGACTGGTTCACCCGGGCCGCGATGCCCGCGCTGCGCATCCCGGACTTCAACATGAGCTCGGTCAGCCCGGGCGTATGACCCGCCTAGACTGACACGTACATCTCTACCAGGCACAAGGAGCACCGGAACCGTGACGGACATCGTCGACGAGCTGAAGTGGCGCGGGCTGTTCGCCCAGTCCACTGACGAGGACGCATTGCGCAAGGCTCT
>MUNB01000450.1 GCA_002154345.1 Streptomyces griseus
GGTCAGGTCCGCTCACCCGCACGGGCAACGCCTGCCAGCACAGCGCGCTCGACCTCATGAACGCGGCGCAGCACAGCTGAGTCCACACCCGCCCGCGACGCCATGACATGAGACCGGTGGAGACCACGCGTGACCGCGTGTCCTCCACCGTCTCTTCCTCCCGCCCGTCCCGACTCCTCCCTCCTCAAGGAGCCCCATGCCCGCAGTACGGCCGACCCCGCGCGGACGCGCCCTGCGCCGCGGCCTGACCGTCATCCTGTCCGCGGCCACCCTGGTCCTGGCCTCCGCGACCATGGCCCACGCCGCGCCGCCCCCGCCCCTCCCCGGCAACGCGGACGACCTGGAGCGGACCTTCCAGCCGGCCATCGACTACGACAAGGACGGCTGCTACGCCACCTCGGCCATCGGCCCCGACGGCACCATCGCGCCCGGCCTCAAGCTCGGCGGCGCGGTGTACGGGGACTGCCGTGACCGGTCCGACCTGGACAGCAGCAACGCCTACTCCCGCTCGACGTGCGACAACGGCTGGTGCGCCGTCCTCTACACGTACTACTTCGAGAAGGACCAGGTGGCTCCCGGCGGCCTCTTCGGCGGCCATCGCCACGACTGGGAGCACATCGTGGTCTGGGTGCACGACAACAAGGCCGAGTACGTGGCGACTTCGGCGCACGGGAACTTCACCGTGCACAAGGCGGCCGACGTCCCCTTCGACGGCTCGCACCCCAAGATCGTCTACCACAAGGACGGCGCGAGCACCCACTGCTTCCGCAAGGCCACCGCCAAGGACGAGCCTCCGGAGAACCACCTCGGCACCTGGCACCGCGCACCGCTGGTCGGCTGGAACGGCTATCCGGACGGCCTGCGCGACAAGCTGCTCGCCGCCGATTTCGGCAAGGCGACGATCGGCATCCGGGACGACCGTTTCACCGGACATCTGACGAAGGCGCTTCCGGAGGGGGTGCCGTTCGACCCCGCCGCCGGCTGAGCGGAAGGAGAGGACGGGCGCCGGACCGCCGCGAGCGGCCTTCAGACCTTCAGAAAATGAAAGTTCTCGCGGCTCCGGCGCGTTCTCGCAGGTCGGGGGCGACGGCACAGGTGTAGACCAAAAGGGCCCTTTACGCCTTTCTGTGCCCGTGCCTTACTCGTGACATGTGCATGGCATCCGATTATCGGATGCCACTCGGGTGCCATGCCGTGCGCATCCCGTCCTCGTCAACGTGCCCGGAGGTGGCCATGCTTGCGTACCGTTCTCCGTCCCGCCGACTCAAGAGATCCCGAGGAGCCCTGCTGGCCGGAGCCCTCGGCAGTGCCGTGGCGCTGATCCTGACCAGCCCGGGCACGGCCGCCGCCGCGCCGCCCTCGCCCGACGAGCCGGTCCGGTCCGGGCAGGCGTGGATGGGCGCCGGCACCCGCATCGAGCAGGGCCTCGCGGCCTCGGCGGCGGGCGGCGTGACGCCGATGGACACCAGCGGCGTCCAGGGCATCGACGTCTCGCACTGGCAGGGGTCGATCAACTGGGGCTCGGTGAAGGCCGCGGGCATCGACTTCGCCTACATGAAGGCCACCGAGGGCACGTCCTTCAAGGACAGCAGCTTCAACGCGAACTACACCGGCTCCTACAACGCCGGTCTGATCCGGGGCGCGTACCACTTCGCCCGCCCCAACGTCTCCAACGGGGCGACGCAGGCAGGCTACTTCGCGAGCAACGGCGGAGGATGGTCGAAGGACGGCAAGACCCTCCCCGGGGTGCTGGACATCGAGCACAACCCGTACGGAGCCATGTGCTACGGCCTCTCCACGACCCAGATGCGCACCTGGATCAACGACTTCTACAACACGTACAAGGCGCGCACGACCCGGGACGTCGTCATCTACACAACGGCCAGCTGGTGGAACACCTGCACCGGCAGCTGGACCGGCATGTCCGCCAAGTCCCCGCTCTGGGTGGCCCACTGGGGCACCAGCAGCCCGAACATCCCGGCCGGCTTCCCCACCTGGACGATCTGGCAGTACTCGGCCACCGGCCGGGTCAGCGGGGTCTCCGGCGACGTGGACCGCAACAAGTTCAACGGCAGTTTCGCGCGGCTCCAGGCCCTCGCCAACAACACGGCGTAGCCGACCCGCCCGGGCGGGCGGCCGGGTGAGACCGCAGGCGGCTCACCCGGCCGCACCCCCCACCGTGCGCCCACCCCTTCACACCAGGAGCCCGCCATGAACCTTCCGCAGCCGTCCCGTCGCCACGTCCTCCTCGCCGGTGCCGGAGGCCTGGCCGCAGCCGCCTTACCGGGCACGGCCCACGCCCGCGACGCCTTCGACGCCGTGGAACCGGACATCGACGGCACGGCGCAGTGGAAGGCCCGCGCGCCCCAGAGCCCGGTGAGCCTGGTGGGCAAGCGGCCGACGAAGATCATCGTGCACCACACGGTCAGCGACAACACCACCGACGTCTCCCGCGCCCAGGCCCACCGTCACGCCCACTGGGTCCAGGACCTGCACATGGACCAGAACGGGTGGACCGACACCGGCTACCACTTCCTCGTCAGCCGGGGCGGCTGGATCACCGAGGGCCGCCACCGCAGCCTCAGCACCCTGCGCGGCGGCAGCGACTTCGTCCTCGGCGCGCACACCTCCGGCCAGAACGGCCAGGCCATCGGTATCGCCAACGAGGGCGCGTACCACGACGGCGCACAGCCGCCGCAGGCCCAGTGGGACGTCCTGGTGGCGCTCTGCGCGTACGTCTGCGGGCAGTACGCCATCGCGCCGAGCAGCCTGTACGGACACAAGGACTTCGGCGACACCCTCTGCCCGGGAATCTTCCACGACAAGCTGCCGCAGCTCCGGAGTGAGGTCGCGGCGAGCATGGGCTAGGCGATCAGGCGCAGAGGCGTCCGCTCTTGAGCGCGATGAGGAACGAGGACCAGCCGTCGACGGAGAAGGCAACGGCCGGACCGTCGGCGGCCTTGCTGTCGCGGACGGGGACGGTGGCGTGCCCGCGGGCGACCTCAAGGCATTCGCCCTGATTCCCGCCGCTGTAGCTGGACTTGAACCAGCCCGTGAGGGTGGATGCGTCCGTGATCCCCCGCCTACTGCTGACCATGTTCGTGCTCCTCCGCTGCGGCCCGCACGCGGGCCACCGACTCCTGGTGCGACAACGCATCGCTCAGAGCGAGATCGTAGGCGGTTCGACTGAACGCCACCAAGCGTGGATCATCCATCAGGTTGCCCGTCTGGAAGGCTTCGACGTATGCCACTGGCGCGGAGTCCGCGAAGCTCATCAGCGTCAGCAGGCTCTGCTGGAGAGAGTGGGCTCCGGCCGCGAACGGCAGCACATGCAGCCGCAGCCGTCCGGCCTCCGCCATGTCCGCGACCTTCCGCAGCTGCCTGGCCATCACCTGGGGGCCGCCGACCTGCCGCCGCAGCACAGCCTCGTCCAGCAGGGTCCACACCACCGGATTCAACGGGCCGTCGAGGACGCGGGCACGCTCCGTTCGAATGACGACCTCCTTGTCAATGTCCTCCTTGCGGTGGTTGGGGCGGTACGCCTCGAACAGGGCACGCGCGTAGTCGTCCGTCTGCAACAAGCCAGGCACGAGTGTCAGCGCGAATTGCTGGATGAGGACTGCCTGCTGTTCCAGCTCCGCCACGGCAGCGAAGTTTTCGTCGTACTTCGTCTCCAGGTCCTGCAACCACCGCTCGAAGAACCCGTCCGTGTCCAGCGCCCGGCCGATCCGGCGTGCGTCCTCCGGGCTCGGGAGCCGCCGCCCGGCCTCCCAGTGGCTGACGAGGGTGGGCGAGCAGACGACCTGTTCGGCCAGCGCATCCTGCGTCATTCCGGCGGCCAGACGGCGCAGCCGCAGCTCGTCGCCGTACTTCTGCCGTGCCGTACGCGGCTTGCCGTTCGGTTTCATCCGCACCCAACTCCTCGCCCTGACCAGCGTGCTGTCATGCCCGACCCCCTGGCAGCGTAGCGATCCGTGACCCCACTCTGTGATGGGTTCGCTACGGAAAGAAGCGAAGCCCGTACGCCGACGCACCCCGGAAAGCAGGCCCCCATGAAGCACGCCCCCCACGCCGACGCCTCCACGATGCGGCTCCTGCCCTGGACGGGCACGGGCGGGAAGCCCTGTTACGTCGTGGGGGACGGCACCGGCTATGTGTCGCGGAAGGCCGACGAGGTCGAGGGCATCCAGCTCGACATGGCGGACGAGCTGCTCGGCCACGCCGCCGACCTGCTGGCCGACGACGAGTCCACCGCGCCGCAGGTCCGCTTCCTCGCCGGCCGGCTGACCGAGTCGCTGCACCAGATCGTGCGCGTGGCGGAGAGCCGTGGTGCGCGGCTGGACGCGCTCCTGCCGGCCGACGACATGCCGTGAGCCGGGCGGCCGCCCCGTCTCGGCCCGCGCGCCTATCCGCCGATCGGTACAAGTCCGCGTCTGCGAACGGCCGTTCTGTGCCGTTCAGCAGAGAGCCCGGCCGCATCCCACCCCCGTACGCTGATCGCCATGGGGGAATTGACCGGCCCGGCTGTCATGGTGCTCGGCGCCCTGCCGTCGCTCGTGGCAGCGGGCACACTCGGGTGGGCCGTCGCCTGCCGCCGTTCCGTGGCGCGTCAGCGGTTCGGCCGCCTCGCCCACCCGGCCACGGTGTGCGCGGTTCTCTCGCTGACCACCAGCTTCGCTCTGCCGCAGGCCGGCTCCGGCTGGAAGCTGGTGGAGGCCGCCCTCCTGCTGCTCCTCGTGGCCGTGGTCACCCGATGGTCGCCTCTGCGTGAACTCGCCACGGCCCTCCCGGCGGCCGCCCTGGCGGTGACCCTCTGGCCGCTGCCGCTGGTCACCGGTGAGTCCTTTCTGGAATCCATCGGGATCGGCGCCTTCTGGCTTCTTCCCGTGGTCGGCGCGGTGGCGGTCGGCGCCTACCCCCGCCGCCAGGAACTGCGTCGTCGGCGTGCGGTGGCCGAGGCTCGCAGCGCTCAGCGTCTTCAACTCTCGCGCGACCTGCACGACTTCGTCGCCCACGACATCAGCGGGATCGTCGTCCAGGCGCAGGCGGCCCGCTTCGTCGCCGCCACCGACCCCTCCCACGCGGTGCTCGCCCTGGAACGCATCGAGAAGGCGGGGCTGAGCGCCCTGGCCGCGATGGACCGGACAGTGCGGATGCTGCACGGCCCGGAGGCGGCCGCCACCGAACCGCTCCCCGGCCTGTCCCGACTGCCCTTCCTGGTGGACGACTTCACCGCCGCAGGAGCCACCGAGGCGTATCTGGACCTGCCTCCCACGGTCACCGAAGCGCTCTCGCGCGAGGCGGGCTCCGCCGCGTACCGCATCGTCGTCGAGGCCTTGACCAACATCCGCCGGCATGCCCCCGGCGCCTCGCGCGCCACCGTCGTGTTCACCCCCACGGCCACCACGGTGGAGATTGAGGTCACCAACGACCGTGGCGCGGGGGAGGCTTCGGCCCGGCGCGGCTCCCGGGGCGGCCTCGGGATCCCCGCGCTCACCGAGCATGCCCAGGCCCTCGGCGGAACCCTCTCGGCGGGCCCCCACGGCGACGGCGGCTGGCGGCTCACCGCCGTCCTGCCCGCCGACGTGCCCGCCGTCCTGCCCGCTGGCCTGCCCGGCGTCCGGCCCGTCGCGCTCCCGAAAGACCTGCCCGTCGAACTCCCGGAAGACCAGCCCGGCGCGCTCCCGAAGGAGAAGACCCCATGACGGCGCCCCTCGGTCCGACCCGCATCCTGATCGCCGACGACCAGGAGGACGTCCGCAGCGGGTTCCGCCTCATTCTCGGCTCGCAGCCCGACATGACCGTGGTCGGCGAGGCGGCGGACGGCCTCACCGCCGTCGACCTCGCCCGCTCCCTCCGTCCCGACCTGGTCCTCGCCGACATCCGGATGCCGGGCCTGGACGGTCTCGAACTGACCCGCCGCCTCGCGGGCCCCGGCGTGCCCGACCCGATGCGTGTCCTCGTCGTCACCACCTTCGACCACGACGACTACGTACGTACGGCCCTGCGCGACGGCGCCTGCGGCTTTCTGCTCAAGCGCTCGGGCCCGGGGCTGCTGATCGAGGGGGTCAGGGCGGCGATGGCGGGGGACATGCTGATCAGCCCCCAGATCACGGTCCGGCTGCTCCGGAACCTCGCCCC
>MUNB01000451.1 GCA_002154345.1 Streptomyces griseus
TCCCTCACGCGTCCGGGCCTGGACGACACGCCTTAGGCGCGCCCCTGCTTGTTCAGGCCCGGACGCGTGAGGGAGCGGTCGTGGAGGCGGCTGAGGAACAGCAGGGCGCAGACGGCACCGATCAGGGCGCAGAACATGTCCCACTGGGTGTCCCACACGTCCCCCTGCGTTCCCAGGAACGCGTCCGCGGCCTCGCCGCCGGTGACGGCCGCCAGCCATTCCAGCATCTCGAAGACGGCGCTGAAGGCCAGGCAGGCGCAGACGGTGAGCACCGGGAGCCAGCGGCTGCCGCGCAGAGGTGAGGTGCGAACGAGCAGTTCACGTACCAGGATCGCCGGGACGAAGCCCTGCATGAGGTGGCCGAAGCGGTCGTAGGGGTTGCGTTCCCAGCCGAGCCCGTCGCGCACCCAGTCTCCGACGGGCACCTCCGCGTACGTGTAGTGGCCGCCCACGATGAGCACCAGGGCGTGGGCGGCCAGCAGCGCGCAGAGCAGGCCGCTCAGCGGGAAGCGGTTACGGAACAGGATGATCAACGGCAGGCCCGCCATCACCCACACCGTCTCCAGCAGCCAGGTGGTCGGGTCGGCGGCTCCGAACCTCGACACGACGAGCGCCGCGGTCACCGCGACGGCGAGTGCGGCCGGCAGGCGGCGGCTCGGCGACAGCCTCGCGGCCGGCGACGGGGCGGGGATCGGGGTGGTGACGGCCATCGCCTGCTCCTAGGGGGTCGGTTCGAGCCCCCAGTCTGGGGCTCGCAGGCCGACGCCCCTTGAGTACACGTACTCAACCAGCCCCTGATGACGTGCCTATGACGTCGGGGGCGTCCACGGCTTGGCGTGCATCAGGTTCTCCAGACCCGCCCAGGCGAAGTTCATCAGGGTCGCCGCGGCCTCCTTCGCCGAGACGTCCGGGGTGTCGTTGGCCCAGCCCGCCAGCGACTCCGCGGCCCCCACCAGGGCCTGGGCGAGGCCCGCCACGTCGCGGTCCGCGAGGGCGGGGTCGCTGTGGGCCTCACGGGCGGCGGCTCCGATCAGGCCCGTCACGAACGCGACGATCTCGTCCCGCATGGAGCCGACCTCGCTGACGAACGGCTCCCCGTGCGAGCGGGCCTGGCGGTGCAGGACCGACCAGCCGTCCGGGTTCTCGGCGGTGTGGAGGAAGAACGCCCGCAGCCCCGACCACAGTTGGCGGTCGGCGGGCAGCCCCGGCTCGACCCCGGCGCGTACCGCCTCCAGCAGGGCCGCCGCCTCCCGGCGGATGCAGGCGGAGAACAGCTCTTCCTTGGAATTCAGGTACAGGTAGACCAACGGCTTGGAGACGCCCGCCAGCTCCGCGATCTCGTCCATCGAGGCCGCCCGGTAGCCGCGCTGCCCGAAGGTCCGCACCGCGGCGTCCATCATCTGCTTCTCGCGCACCGCGCGCGGCATCCGCTTGCTCTTCACAGCACCCACGTCCGGCTTCCTCCCCGCCCCCACTGCCCTGCTCCCCGTCCACACTACGGCGGCGGGCGGCCCGGCGTCGTGCCGGAAGCCGATCAGCCGGGCGGTACGGCGGGCCGCGCGCACAGCAGCAGCGGGCCCCCGGCGACGGCCGCGTACAGACTTCCGGCGCGGCCCGCGAGCCCCGTGCAGCCGCCCGGGCGGCCGGTTGCCGAGGGCGGTCCCGGCACCGCGGCGTCCGTGAAGGCGGCGGGTCCGTCCGCCGGGCCCGCCGGGAGGCGGGTGCGCAGCCGGCCGTCGGCGGTGACCGCCCAGAGTCTGCTGTTCAGCGTGGTCAGCGCGACCGCCCCGCCCGCGTCCCCCAGCACCTGCCACGGCTCGTCGAGCGCGAGCGCGGAGAGGTGGTGGAGCCGGTCGTCGTGCGGGGTCACGGCGAAGATCCCCGCGTCGCAGAGGGCAAGCGCGGTCGTGCCGGCCGGCACCGTCCCGGCCTCCGCCCACTCCCCCGGGCCCGTCACCGGCCCCAGCACCGGGGCGCGGCGCAGCAGCCGGCCGTCCTCCGTCGCCGCGTACAGCTCCAGCGGCAGCCCGCCGGACGCCTCGCGCGCCGAGGCCAGCGCCCGCACCCCGGGGGCGTGCCCGACCGGCCGCCACGGCAGGTTCTGCCCGGACGGCTCCCGGCACAGCAGCCGGCCCCGGCCGTCGACGCCGAAGAGGGTGTTCGCGCAGACGGCGAGCGCATGCACGTCGTCCGGGTCTCCGGCCGCCTCCCAGCCGTCGCCGGGTGCCGTTCCGCCGAGCCGGTCCAGGACGTTGCGGGTGATGCGGTCCGCGACCGGGTCGTCCGCCAGGACGCTGCCCCAGTTGATCGTGCCCGCGTTGAACACCGTGCCCGCGCCGAGCCGGAAGACGCCCATCGTCGCCGCGCCGCCCTGCCCGTACTCCCGCCAGTGCCGCAGATCCGCGGTGGCGAGGACGACGAACGAGCCCGGTGTCCCGTCCGTGCCCGTCGCCCGCGGCACATCGCCGGTCCACTCCAGGTCGCAGGCGTCGGTCTCGTAGCCGAGCGCGCCGCGCGCGAAGGGTTCGCCGTCCGCCAGCCCCGTACCGGCGAAGGCCCAGTGCCCGGCGAACCGGGCCGTGTAGGCGTCCTTGCGCATCACCGCCATGCCCTCGCCCCAGGCTCCCGCGCCCCGGCGGAAGCTGAGGCCGGTCATCGTGTTCTCCGGGCGGTCCACGGGCGAGCTGGACCACTCGACGGTGGCCCGGCGCGGGTCGGTCGCCGTCATCGGGTCGGTGAGCGCGTCCCGGTGGCAGACCATGGTGCGGCCGTCGTCCTCCAGCCGCATCTGCCACCAGGCGGTGTTGGCGGCGAAGAAGGCCACGTTGCCGCCGCGCCGCGCGAACGCCTCGACGCTGTCGCGCATCTCCATCGACCAGTACTCGTCATGGCCGTTGACGACCAGCAGGCGGTAGTGGGCGAGGAGTTCGTCGCCGCCGTGGAGGTCCAGGCCGGAGCAGAGGTCCACCGGGCAGCCGGCCGTCGGCAGCCAGCGCAGCAGCCCTTCCTCCCAGCGCTCGGGCGGCGGGCCGCCGCCGGGCGAGGCGAAGGAGACCCGGGCGGCGCGGTGGGGCTGCTCGGAGTAGTAGAGCCCCCGGTGCTCCTGCCCGGCGTGGGTGTACGCCCGCCAGGTGGCGAACGGGACCGTGACGAGGATCCGGGAGGCCGTGCCGGGGCGGGCCGCCCGGACGACGAACCAGACCTCGTGCTCGGCCTCGTCGGTCGTCGGCCGGTCCTCGCCCGGTACGTCGAAGGCGGCGCGACAGAGCGAACTGGGCCACTCCGGCGGGACGTCCAGGGTCCAGTCGGGGCCGGTCGCCGCGGCCGTGAGGAGCAGGTCGTCGCTCAACCCGTCGAAGACGCGGACCCGGACCTCCGTCGACCGGCCGGCCCCCGTCAGATGGAAGTCGAGCCGGCCGCCCTGGACGCAGGAGGTCCGGTCGGCCCAGGCCCGCAACGGTTCGCCGGTGGTCACGACCGGTCTCCCTCCGCCGACTCCAGCAGTGCGCGGAGGTCCGGGACCGGCGGAGGGCTGCCCGCCGCGCTCGTGACGATCAGCTCCTCCATCGCGTACAGGTGCGCGCGGATCGCCTCCGGCGGCAGATACGCGGTGTCGGCGGTCAGCGAGACCGCCAGCGCGTCGCCCTCCTCGGTGATGTGCAGGCAGTAGCGGCACGCCACCCGGTCCTGGGTGGCGGGGAAACCGAAGGCGGTCCGCCGCCGGGCCTCCGCCAGCTCCTCCGCCAGCACTCGCGCGGTCGGCCGGGGGCCTTCGGGTACGGGACGTTCGACCAGGCGCATGTCGTTGAAGCAGCAGTACGGGTGCACCTCGCGCCCGTACTCCGCGCGCAGCCGCTCGCCGAGCGCGTCCCACTCCACCGGGTCGTACACGGCGGCCCGGTAGGCGCGCAGGGCCGCGCGGTGGGCGGCCGGGAGGAGGTCCGTGAACCGGGCCGCCTCGTTCCCCTTCTCCTCCCCGTCCCCGTCCCTGTCCCCGTATCTGTCCCCGTCCCTGTCCTCGGTGTTCCTTTCGGCCGCCGCCAGGTCCAGGACGAACAGGCCGTCCTGCGACAGCGTGGAGACCAGATCGCGCAGGGCCTCGGCGGCACGGTTGCCGACGATCGGCATCACGGCCGCCGTACGGTGCCCCTCCCCGGCGGCCACCAGCGCGGCCGACGCGGTGAGCAGCACGGTGGAGCCGCTGACCCGGTGCGCGGCCGCGACCGCCGCGACCGCGCGGGCCAGGGCCTGCGACACGATCCGCCCGGTCCAGAAGCGCGGGCTGCGGGGCTCCGCGCACGGCTCGGGGAACATCGTCGGCGGCGCGGCCCGGAAGCCCGCCTCCCAGTGCGCCAGGGCCGCCGCTCCGCGCCGCCGCCCGGCCTCGGCGTGCTGGCCGCGCGCCAGGTCCAGCGGGGTGGTGGCGGGCGGCCGCCCGGCCGAGCCGCGCCGGACCAGCAGCCGCAGATCCCGTACGAGGACCTCGGCGGCGTGCCCGTCGGCGGCGAGGTGGCACAGCACCAGCACGGCGTGGGTGACCCGGTCGCCGACGGTGACCAGGGCGGCGCGCAGCGGCCACTCGGCCGGGTAGTCGAAGCGGGTGGCGGACAGGCTGTCGAGGAGCGTTTCCGCCTCGGCCGCCGCCTCCGGGAGGCCGGTGGCCGGGGCGATCGTCACGGGCAGCGAGCCGGTGTCCGCGAGCCACTGCGACGGCCCGCCGTCCGCCGTCGCCGGCACG
Source organism: Streptomyces griseus (assembly GCA_002154345.1). Classification (GTDB taxonomy): domain Bacteria; phylum Actinomycetota; class Actinomycetes; order Streptomycetales; family Streptomycetaceae; genus Streptomyces; species Streptomyces caviscabies. Next base: position 4,739 of record MUNB01000451.1, read on the forward strand.
AGCCGGGTCCGCAACGCCTCGTGCCGCTCGACCAGCCGGGCCAGCGCGTCCAGCGTCGCGGCGACCGTGGCGGGGCGGCCCCGGTCGGCCAGCGGCAGGACGCGGCCGATGTTGAAGTAGTGGTCGTTCGGCGCGGTGCGGCGGATCGCGTGCCAGATGGCCCGCTGGCCCCAGGTGAGCGGGGCCGTCCCCGACCGCTCACCACGGAAGCTCACTTCGGTGGAGATCGCCTCTCCGGCGAGGGTGGCGATGGGCTCCGCCACTGCGGGCTCAGCCATGATCGCCGCCGCCCGGCTCCGCGCCGAGCCCGGCGAGATGGCCGACCAGGCCGTCGAGGTCGGCCAGGAAGCGGAACGGCCCGTCGAGGTCGAGGAAGATCCCGAACTCCTCCTCCACCGCGTCGATCAGCCGGAGCAGCGCCAGCGACGTCACCCCCAGAGCGGTCAACGTGACCCCCTCGGCCAGCAGTTCGGCCTCGGTCACCTCGCCGTCGGTGGCGCGGGACACCAGCCCGGCGACCCGCGCCCGCAGCGCGGCCCCGGCGGCGGCCGGGGCCGTCACCGGCCCTGCTCCGCGAGACGGCGGCGCAGGCCGAGCGGGCGGATGTCCGTCCAGACCCGGTCGACATGGGCCATGCACTCCTCCTCCGACCCGGAGAAGCCCTCCGCCCGCCAGCCGGCCGGCGGATCGGTCCTGGCGGGCCACAGCGCATGCTGCTCCTCGTCGTTGACGACCACCTGGTACGCGGTTGCGTCACTCATCGCTGCTCTCCTCCTGCTGCTGGAGCTCGCTCACCACGGCCGAGACCTCGGCGAGCGTCGGGGTGTCGAAGAAGACGTCGAGGGGCACCTCGACGCCGAGCCGCTTGCGGATGCGGGCGGCGATGGCGGTGATCGTCAGCGAGTGGCCGCCGAGGTCGAAGAGGTCCTCGTCCGGGCCGATGTCGTCGAGCCGCAGCACCTCCTGCCAGATGTCGCGCACCACGGCGGCGGCCCCGGCCGCCTCGCCCCCGGCGGCGACCGCCCCGGTCCCGGCGGTCGCGGCGGCCTCCGGCCGGGTCCTCGGGGCCTGCGGCAGCCGGGCCCGGTCCACCTTGCCGTTCGGCGTGAGCGGCAGCGCGGACAGCGGGACCCAGGTGGCGGGGACCATCGCGGCGGGGAGCGTACGGGCGAGGTGGGCGCGGAGGTCGTCGGCGGCCGGGGCCTGCTGCCCGGCTCCGACGACGTACGCCACCAGCCGGTCCTGGCCGGTCCCCTCGGTCTCCCCGGTCTCCTCGGCGTCGTCCGCGCGGTCCAGGACCACGACCGCCTGGGACACCGAGGTGTGTTCGGCCAGCCGGGCCTCGATCTCGCCCAGCTCGATGCGGTGGCCGCGCAGCTTGATCTGCGTGTCGACGCGTCCGGCGAACTCCAGCCGCCCGTCCGGCAGTCGGCGCACCAGGTCGCCCGTGCGGTACATCCGCGAGCCCGGCGGCCCCCACGGATCCGGCACGAAGCGCTGGGCGGTCAGCCCGGGGCGGCCCCGGTAGCCGTGGGCCAAGCCCGCGCCGCCGAGGTGCAGTTCGCCGGGGACACCGTCCGGTACGGGTCGGCCGTGCGCGTCGAGGACGTACGCCCGGGTGGCGGCCAGCGGCCGGCCGATCGTGACCGGGTCGCCGGGGGTCAGCTCGGCCAGGGTGGACCAGACGGTGGTCTCGGTCGGCCCGTAGACGTTGATCAACCTGCCCACGGACCGCGCCAGTTCGGCCGCCAGCGGCCCCGGCAGCGCCTCGCCTCCCGCCAGGCCGACGAGACCCGGGCGGTGCAGACCGGCGGCCAGCATCAGCCGCCAACTGCTCGGCGTGGCCTGGACATGGGTGACGTCATGGGCCTCGATCAGCTTCAGCAGCGCCGCGCCGTCGCGCTGCCGCTCCTCCGGGACGAGGACGACGCGCGCTCCGGTGGTCAGCGGCAGCAGCAGTTCCACGGTGGAGATGTCGAAGGACAGCGAGGTCAGCCCCAGCCAGCGGTCCCGCGGCCCCGCCGCCAGCCGGTCGGCCAGCGCGCCGATGAGGTTGGCCAGCGCGCTGTGCGGCACCTCGACGCCCTTGGGCCGGCCCGTGGAGCCGGAGGTGTAGAGGACGTATGCGGGGTCCTCGGCGGCCGGAGCGGCGGACCGGCCGCGCGGCGGCGCGGAATCCCCTCGTCGCTCCGGGGACGCCACGTGCTCCCGGGACCCCCCGTGCTCCGGGGACAGCACCGGCAGGCCGTCGGGCAGTCCGTCCGGCACGGGGCCTTCGACGACCAGGGCGGCCAGGCGTGCGTCCGCGCGGACGAAGGCGAGCCGGTCGGCCGGGTAGCCGGGGTCCAGCGGTACGTAGGCCGCGCCCGCCGCCAACGTACCGAGCACGGCGGTCAGTTCGCCCGCCGACCGGGCCACCTGGACGCCCACGAGATCACCGGGCCCGATGCCCTCGGCGGCCAGCCGATCCGCGAACGCCTTTGTGGCCGCGTGGAGTTCACCGTAGGAAAGCTCCGCTCCGTCCGGTGCGACCACGGCCACGGCGGACGGGTCCGCCGCCGCCCGTTCCGCGAACATCGCCCACACCGTGGCATCCGCCGGGCGGGCCGCGGGCGTGCCGTTGCCCGCGTACAGCGCCCGGTCCAGCTCGTCGCCCGCCAGCAGCGGCAGGTCGGCGAGGCGGGTGTCCGGTGCGGTGAGCACCGCGTCGAGCAGGGTGCGCAAGTGGCCGACGATCCGGGCGGGCGCGCCGGGCGCGAAGGCGTCGGTCCGGTACTGCAACGAGCCGTCCACCCCGTCCGGACCCTCCACGAGCTGGAGGTGCGCCAGATTGCGGACGGCGTGCGTGAAGCCGATCCAGTCCACGGCGACGTCCGGTGCCTCCCGCGCCTCCCAGCCCGTGCGGCGGCGGTAGCTGACCGAGAGCGGGGTGAGCGCGGTGCGCGGGGTGAGGCCGCCGCGCACGGCACGGCCGAGCGGGACCGTGCGGTGGGCATAGAGGGCCCGCAGCTCGGCGCGGACGTCCCGGGTGAAGTCGGCGAACGGCCGGTCCGGGGCGGGGCGGCTGAAGAGGGGCAGCTCGTTGACGTACAGGCCGATGTGGTCGGGGCTGCCCGGGCGTCTGGTGGAGAGTTCCAGCGCGGTGACGGGCGCACGGTCGCCGTAGCGGAACAGCAGCGTGTGCCAGAGCGCCAGGAGCAGTTCGAAGCGGGTGACGCCGAGCGACCGCGCGGTGTCGGTGATACGGGCGTGGAGCGGGCCGTCGAGCGTGAACGGGACGGCGGAGCCCGGTGCCGGAGCGGTGGTGTCGCGTACGGAGGACGGGAGGCCGGGGAGCACGGGCACGGCCGGGTCGGACCAGCGGCCGGTCCAGAACTCCCCTGCTGCGGCAGCCTCTTCGGCCGTCGGCTCGGCGGGCCCGTCCGGCGGCAGGCCGGCGGTCGTCTCCGCGCCGAGGATCTCCGCGAGCAGGACGTCCTTCGACATACCGTCGAACACCAGGTGGTGAGCCACGGCGTGCAGCACCGGTCCGGCGTCCCCGGCCGTCACGAGCGCGAACCGTACGAGCGGACCTGCGGCCAGGTCGAAGGGCCGGGCGCTCTCCTCCGCGAGGAGCGCGTCAAGTTCGTCCGCCGCGCACGTCAGCCGGCGGAGTTCCGGCGCGAGGCCGGTGGCCGGGGCGAGCGCGGGGCCCTCAGGGTCCAGCCGCGACGCCAGCACCGGATGCCGCGCGAGCAGGCGGGCGCAGCCTGCGTCGAGCGCGGCCGGATCGGGCGGTACGGCGAACCGCGCGGTCACCGCGAGGTGGTGCGCGGAACCGGGCCGCAGCATCTGTTCGGTGACCCACATCCCGTGCTGGGCCGGGCCGAGGGCGAGTTCGGGAGAAGAAGAAGGGATGGAAACGGAAGGAGAGGGGGACGTCGTCGTGTTCGTCATCGCAGGGCCTCGTCGTCCAGGAGCAGGCGCAGCTCGCGCTTGAGGATCTTGCCGCCCTCGTTGCGCGGCAGGAAGGGGCGGAACAGCAGGCGGGCCGGGAGTTCGTGGGCCGCCAGCCGGTCGAGCAGGAAGGTCCGCAGCTGCGGCACGGTCAGCTCACCGCGCGGCACGACCACGGCGGCGACGACCGAACCCAGGACGGGGTGCGGAACACCGAACGCCGCCGCGTCCGCCACCGCCGGATGAGCGTGGAGCGCCTCCTCCACCTGGAGCGTGGAGACCTTGTACGCACCGGACTTGATGACGTCCCGCTCGCGGTCGAGCAGGTGCAGATACCCGTCCTCGTCCAGCCGCCCGAGGTCGCCCATCCGCACCCAGTGCCCCTGGAAGACCTCCGACCGTGCCGCGTCCTCGCCGAGGTAGGCGCGGGGTGCGGCCGGGGTGCGGAGCCGGACCTCGCCCGGTTCGCCGGGCGGCAGCGGAGTCCCGTCGGGGGCGGTGATCCGCAGGTCGCGCAGGGAGGCGGGGCGGCCCGGCGAGTCGGGGCGGTCGCGGTCGAAGA
>MUNB01000452.1 GCA_002154345.1 Streptomyces griseus
CGCGGGGCGGTGCGGGGCGAGGCGGTCAGCGGGCGGAGTGGGGTGACGCGGTCAGTCGCCGGACCGGCCGCCGGGCCGGTTGCCGGGGCGGTTGCCGGTGGCGGACAGGTGCAGGCGTTGCCGGATGAACCGTACGGCCGTCTCCGCGTCGTCGACCGTGACGGTGAAGACCCGGCCGTCGCCGAGGCGCAGGGCCATGCCCTCGCCCTTGCGGACCACGACGGCGGTGCCCTGCTCGGGGCGCCAGCGGTAGCCCCAGCCGCCCCACTGGCGCGGGTTGATCCGGGGGACGAAGTCCGCGCCCGTCACATGGCTGAGCAGGATCCGGCGGCGCGGCAGACCGGCGTGGCCGCAGCGCACCTCCAGGCTGTCCCCGTCGACCTTGACGGACACATGGACGAAGGCGAGCGTTCCGAAGAGGATCAGGAGTCCGGCGGCGAGGCAGCCGATCACCGACATGAGCAGCGGGGCGATGCCCGAGGTCCAGGCCCCGTCGACGGCGAGCTCGATGCCGAGCGCCACACAGCCCGCACCCGCCAGGGCCAGCAGCCACTGCATGCGATTGGTGGCACGGCCGTTCCACTCCGTGGGCGGCGCCTGGCTCGACCCGTGCCTCGCACTCTCGGGGTGGTCCGTCATATGCAGCAGCGTAGCCGCGTTCCGGGCTCCCGGCCGGGGACGCGGAGGGCCGATCGGGCGAGAAGTACGCTCAGCGGACGGGGGCCGCGGCCGCCAGGATCCGGCCCTCGGCGTAGGTCAGGGCGGTTTCCGGGAGGGCGGCGGGGCGGCCGCCCCGGAGCACGGTGAGTGTGCCGGAGGGTTCGGCCGTCGGGGCGGGATCCGCGCCGATCCGGCGCAGCGCCTGGGCGGCGACCGCCCCGGCCGAACCGTGCAGGGCGAGTGGCGGGCGGCCGGGCCGCTGCACGGCGTCGCGGATCCGGGTGGCGACCAGCTCGTAGTGGGTACAGCCGAGGACGACGGCCCGGACGTCGGGCGGGGTGAGGGCGGCGGCCGCCGCGACGGCCCGGTCGATCGCGGCCTCGTCGCCGTGCTCCACGGCGTCGGCGAGCCCGGGGCACGGGACCTCGGTGACCTCGGCGGAGCCGCCGAATTCGGCGATCAGTCCGCGCTGGTAGGGGCTGCCGGTGGTGGCCGGGGTGGCCCAGATGGCGACGGAGCCGCCGCCGGCGGCGGCGGGCTTGATCGCGGGGACCGTGCCGATGACCGGCAGGGCGGGCTCCAGCTCGGCGCGGATCGTGGGCAGGGCGTGGACCGAGGCGGTGTTGCAGGCGATGATCAGCGCGTCGGGCCGGTGGGCCGCCGCGGCGCGGGCCACGGCCAGTGCGCGGGCGGTCACGTCCTCGGGCGTGCGGGGCCCCCAGGGCATCGACCCGGGGTCGCTGGAGAGGACGAGTTCGGCGTCGGGCCGCAGGCGGCGCACGGCGGCCGCTGCCGCCAGCAGGCCGATTCCGGAGTCCATGAGCGCGATCTTCACCCGGTCACCCTAGCCGACAGCCCTTGCGGACCGGGCTCAGTGGGGCAGACTTCGGCGGATGAGCGCCGTTGCCTGGATCGCCGTGGGTTCGCTGATCGCGTGGGTGTGGCTGCTGCTGGGCCAGGGCTTCTTCTGGCGGACGGACCAGCGGCTCCCCCGGCGCACCGACCCGGCCCGCTGGCCGTCGGTGGCGGTGGTGGTGCCGGCCCGCGACGAGGCGGAGATGCTGCCGGTGAGCCTGCCGTCGCTGCTGGTCCAGGACTATCCGGGGGACGCGCGGATCATCCTCGTCGACGACTGCAGCAGTGACGGCACGGGGCAGCTGGCCCGGGATCTGGCCGCGCGGTACGGCGGGCTGTCGCTGACCGTGGTGTCGCCCGGGGAGCCGGAGCAGGGCTGGACGGGCAAGCTGTGGGCCCTGCGGCACGGGATCGCGGTGGCCCGGCGGGAGAAGCCGGACTTCCTGCTGCTGACCGACGCGGACATCGCGCACGAGCCGGACAGCCTGCGCGAACTGGTCGCCGCGGCCGGTCCCGGCGGTTCCGACGGCTTCGATCTGGTGTCGCAGATGGCGCGGCTGCGGGTGGAGAGCGTCTGGGAGCGTCTGGTGGTGCCCGCGTTCGTCTACTTCTTCGGGCAGCTCTACCCGTTCCGCCGGGTGAACCGGCCCGGGTCGCGGACGGCGGCCGCGGCCGGGGGCTGTGTGCTGCTGCGCACCGAGGCCGCCGAGCGGGCGCGGATCCCGGAGTCGATCCGGCAGGCGGTGATCGACGACGTGTCGCTGGCGCGGGAGGTGCGGCGCGGCGGCGGCCGGATCTGGCTGGGGCTCGCGGAGCGGGTGGACAGTGTGCGGCCGTATCCCCGGCTGGCGGATCTGTGGCGGATGGTCGCGCGGAGTGCGTACGCCCAGCTGCGGCACAGCCCGCTGCTGCTGGCGGGGACGGTGCCGGGGCTGCTGCTCGTGTACGTGGCGCCGCCCGCGACGCTGGTGGCGGGGGTGCTGACGGGCGACGGGGTGGCGG
>MUNB01000453.1 GCA_002154345.1 Streptomyces griseus
CAGCCCCTCCGGCGTTTGAGGAGCGGGGTCCGGGGCGGAGCCCCGAGGGGCCCCGGGGCCGGGCCCCGGGAGCGAACGCTTAAGACGCCGCCCCGTAGAACCGCTCCTCCACCACCGCCCGAGCCCTCCGAGTGATCCGCCGATAGTCGTCCAACATGTCCCCGACATGCCCCGGCTCGTACCCCAGGTACCGCCCCACCGCCGTCATCTCCCGCGCCTCGGACGGAAACGTGTCGCCCGGCCGCCCCCGCACCAGCATCACCGCGTTGCGCACCCGCGTGGCCAGCACCCACGCCTCGTCCAGCGTCTCCGCGTCCTCCGCCGGAATCAGCCCCGCCGCACACGCGGCGGCCAGCGCCTCGCGCGTCCGCGTCGTCCGCAGCCCCGGCTCCGACCACCCGTGCCGCATCTGCATCAGCTGCACGGTCCACTCGACGTCGCTCAGACCGCCCCGCCCCAGCTTCGCGTGGAGCGTGGGGTCCGCGCCGCGCGGCATCCGCTCGGACTCCATCCGCGCCTTGAGCCGGCGGATCTCGCGTACGGCGTCCTCGCCGAGCCCTTCCATCGGATACCGCAACGGATCGGCCAGCTCGATGAACGCGCGCCCCAACTCCGCGTCGCCCGCCACCGGTTCGGCCCGCAGCAGCGCCTGGCTCTCCCAGACCAGCGACCAGCGCCGGTAGTAGGCCTCGTACGACTTGAGCGTGCGCACCATCGGCCCGGTCCTGCCCTCCGGCCGCAGATCGGCGTCGATGAGCAACGGCGGGTCGGCGGTCGGCAGTTGGAGCAGTCTCCGCATCTCCCCCACGACCGCGTTGGCCGCCCGCCCCGCCTCCTCGTCGCTCACGCCCTCGCGCGGCTGGTGGACGAAGAGGACGTCCGCGTCGGAGCCGTAACCCAGCTCGTGCCCGCCGAAGCGGCCCATGCCGATGACGGCGAACCGGGTCGGCAGCGTGTCGCCCCACCGCTCGCGGACGGCGGCCCGCAGCGCGCCCGCGATGGTGGCGGCGTTGAGGTCGGTGACGGCCGAGCCGACGCGGTCGACGAGCGCCCCGTGGTCCTGCTCGGCGGGGCTGTCCTCGGTGCCGTACGAGCCGATGAGGTCGGCGGCCGTCGTACGGAACAGCTCGCGCCGGCGCACCCCGCGCACCACCGCGACGGCCGACTCCGCGTCCCCGGCCCGCCCCACCGCGGCCAGCACCTCCTGGTCCAGGTGGGCCCGGGTGCGGGGGGTGAGCCCCTCCGGGTCGCCGAGGATCGCCACCGCCTCCGGGGCCCGCATGAGCAGGTCCGGGGCGAGGCGGCCGGCGGAGAGGACCCGGGCGAGGTTCTCCGCGGCCGCGCCCTCGTCGCGCAGGAGCCGCAGATACCACGGGGTCTTGCCGAGCGCGTCGGACACCTTGCGGAAGCCGAGGAGCCCGGCGTCCGGGTCGGCGGAGTCCGCGAACCAGCCGAGCAGCACCGGCAGCAGCGTGCGCTGGATGGCGGCCTTGCGGGAGACCCCGGAGGAGAGGGCCTCCAGGTGCCGCAGGGCGGCGGCCGGGTCGGCGTACCCGAGGGCCTCCAGGCGGTGGGCCGCGGCCTTCGCGCTGAGCCGGGACTCGGCGGGGGCCAGCTGGGCGACGGCGTCCAGCAACGGCCGGTAGAAGATCTTCTCGTGCAGCCGCCGTACGACGGAGGCGTGCCGCTTCCACGCCTTGTTCAGCTCGGCCACCGGGTCGGTGCGCATCCCGAGCGACCGGCCGAGCCGCCGCAGATCCGCCTCGTCCTCGGGGACGAGGTGGGTGCGGCGCATCCGGTAGAGCTGGATCCGGTGCTCCATGGAGCGCAGGAAGCGGTACGCCTCATCGAGCTGCGCGGCGTCCGCACGTCCGACGTAACCGCCCTCGGCGAGCGCCCGCAGCGCCTCCAGGGTGGAGCCGCTGCGCAGCGAGGCGTCACTGCGGCCGTGCACCAACTGGAGGAGCTGGACGGCGAATTCGACGTCACGGAGGCCGCCGGGGCCGAGCTTCAGCTCCCGCTCGATGCGGTCGGCGGGGATGTTGTCGACGACGCGGCGGCGCATCTTCTGTACGTCGGGGACGAAGTTCTCCCGGTCGGCGGCGCCCCAGACGAGCGGCGACACCGCCTCGACGTACTCCGCGCCCAGCTCGGGATCGCCGGCCACCGCGCGGGCCTTCAACAGGGCCTGGAACTCCCAGGTCTTGGCCCAGCGCTGGTAGTAGGCGAGGTGCGAGCTGAGGGTGCGCACCAGCGGCCCGTTGCGCCCCTCGGGGCGGAGGTTGGCGTCGACCTCCCAGATGGTGCCCTCGGCGGTGGTCTCGGAGCAGATCCGCATCATGTGGGCGGCCAGCCGGGTGGCGGCCTGCATGGCCTTGGTCTCGTCGACCCCGTCGCGCGCCTCACCGACGAAGATCACGTCGACGTCGGAGACGTAGTTCAGCTCCCGCCCGCCGCACTTGCCCATCGCCACGACGGCGAGCCGGCACTGCGCCGCGTCCTCGGGCGCGGCCGTGCGGGCGATGGCGAGCGCGGCGCGCAAAGTGGCGGTGGCGAGGTCGGCCAGTTCGGCGGCGGTCTGGGCGAGGTCGGTGGTGCCGCACACGTCCCGGGCGGCGAGGGTGAGCAGGCACCGGCGGTAGGCGACCCGCAGCGAGTCCGGGTCGACCGCGTCGGCGAGCCCCTGCTCGAACTCGGCGACCCCGGGGTGCAGGTCGATCGCCTCGTACGTGACGAGCGCCTGCCAGTCGCGCGGATGCCGGGCCAGATGGTCGCCGAGCGCCTCCGACGCGCCGAGCACCCCGAGGAGCCGGTCGCGCAGGGGTTTGGCGGTGACGAGGGTGTCGAGCAGCACCTGCCGCTCGTCCGCCGCCTCGGCCTCCACGATCCGGACCAGTCCGCGCAGGGCCAGATCCGGGTCGGCGGTGGCCCCGAGCGCCTCCAGGAGGACCGGGTCCGACCGTACGGAGGCGAGCGCGTCCAGGTCGAGGAGCTGCTCGGCGGCGGACGGGTCGGTGAATCCGTGCCGCAGCAACCGGGTGAACGTACTGCTCCTGCGCCCCGGCACCGTCGTCATTGCACGCTCTCCCGCCGCCCGAACCGATCTGCGTAACTGCTCGGCCGCTTCGTTCGCCGGCGTCACAGCTCTCCGAGCCTAGTCCTGTGCCGATGAATTCGGGGCGGGGGCGGAGTCCACCCATGGGGAAAGCACCTGACAGCACCCCTTGACGCCCTCCGGAGGAACCATGTCCACGACCGAACGCCCCCGGCCCGCCCGTCTCCCGGCGACCGAGCTGCACACCGGCTACAGCAGCGAGGGCGCGACGGCCCGCCCGTGGCCGGAGGCGGCCGCCGTGCTCACCGGCGCCCCGCTGTACTGGCTGTCCACGGTCCGCCCGGACGGCCGCCCCCACGTCACCCCGCTGATCGGCGTCTGGTCCGACGACGCCCTCCACTTCTGCACGGGCCCGCAGGAGCGCAAGGCGCACAATCTGGCGGCCAACCCCGAGGTGGTCCTGACGACGGGCGCGAACACCCTGGACTCCGGGTTCGACGTCGTGGTGGAGGGCCGGGCGGACCGGGTGACGGACCACGAGCGGCTGACCGCCCTGGCCCGGGAGTGGGAGGCGAAGTACGGCGCCGACTGGCACTTCGACGTCGAGGACGGCAGCTTCGTCCAGGCGGAGGCGGGCCACGCCCAGGTGTTCGCGGTCCGCCCTCGTACGGCCTTCGGCTTCGGCAAGGGGGAGCCGTACAGCCAGACGCGCTACCGCTTCGGGTGATCCTCGAAGGGGCTGTTCGCCGCCGTCCCGACGAGGACGGTGGCGTACAGCTCCTCGGAGACCAGGACCCGGGGGCTCAGCCCGGCGGCGCGCAGGACCTCGACCGCCGTGTCCCGCTGCCGCTCGCTCGCCTCCACCAGCAGGCTGCCGCCCGGCGCGAGCCATGCGGGCGCTTCGGCGGCGACCCGGCGCATGACGTCGAGGCCGTCGCCGCCCCCGTCCAGGGCGACGCGCGGTTCGTGGACGCGGGCCTCGGCGGGCAGCAGCTCGACGTCGTCGGTGGGGACGTAGGGGACGTTGGCCAGCAGTACGTCGACCCGGCCGCGCAGGGCGGCGGGAAGAGGAGCGAAGAGATCGCCCTCGTACACCTGGCCCAGCTCGCCGACGTTGCGCCGGGCGCAGCGCACGGCTGCGGGTTCGACGTCGCAGGCGTGCAGTTCGGCGGCCTCCGACGCGGCGGCCAGGGCGACGCCGAGCGCGCCGGACCCGCAGCAGAGGTCGACGACGACGGCCCGGCGGGGCGCGAGGGCGGCGGCCTGCGCCACCAGGAATTCCGTACGCCGGCGGGGTACGAAGACGCCGGGGTCCACGGCGTAGCGGCGGCCGTGGAACTCCGCCCAGCCCAGGACGTGTTCGAGGGGCAGCCCGGCGGCGCGGCGCTCGACGAGGGCGGACAGTCCGTCCGGGGATGCGGCGGCCTCGTGGAGGAGGCGCGCCTCGTCCTCGGCGAAGACACAGCCGGCGCGACGGAGGGCGACGACGGTGGAGGCGAAGAGGGCGGTGGAGAAGGAGAGAGTGGGGTGAACCGGCATACGAGCGAAGCCTTTCGGGAAAACCGATGGGCGCTCCGCGATCGTCCTAGACCGTCCGATCAGCCGCTGCGGGTGCTGGTGCTTGTGCTGGCGCTGCTGCTGCCGGTCGTCCGATGTGATCGCGCGGGGTGAGCACCCAGCCTGATCCAGCGGTAATGGGTCTCACCTCCTCGGTCGATCTCATCGTTCCCGTGGCGTACGGGGGTCGCAACAGTACAACAGCCCGCTTCCGCACCCCGTGCGAGGGCGCGAAAGCGGGCGGTACGAGCCCGTGCGGGGGGGCTCAGAGATCCACGCTGTCCCGCAGTTTGGTGGGCGTCAGGAACAGCGAGGCGATGACACCGACCACGGCGATGCCGGCCGAGATGAGGAAGATGTGCCCGGTGGCCTCCCCGTAGGCGGCCCGGACGACGTCCTGGACCTGGGGCGGCATGGCGGCGACGTTGAGGGTGGATCCGCCGGATCCGGAGGCGGCCGGATCGATGCCCAGCTTCGTCAGTCCGTCGGCGATCTTGTTCGCGACCTGATGGGCGAGGACCGCACCGAGGACGGAGACGCCCATGGTGCCGCCGAGGGAGCGGAAGAAGGTGATGGCCCCGCTGGCCGCGCCGATCTCGCTGAGCGGAACGGTGTTCTGGAGGACGAGCACCAGGTTCTGCATCGACATGCCGACCCCGGCGCCGACGCCGAGCATGCCGGCCGACACCAGGACGAGCGAGGTCCGGTGGTCGATGAAGGAGAGGCCGAGGAAGCCGAGAGCGAGGACGACCACGCCGGCGACGATGAACGGCTTGACCTTGCCGGTCTTCGACACGAGGCGTCCGGCGACGGTGGAGGAGACGAGCACGCCCGCCATCAGCGGAATGGTGAGGAGTCCCGCCTCGGTCGGCGAGTAGCCGCGTCCGATCTGGAAGTACTGCCCGAGGAAGACCGCACCGCCGAACATGGCCATGCCGACGGCGAGGCTGGCGACGATGGCGAGGGCGGGGTCCCGGCGGCGTACGACGTGCAGCGGAACGACCGGCTCCTTGACGCGCGCCTCGACGAGAACGGCTGCCGTCAGGATGACGGCACTTCCCCCGACCATCAGTGCGCTCTGCCAGGAGAGCCAGCCGAAGTCGTCGCCGACGAAGGTGACCCAGAGGAGCAGGAGGCTGACCCCGGCGGCGATGAGGGAGGCGCCGAGGTAGTCGACCTTGGTGTCGGGCCGGCGGACCTCGACGAGGTGCAGGGTGCGGGCGAGCATCACGGAGGCGAGCAGCGTGAAGGGCACGGCGATGAAGAAGCACCAGCGCCAGCCGAGCCAGGAGGCGTCGGTGATGAACCCGCCGAGCAGCGGCCCGCCGACGGTGGCGACGGCCATGACACCGCCGAGGTAGCCGTTGTAGCGGCCGCGCTCCTTCGGGCTGATCATCGCGGCGATGATCACCTGCACAAGCACCTGGAGCGCGCCCATCCCGAGCCCCTGGACAGCGCGGAAGGCGATCAACTGCTCGGTGGACTGGGCGAACCCACAGGCGACCGACGAGACGACGAAGATCCCGATGGCTATCTGGAGCAGCAGCTTCTTGCTGAACAGGTCGGCGAGCTTGCCCCAGATCGGGGTGGAGGCCGTGGAGGCCAGGAGGGTCGCGGTGACGACCCAGGTGTACTGCGACTGCGTGCCGTCGAGGGACCCGATGATCTGCGGGAGGGCGACCGAGACCACGGTGCTGCTGATCATCGCCACGAACAGGACGATGAGCAGCCCGCTCAGGGACCGCAGGACGTGGCGGTGGTCCATGGGTGCGGCGGCGGGGGCCCCGGCCGGGGCGGCGGCGGTGTCTGCTGCGCTCACGCGCAACCTCCGGAAAGTTCGTACGAGAGGCCCGTACGAGGCGGTGGCCACGGGCTGGTCCGCGCGCGACGCCGGTACGGGAGGGAGAAGACTTCACCATACATGCACACTGCGCAATTTTGCCCACTGCGCAACAATCTCGGACCCGGGGGATAATGCCCCCATGGACAGCAGCACCGCGGGACCGGGCCTCCGGGAACGCAAGAAGGAAGCCACCCGCCAGGCCGTGCACGAGGCGACCCTGCGCCTGACGGTGGAACACGGCTTCGACCACGTGACGGTCGAGGCGGTGGCGGACGCGGCCGGAATCTCCCGCCGGACGTTCTCCAACTACTTCACCAACAAGGAGGACGCCCTCCTCTACGGCGAGGAACAGCAGATCAGGGCCCTGGTCCGCACGGTCCGCGACCGCCCCACCGACGAACCCGCCTGGCCGGCCCTGCGCGCGGCGGTGGCCCAGTTCGCGGACCGGGTGGCACCCCCCGAACGCGAGTGGGCGATCCGCACCCGCCTGGCGATGCGCCACCCCTCCCTCCTGGCCCGCCAACTGGCCAACCACGCCACCCTCGAACGCGACCTGGCCGAAGCGGTGGCCACCCGCCCGGGCCCGTCCTCCGCCCCGGTCCGCCCGATCGTCCTGGCGGCGGGTTTCCTGTCCTCGCTCCGGATCGCGATGCGCATGTGGATCGAGGAGGACCTGGCACGGGAGCCGGCGGCGGTGATCGACGAGATCCTGGACGAGATGGGGCGGGGGTTCGTGTGAGGGGCGCACACCTGCGCGGCGAGCAGACGGGCTATCGGCCGGGCGCGGCCTGGGATGAACTCCTGATGGACGCCCAGGCATCGGAGTTCACCGAACCACTGGTCGCCACGGCCTGACCCGCCGAAGCCGGGCGCGCGGTTACGGACAACGGGTTACGAGTTACGGGTCCGGCTCACGGACGACCGAAGATGCCGGACCCGAAAGGAGCCCGGCGTCAACACCCTCTCCCCCGCTCAGGAATCCGGCTGATCGACGCGGATCTCGTACGCGATCTCCCACCGGATGTCCGGCACGGTGATGTTCGCCGTCTCGACAGGGCGGCCGTCCCGGTCGAAGTACGTGCGCTCGATCTCGATGACCAGGTCGCCGACGGAGATCCCGAGCAGATTCGCCTGCTCACGCGTCGCGCGGGCCGGGCGGGGCAGCTCGATGCCGGTGGCGATGTTCACGTCGATGGAACGCATGCGCTCGACGACGCCGAGCTTGCCGAGCGGCCCCATCTCCGGGAGGAGGACCGGCGTGCCGTCGGTGATGGCCATCGGCTCCCAGCTCTTGGCGAGTTGTACGGGCAGGCCGTCGGCGAGGAACTCGTAGTCGGTCACGACACAGAGGTCGCCGGGCTCGATCGCCAGCCGTTCCGCGATGTCCTCCGACGCGGGGACGCGCGCCGTGCTGGTGCACTCCCAGTCCGCCTCGTGATCGAGCTCCTTCATCGCTGAGGCGAAAGGGCTCTTGCCGTGCTGCTCGCGCTGACGTGAGCGGACCATGCGCCGGCGCACGCGGGCCCGGCGGACGTACGTACCGGATCCGGCGCGGCCTTCGAGGATGCCCTCGATGATCAGACGTTCCATGGCCCGCTGCGCCACGGACTGGCCGACGCCGTACTCCTCGGCGATCCGGGCCCGGGACGGCAGTTTGTCCCCCACCGCCCAGTCGCCGGCCCGAATGCGAGCCCGCAGAGCATCCGCCACCTTCAAGTACGGCGTATCACGTGGCATTTGAGCAGCTCCGTGTGTTCGGCGTCGATATGGGCGTCGCTGTTGACAAAGCTAACCCATCAGGTTGAAGCTGAATACTCAGCATTACATGGAGTGACATTCGGTTCACCAGGGGAGAAGTGTGCGCTCTGCACAAGCGCGGGTTGCGGCGCTGACCGGCATGCTCGCCGCCGCCACAGGCACCGAACCGCGCGTCACCACCGGCCTGGACGCCTTCCGCGTCGAGGCCGATCTCCCCGCCGAGTTGAGCGCCACCGCCCACACGGCCGTCCTGGCCGCCCTGGCCACGGCGGACCGCTACGGCCACACGCTCAGCCGCGCCGCCGAATACGTCTGGGCCGAAATCAGCAGAGAGGCGAACGTGACCACGACCGAATCCCCGGACACGGCGTACCGCGCCCTGCTCGGCCACACCATGACCTGCACCGCATGCCGGACCGGCGCGATCTGCCCCGACGCGACGAAGCTCGTCCGCGTCTGGCGGGAGACCCGTCGGTGAGCGCCACCAGCCACATCAGCCCCACCAGAGACGGAGGCACCTGATGCGCAGCACCCACCAGGCGTTACCGGCCCCACCCGGGAGGCCCGGATGATCACCCTCTCCGCCACGGACACCCGCACCTGCGAGGCGTGCTGGAACGCCCCGGTCACCGCCGCCCGACAGACCCCCGCCGGCCGTGACCTGATCTGCGAGGAGTGCGCGGAGGGCGACTACCCGCGCCGCGTCGACCTCTTCCCACCGTTCGGCATCTACGGCCTGACGACCCGCAAGCTCCTGAACGACGGCAAACACGGCAGCGGCCCCCCGAAAACCCCACCGAACCCGGGCCCACCGCTGCCCAACCCGCCACCGGCCCCGTCACCGCGAGGAACACCGCCGGTCTAGCGCCACAGGCCACCACCTGTCGGCCCGTACCCGTCGCGCGGCGGGTACGGGCCGTAGATGCCGCGAAACCCAGGTGCACCGCGCCTCATGATCGCTACGCTGGGCCGTCGCACGAAGTCGGCTTGCCGGAGGGGGACATGGGTACACCATCAGGTTCAGGAGCGCCGGTTCCACCACCGCCGCCGTACCCGCCCGCACCTCCCACGCCTCCGCGCACCGACCCTCCGCGATGGGCGTGGTGGGTCGGCGGCATCGCCATCCCCCTGGTCGGCATCCTGGTGACCGTGACGTTCGGGGGCAACGGCTCCGGAC
>MUNB01000454.1 GCA_002154345.1 Streptomyces griseus
GCCGGGGCGCGGGGACGGCGGGGTCGTGCGTCATGTACCGCATCAGCAGTTCCTGGTCGGCTTCGGACCGGGAGCTCTCACCGGTGATCCGGCCTGCCGCCATCGTGTAGACCCGGTCGCACATGCCCAGCAGTTCGGGCAGTTCGGACGAGATCAGCAGGACCGCCTTGCCTTCGGCGGCGAGCCGGTCGATCACCGTGTAGATCTCGTACTTGGCGCCGACGTCGACGCCTCTGGTGGGTTCGTCCAGGATGAGGACCTCGGGCCCGGCGAGGATCCACTTGCTCAGGACGACCTTCTGCTGGTTCCCGCCGGACAGCCGGCCCACCTGCTCGAAGACGTTGCGGGCCCGGATGCTCATGGTGCGGCGGAAGCCCTCGGCGACGACGCGTTCCTGGTGGCTGTCGACCACCCCGCGCCGGGCCAGCCGGGGGAGCGAGGCGAGGGAGATGTTCCTGCTGACGGTGTCCTGGAGGTTCAGGCCGTAGTGCTTGCGGTCCTCCGTCACATAGGCGATGCCCGCGTCGATGGCCTCCGGCACGGTACGGGTCCGCGCCTCGGTCCCGTCACGGAGCACCGTTCCGCCGAGGTGTCTGCCGTAGGAACGGCCGAAGACGCTCATGGCGAGTTCGGTGCGGCCCGCGCCCATCAGCCCGGCGATGCCGACGATCTCGCCGCGCTCCACCCGCAGCGACACTCCGTCGACCACGGTTCGCTGGTGGTCGACGGGGTGGCCCACGGTCCAGTCGCGGATCTCCAGGGCCGGCGCGGGAGCGGGCGGGGCCGCGCACGGGGTCCGGTCCGGGAAGCGGTTGTCGAGGCTGCGGCCGACCATGCCGCGGATGATGCGCTCCTCCGTGGTCCCGGGAGCACCGAGGTCGAGGGTCTCCACGGTGTGGCCGTCGCGGAGGATGGTGACGGAGTCGGCGACCTTCGCGATCTCGTTGAGCTTGTGGGAGATGATGATCGAGGTGATGCCCTGGTTCTTCAGCTCGCCGATCAGGCGGAGCAGTTGGGCGCTGTCCTCGTCGTTCAGCGCGGCGGTCGGTTCGTCGAGGATCAGCAGGCCGACGTCCTTGGCCAGGGCCTTGGCGATCTCGACCAGCTGCTGCTTGCTCACGCCGATGTCGGCGACCCGGGTCTGCGGGTGCTCGTCAAGTCCCACCCGGCGCAGGAGTTCGGCGGCCCGGCGCAGGGTCCGCGGCCAGGCGATGACTCCGCGCCGGGCGGGCTCGTGGCCCAGGAAGATGTTCTCGGCGATCGAGAGCTGGGGCACCAGGGCCAGCTCCTGGTGGATGATCACGATGCCGCGCCGCTCGCTGGCGCGGATGTCGCGGAACCGGCACTCCTCGCCCTCGTAGCGGATCTCGCCCTCGTAGCTGCCGTGCGGGTGGACGCCGGAGAGGACCTTCATCAGCGTGGACTTGCCCGCGCCGTTCTCGCCGCACAGCGCGTGGACCTCGCCGCGTGCGACCCGTAGGTTCACCTCGCTCAGCGCCTTCACGCCGGGGAACGTCTTGCTGATGGACCGCATGTCGAGCACGAGGTCGCCGGCCGCGCCCTGTTCCGGGACGCCGCCGGCCTCCGGGGCTTCCTCCGTCACCGCAGGTCCTCGGCCTTCAGGTAGCCGGAGTCCACGAGCACGGACTGGTAGTTGCTCCTGTCGACGCTGACCGGCGGCAGCAGGTGGGCCGGTACGACCTTCTTCCCGTTGTCGTAGGTCGTGGTGTCGTTGGTCTCGGGCTTCTTCCCGTCCAGGACCGCTCCGACCATGTCGGACGCCACCTGGGCGAGGGCGCGGGTGTCCTTGTAGACGGTCTGGGTCTGCTCGCCCGCGATGATCGACTTCACCGAGGCCGCCTCCGCGTCCTGGCCGGTGACCACCGGCAGGGGCTTGGCGGTGCTGCCGTAGTCGTCGGACTTGAGGGCCGACAGGATGCCGATGGAGATGCCGTCGTACGGCGAGAGAACCGCGTCGACCCGGGCGCTGGAGTACGTGGAGGTGAGGAGGTCATCCATCCGCTTCTGGGCGGTGCCGCCGTCCCAGCGCAGGGTGGTGACCTGGTTGAGGCGGGTCTGCCCGGAGCGGACGACGAGGCGTTTGTCGTCGACGTAGGGCTTCAGCACCTTCATGGCGCCGTTGAAGAAGTACTTGGTGTTGTTGTCGTCGTTCGAGCCCGCGAACAGCTCGATGTTGAAGGGGCCCTTGTCCGGCTGCTCCTTCAGGCCGAGCTTGTCGACGATGTAGCCCGCCTGGAGCTCTCCGACCTTCTCGTTGTCGAACGAGGCGTAGTAGTCGACGTGGGGAGAGCCGAGAATCAGCCGGTCGTAGGAGATCACGGGGATGTCGGCGTCGGCGGCCTGCTGGAGCACGTTGGAGAGGGCCTCGCCGTTGATCGCGGCGATGACCAGGGCGTCCACGCCCTGGGTGATCATGTTCTCGATCTGGGAGACCTGCTGGTCGGGGTCGTCCTCGCCGTACTGGAGGGTGGTCCGGAAGCCGGCCTTCTTCAGGCTCGCCGTCATGTTCCGGCCGTCGGCTATCCAGCGCTCGGACGATTTGGTCGGCATCGCGATGCCGATGGTTCGGGCGTCGTCGCCGGACTTCTCACGGCTTCCGCCCTCGCTGTTCTGGCCGCAGGCGGTCAGCAGCAGGGCGCACGCGGTCGCGGCGGCGAGGAGCGGAAGAGCATGTCGTCGGTTCGTCATGGTCGTTACCTGGCATTCCCGTCGTTGGGGCGGCTCTGGAGGCAGGGGCGACAGCGGGAGGGCGCCCGCTGTCGCGGCGCGGGCGCCGTCGACAGGGGAACCGCTCACCAGCCACTGGATTGTTAGCGCTCACACATGTCGGGGGCAAGAGGCGTTAAGCTGTTTCTCGAATTCGAGGTGGGCCCGTCGCCCTCGCGGAGCACCCCGCGGCCGGGCCGCGGCCGTCGTCCGGAGGAAGCAAGGCATGACCCGCCCCACCGAGGCCGTCCGCCCACCGACGATGGCGGATGTCGCCCGGGAGGCCGGGGTCTCCCACCAGACCGTCTCCCGGGTGCTCAGCGGCCACCCCAACGTCCGGGCCACCACCCGGGAGCAGGTGACGGCCGCCATCGAACGGCTCGGCTACCGCCGCAACTCCGCGGCCCGCGCCCTGGTCACCCGGCGTTCACGCACCCTCGGCGTCATCGCGGTCGACCCGACGCTCTACGGACCCGCGAGCACGCTCGCCGGACTCCAGGAAGCCGCGCGCGACGAGGGCTACCTGGTCTCGACCGTCACCCTGCGCAGCGGCGGCGGCCACGCCCTGGAGGACGCTCTGGACCATCTGGCGGCCTGGGGCGTCGAGGGCGCCGTCGTCATCACCCCCCAGCGTTCGAGCGTGCAGGCCCTCGCACGGCTGACCCCGCCCTTTCCCGTGGTCACCGTGGAGGGCAGCCACGGGCTCGACGTCCCCGGCGTCTCCCTCGACCAGGAGCTGGGCGCCCGGCTCGTCACCGAGCATCTGCTCGCCGCCGGCCACGAGACCGTCTGGCACGTGGCCGGCCCCGAGGACTGGCTGGAGAGCGCCGCGCGCACCGAGGGCTGGCGCGCCGTCCTGGAGGAGCACGGGATCCGCCCGCCGCGCGTGCTGCGGGGCGACTGGAGCCCTCTGTCCGGCTACCACGCGGGGCAGGAACTGGCGGGGCTGACCCTGGCCCGGCGCGGCTCGGCCCCGGTCACGGCGGCCTTCGTCGCCAACGACCAGATGGCGCTCGGGGTGCTGCGCGCCCTGCGGGAGGCGGGCATCCGCACCCCGCGGCAGGTGGCCGTCGCGGGTTTCGACGACATTCCGGAGGCGGGGTTCTTCCCTCCCCCGCTGACCACCGTGCGCCAGGACTTCACGGCCATCGGCCGCCGGAGCATCCAACTGCTGCTGGAGCACATCGAGGGCACCGCGGCCGGGGTCGAGCACATCGTGGTGGAACCGCAGCTCATCGTCCGCGCGAGCACCCGCTCGCAGGACAGCGCCTGAGCCGGCCGCCGCCCCGAAAAGCCCCGGTCCCACGCCACTCCGAAAGCCCGGGCCTCTTGCCTCCATCGATTGTTAGCGCTAACAATCAGGGGCGGCGGCGCTCCCCCGCACCCACTCCCGCAGCAGAGAGTCTCGCTCGTGACCCCACAGCCCGATCCTCCCGGCAGCCCCCTCGACCGTGCGCCCGACGCCTGCGCGATCGGCGTCGACTTCGGCACCCTCTCGGCACGCGCCGTGGTGGTGCGCGTCCGCGACGGCGCGGAACTCGGATCCGCCGTGCACACCTACCGCAACGGCGTCATCGACCGGAGCCTGCCGGGCTCGGACACCCCCCTGCCCCCCGACTGGGCGCTCCAGGATCCGCGTGACTGGCGGGAGGCGCTGCGTACCGCCGTACCGGAGGCGCTCGCGGCGGCGGATGTCGATCCCGCCCAGGTCATCGGCATCGGCACCGACTTCACCGCCTGCACGGTGCTGCCGACCACGGCGGACGGCGTTCCGCTGGCCGAGCAGCCCGCCTGGGCGGACCGCCCCCACGCGTGGCCGAAACTCTGGAAGCACCACGCCGCCCAGGACCAGGCCGACCGCATCAACGCCCTGGCGCACGAGCGGGGCGAGCCCTGGATCAGCCGCTACGGCGGCCGGATCTCCGCGGAGTGGCAGTACGCGAAGGCCCTTCAGGTGCTAGAAGAGGATCCACGCGTGTACGCCGCCTGCGCCCGCTGGATCGAGGCGGCCGACTGGATCGTCTGGCAGCTGACCGGCACCGAGTCGCGCAACTCCTGCACCGCGGGCTACAAGGGCATCCACCAGGACGGCGCCTACCCCTCGCCCGCGTATCTCGCCGGGCTCCACCCGAACTTCGCCGACTTCCCCGCCACCCGGCTGGAACACCCGCTGCTGCCGCTCGGCTCGTGCGCCGGAACCGTGACCGCCGAAGCCGCGGCCCTGACCGGGCTCAGGCCGGGAACGCCGGTCGCGGTGGGCAACGTCGACGCCCATGTCACGGCCCCCGCGGCCGGCGCGGTGGAGAACGGCCGTCTGCTCGCCATCATGGGCACCTCCACCTGCCATGTCGTCAACAGCGACGAGCTGGCCGACGTCCCCGGGGTCTGCGGGGTGGTCGACGGCGGCATCGTGGCGGGCGCGTACGGCTACGAGGCGGGGCAGAGCGGGGTGGGCGACATCTTCGCCTGGTGGCTGCGGCAGGGGGTGCCCGAGGACTACCGCGCCGCCGCCGAGGCCGCGGGAGAGGACCTGCACGAGCGGCTGTCCCGGCTCAGCGCCGAGCAGCCGGTCGGGGCGCACGGTCTGATCGCGCTGGACTGGATGAACGGCAACCGCTCCACGCTCGTCGACCACCACCTCTCCGGCGTGCTGGTGGGCCTCACGCTCGACACCCGCCCCGAGGACGTCTACCGCGCCCTGCTGGAGGCGACCGCCTTCGGCACCCGCGTCATCGTCGAGGCCCTGGAACGGCACGGGGTGCCCGTCACGGAGTTCATCGCGGCGGGCGGGCTCAAGAAGAACCCGCTGCTCATGCGGATCTACGCCGACGTCCTGCGCCGCCCCGTGTCGCTCGCCACCTCCGACCAGGGCCCCGCGCTCGGCTCGGCGATCCACGCGGCGGTGGCGGCCGGGGCATACCCGGACGTCCGCGCGGCCGCCGCCCGCATGGGCGGCGTCGAGCGGAACGCGTATCTCCCCGACCCGGACAACGCCGACGTCTACGACGAACTGTTCGCCGAATACCGCGCGCTGCACGACCACTTCGGCACCGGCGACGACCTCCTGCTGCACCGGCTGCGCAGGCTCCGCAACCGGGCCAGGGCCCACCGGGCCGCCCCCTGACCCGGACGCGCCGCACAGTCCGCTGCACCCGCACCCGCACCACGACCAAGGAGTACCCGCCATGCCCCTCGTCCCCGCCGACAGCGAAGTGTGGTTCCTGACGGGCAGTCAGTCACTCTACGGCGAGGAGACCCTCGCCCAAGTGGCCGCCCAGTCACAGCAGATATGCGAGACGGTCGCCGCCGGGGCCGCCACCGGAGCGGCCGCGCGGATCGTGTGGAAGCCCGTTCTGACGGAGGCGGACGCGATCCGCCGGATGTGTCTGGACGCCGAGGCGGACGACCGCTGCATCGGCGTCATCGCCTGGATGCACACCTTCTCCCCGGCCAAGATGTGGATCGGCGGCCTCGGCTCCCTGCGGAAGCCCCTCCTCCACCTCCACACCCAGGCCAACCGCGGTCTCCCCTGGTCCACCATCGACATGGACTTCATGAATCTGAACCAAGCGGCCCACGGCGACCGCGAGTTCGGCCACATCCAGTCCCGTCTCGGCGTCGCCCGCAAGACCGTCACGGGACATGTCTCCTCGCCGGACACGGCCCACCGCATCGCCGCCTGGACGCGTGCCGCCGTCGGCCGGGCCGAGTTCGCGCGCCTGCGCCTCGCCCGCTTCGGGGACAACATGCGCGATGTCGCGGTCACCGAAGGGGACAAGGTCGAGGCCCAGTTCAGGTTCGGCACGTCCGTCAACACCTACGGCGTCAACGAGTTGGTGGAAGCCGTGGACGCCGTCGGCGACGACACCGTCCTGGCGCTCACCGAGGAGTACGCGGACAGCTACGCGCTCGCCCCCGAGCTGCGCCCCGGCGGAGAGCGCCACGCGTCGCTGCGGTACGCGGCCCGGATCGAGGCCGGACTGCGCGGCTTTCTCACCGCCGGCGGCTTCAGCGCCTTCACCACCAACTTCGAAGACCTGGGCGGCCTGCGGCAGTTGCCCGGTCTGGCCGTCCAGCGCCTCATGGCCGACGGCTACGGCTTCGGCGGCGAGGGCGACTGGAAGACCTCGGCGCTGCTGCGCGCCACGAAGGCCATGGCGTACGGGCTGCCGGGAGGCACCTCCTTCATGGAGGACTACACCTACGACCTCGCCCCGGAGCGCGGCCTCATCCTCGGGGCCCACATGCTGGAGGTGTGCCCGTCCCTCGCCTCGACGACGCCCTCCTGCGAGATCCACCCGCTGAGCATCGGCGGACGCGAGGACCCGGTCCGCCTCGTGTTCGACGCGGCCCCCGCCCCGGGAGTCGTCATCGGGCTGGCCGACATGGGGTCGCGCTTCCGGCTGGTCGCCAACCGCGTCGATGTCGTGGGACCGCCCGAACCGCTGCCCCTGCTGCCCGTGGCCCGCGCGGTCTGGCGCCCGGAACCCGACCTGCGCACCTCGACCGAGGCGTGGCTGACCGCCGGCGCGCCGCACCACACGGTCCTCACCACGGCCCTGGGCCGCGAGGAGTTCGAGGACCTGGCCGACATGCTCGCCGTGGAGCTCGCCTTCATCGACGCGGACACCACCGTACGCCGGTTCGCCCAGGAGCTCCGCTGGAACCAGGCCTACCACCGGCTGGCCGAAGCCCTGTGAGCGGCCTCGCCCGAACGGCTTCTTCCCCGTCCCCGCCAGGAGGCACCGCCATGTCCCGCTCCGCTTTCGCGTCGCTGCGCGGCGAGGTCCTCTCCGCCAACCTGCGCATCCCCCGGTCCGGACTGGCGACCCTGACCTGGGGCAATGTGAGCGGGGTGGACCGGGAGGCCGGGGTGTTCGTCATCAAGCCCTCGGGAGTGCCCTACGACCGGCTCGGCGAGGACCATCTCGTCGTCGTCGCGCTGGAGGACGGCCGGGTGGTCGAGGGCGACCTGCGCCCCTCGACGGACACCGAGACGCACCGCAGCCTCTACCGGGCCTTCCCGTCGATCGGCGGGATCACGCACACCCACTCCCCGCACGCGGTGGCCTTCGCGCAGGCCCGCCGCCCGATCCCGGTGCTCGGCACCACGCACGCGGACACCTTCGACGGCCCGGTGCCGGTCACCGAGCCGCTCAGCCCCGAACAGTGCGCGGTCGACTACGAGTTCAACACCGGCGAGGTGATCGTGGAGCTGCTCGAGGGTGACGACGAGCGTGCCAGGGCCGTGCCGGCCGCCCTGGTGGCCCACCACGGTCCCTTCACCTGGGGCGCGGACGCCCATGCCTCGCTGGAGCACGCCGTCATCTGCGAGGCCGTCGCGGAGATGGCGCTGCACACGCTGTCCCTGGGGGCGGTGCCGCCGCCTCAGCACCTGTTGGACCGCCACTTCACCCGTAAACACGGGGCGGGGGCCTACTACGGCAACCCTGGAGCCGTGTGAGCCGGGCTCCTGGATGCTCCCGGCGGGCCCGGTCAAGGGGAACACAAGGTGAACGGCGCGGCGCGGGGGCGTGAGCGGGCCCGCGCAGTGCCCCGTTCGCCATCCCGCGCGCCCTGCCGGGGGGCCACGTGACGCGGCGAGGATGAGCCGACCGCACACGATCCCGACACATCCGCGCACCCGCCGTCCGGTGGGTGGACCCGCGGTGGAAGGAATCCACGTTGCTGCTTCTCATCTCCCCGGACGGTGTCGAGGAGGCCCTCGCGTGCGCGAAGGCGGCGGAACACCTTGACATCGTCGATGTCAAGAAGCCCGACGAGGGCTCGCTCGGCGCGAACTTCCCCTGGGTCATCAGGGAGATCCGCGGAGCGGTCCCGGCGGACAAGCCGGTCTCCGCCACCGTCGGAGACGTGCCGTACAAGCCCGGCACGGTGGCGCAGGCGGCGCTCGGCGCGGCCGTCTCCGGGGCCACGTACATCAAGGTCGGCCTCTACGGATGCACGACGCCCGACCAGGCCATCGAGGTCATGAGCGGAGTCGTGCGGGCGGTGAAGGACTTCCGGCCGGACGCGTTCGTCGTCGCCTCGGGCTACGCCGACGCCCATCGGATCGGCTGCGTCAGCCCGCTGGCGCTGCCCGACATCGCCCGCCGCTCGGGCTCGGACGCGGCCATGCTCGACACCGCGATCAAGGACGGCAGCCGGCTGTTCGACCATGTGCCGCCGGAAGCGTGCGGGGAATTCGTCCGGCTGGCCCACGAGGCCGGTCTGCTCGCCGCCCTCGCGGGCAGCGTGAAGGCGGAGGATCTCGCCACGCTGACCCGGATCGGGACGGACATCGTGGGGGTGCGCGGGGCGGTCTGCGAGGGCGGCGACCGCAACTCCGGGCGGATCCAGCCCCGGTTGGTGGCCGCCTTCCGGGCGGAGATGGACCGGCACGCCCGGGAGCTCGCGGCCGCCCCGGCAGCGGGCTGATCCCCCGCGTGGCCCCGCATCGGCCCCGCCCGGGACCGGCGTCCCGCGGCGGGCACTTCACCGTCCTCGATCCGGCGACGGGCGAGGACTTCGACGAGGCTCCCGACCAGCGGGCAGAGGAGCTGGACGCGGTGGTCGGCCGGGCTCACGAGGCCTGGCCGGGCTGGCGGGCCGACCCGGCCGCCCGGGCCACCGCACTGCTGGCGGCGGCCGACGCCGTGGAGGCGGCAGGGGAGCGGCTCGCTCCCCTGCTCACCCGTGAGCAGGGGAAACCGCTGCCCGAGTCGTACGCGGAGGTCGCCCGCACGGCGGCCCGCCTGCGCCACTTCGCCGCCTCCGCCCCCGAGACCCGTACGATCGCCGACGGCCGGCCCGGGCACAGCGAGATCCGCTGGCGGTCGCTCGGTCCCGTCGCCGCCATCGTCCCGTGGAACTTTCCGCTCCAGCTGGCGTCGGCGAAGTTCGCGCCCGCGCTCGCCGCGGGCAACACGGTGGTGCTCAAGCCCTCGCCCTGCACACCGCTGGCCACCCGGCTGCTGGGCTCCGTCCTGTCCACCGCACTGCCCGAGGGCGTGCTGAACATCGTGACCGGTCATGAGCCCCTCGGCGCCCGCCTCGCGTCGCACCCGGGGATCCGCCATGTGACCTTCACCGGTTCGGTCCCCACCGGGCGGGCCGTCGCGGCGGGCGCCGCGCCCGGTCTGGCCCGGGTCACCCTGGAGCTGGGCGGCAACGACGCCGCGATCCTGCTGGACGACGTGGAGGTGGAGCGGATCGCGGACCGGCTGTTCTGGGCGGCGTTCCGCAACTGCGGCCAGGTCTGCATGGCGGTCAAGCGCGTCTACGCCCCGGCCCGGCTCCACTCCCGGGTGGTCGAGGCCCTCGCGGAACGGGCGAAGTCCGTGGTCGTCGGGGCCGGTCTCGACCCGGGTACGGAGCTGGGACCGCTCAACAACGCCGCCCAGCTGGCCCGGGTGGAGCGGTACACGGCCCGTGCGCTGGCGGACGGGGCGCGAGCCGTGGCGGGCGGTCACCGGCTGGACCGGCCGGGCTACTTCCACGCCCCGACCGTGCTGGCCGATGTCCCGCCCGACAGTCCGGTGGTGACGGAGGAGCAGTTCGGTCCGGTCCTGCCGGTGCTGCCTTACGGAAGTCTCGACGAGGCCGTCGAGGCGGCCAACGCCACCCGTTTCGGTCTCGGCGGCTCGGTATGGGGGACCGACCTGGACCGGGCGGAGGAGGTGGCCGGCCGGCTGGAGTGCGGGACGGCGTGGATCAACCACCACGCCGAACTCTCCCTCGCCCAGCCCTTCGCCGGGATCAAGGAGAGCGGCGTCGGCGTCGCGGGCGGGCCGTGGGGGCTGTACGGGAACCTCAGACCGTTCGTCGTCCATGGTGCGAGGGAGGCCGGAGGGTGAGATTCGGCGCGGCGGTACTGCGCTCGTACGAGGACCCGTTCGCCGTCGAGGAGGTGATGCTGAACGCGGGTCCGGCCGCCGGGGAGATCCTGGTCCGGATCGCGGGCTGCGGCATGTGCCGGACCGATCTCGCCGTCCGGCGCTCGGCGGGCCGCTCACCGCTGCCCGCGGTGCTGGGCCACGAGGGCGCCGGGGTGGTGGTGGAGACGGGCGGCCCGGACACCGGTCTGAGCCCGGGCGACCCGGTGGTGCTGAGCTTCGACTCCTGCGGACACTGCCGAAGCTGCCTGGGCGCGGCGCCCGCCTACTGCGACCGGTTCGCCGCGCTCAACCTCTTCGGCGGCCGCTCCGAGCACGCCTCCCGGTTCACCGACGCGGCCGGTGACGCGCTGGCGCCCCGGTGGTTCGGCCAGTCCTCGTTCGCCGAGTACGCGATGGTCCCGGCCCGTAACGCCGTACGGGTCGACGCCTCGCTCCCGCTCGAACTGCTCGGGCCGCTCGGCTGCGGCTTCCTCACCGGCGCGGGGGCGGTCCTCAACTCCTTCAGCGCGGGCCCCGGCGACACCGTCGTGGTGCTCGGCGCCGGAGCGGTGGGGCTGGCGGCGGTCATGGCGGCCACCGCGTCCGGGGCGGCCGCCGTGGCGGTGGACCTGAACGCCGAACGGCTGGCGCTCGCCGAGAAGTTCAACGCCACCGCGCTGCACGCCGCCTCGGCCGATCTGCCCGGCCGGATCCGGCGGCTGACCGACGGCGGCGCGCGCTTCGCCCTCGACACCACGGGGTCCGCGCGGCTGATCAACGACGCGCTCCGGGCGCTGCGTCCGACCGGCCGTCTCGGGCTGGTGGCCCGGCTGCACACCCCACTGCCGCTCGAACCGGGGACGCTGGACCGGGGCCGGACGATCTCCCACATCTGCGAGGGCGACGCGGTGCCCGCCCTGCTGATCCCCCGGCTGACCGGGCTGTGGGAGGCCGGTCTCTTCCCCTTCGACCAGCTGATCCGTACGTATCCGCTCGCCGACATCAACGAGGCCGAACGCGACTGCGACCTGGGCCGCGTGGTGAAACCGGTCCTCGTTCCGTAGGCGGGCCCAAGAAGTTCACCGACACCGAGGGAGTGCACATGGTCGACACGGCGCACCGGAACACCGGTGTGGAGGGCGTGGCAGGAGGGGTCGGGGTGACCGCTCTGCTGGTCGCCGCGGCGCGGGCCATCGAGACGCATCGCCCCGACAGCCTGGCGCGGGACGCCTACGCGGAGCACTTCGTGCGCGCGGCACCGGCGTCCACGGGCTGGCCGGTCCACCCCCGGGAGGTCCCGGACGGGGACACGAATCCGCTGTGGGGAAGGTTCGCCCGGTACTTCGGGCTGCGGACGCGGGTCCTCGACGACTTCCTCCTGCGCTCGGCGCACGCGGGGAACGCCCGCCAGGTGGTCCTGCTCGGGGCGGGGCTGGACTCCCGGGCGTTCCGGCTGGACTGGCCTCCCGGCTGTGTGGTCTTCGAGATCGACCGGGAGGAGGTCCTGGCGTTCAAGCACCAGGTGCTCGGCGGCCTTTCGGCCGTGTCGAAGGCGGCGCGCGTGCCGGTCCCGATGGATCTGCGCGACGACTGGGCCGGCGCCCTGCCCGGGGCGGGCTTCGATCCGGCCGCGCCGAGCATCTGGCTGGTCGAGGGGCTGCTGTTCTATCTGCCGCCCGCCGCGGAGACGTATCTGATCGACACGGTGGACGGGCTGAGCGTCGCGGGCAGCGCGCTGGCCTTCGAGGTCAAGCTGGAGAAGGACCTGTTGGCGTACCGCGACAGCCCGCTCTACACCGCCACGAGACAGCAGATCGGCATCGATCTGCTGGAGCTGTTCGACCGGGAGCCGCGGCCCGACTCGGCGGGGCGGCTGACGGACCACGGCTGGTCCACCTCGGTCCGCACGCCGTTCGACTTCACCCGTCTGCACGGGCGCGGCCCGCTGCCCGAGCCGAACGACGCGCTGGCGGGCAACCGCTGGGTGTTCGCGAGCAGGACCCGGCGGTAGCCGCCGGCGCGTACCCGACGGGCGGAGCGCCGCTCAGCGCTCCAGGGCGCCCTCGGCGGGTGCCGCCACGCGCTTCGCCCGCTCGGCGGCGGCTTCGAGGTCGGCCCGCCTGCTCCGCAGGAGCTGTTCGGTCGCGGCGGCGTGCTCGGCCACCGCCGGGTCGGGCGCGGCCACGGCCTTCTTCAGGGCGGGCTCGACCACGTCGCCGAGGTCGACCAGGGCCCGGCTCAGGCTCATCCGCAGACTGCGGTTGCCGCGGCCGAGCTCCTTGACGAGTTCGGCGGTCAGCCACTTCTCCTCGGCTTCGGGTACGAGGGAGACCGCGACGCGCCACGCGGTCCGGGCGGTCTCGTCGTCGACGTCGTGCAGCATGTCGCGCGTGATCCAGTCCCACGCGGCCTTGTCGCCGATCTTGGAGAGTGTGTGCATCGCCTGGCTGCGGGCCTGGGCGGACGCGGAGTCGAGCTCCCGGCGGATCCGGGGCAGGGTGACCTCGGGCGCGTACCGCATCAGCGCCCAGGACAGGGTGTCCCGTACGAAGAGGTCGGGTTCGACCCCGCACCGCTCGACCAGCGTCTCCAGGAGCGCGGGGTCGGGGGCCGAGCCGATCGCCATGGCGGCCTTGAGCCGGACCGACGGGTCCTCGGCGCTCAGGGCGCCGGCCAGGCGGGTGTGGTGCGGGGTTCCGTTCGTGTCGATCGGGACCATCTCCTGCGGGTAGTTGAGAAACCTGGTCGTTGCGGCAGGGCCGCCGTGGCCCCCTGCCCCCGGTCAGAGGCGGGGCAGCAGCCCGAACTGGCCGAGCACACCGGCCAGGTCCCAGTAGAGGGACTCCTCCTGGATGCGGCCGTCCGCCGAGAACCGGTACACGGTCGCGCCCGGCATCGTGAAGTGCTTGCCCTTGGCTAGGGCGGCGAGTTGCTCGGGCAGTCCGTCGAGGACACCCTCCAGCGTGCCCGACATGGTCCACTCGCAGACCCCGGACCGGTCGTCGGCGAAGACGGACCGTACCGCCATCCGGGTCTCGGGGATCGCGGCCAGCCAGGAGCGTACCCCCGCCTCCAGTTCGGCCCGGCCGCTCCAGACGGAGTCCAGGGGCACGTCCCGTGAGACGGCGTCGTCGGTGTAGGAGGCGAGCCAGCCTTCCGCGTCCGCCTCGCTGATCGCGGCGAGGCAGACGCGGACGAGCTGTTCGTTGGCGTGCATGGGCTGCTCCGGTTTCGGGACGGGACGCCCCGTCTCCACGGAGCGTCAGGATGAAGCGGGCGTCCGCAACATCGACGACAGGGTGCTGTCGAGGATGTCGGGGACGTCCTTGACCTTGAGGTGTCGTGCGTCGGCCTCGGCCGCCGCGGCGTGCAGCAGGCTGTAGAAGGTGGTCACCAGCCAGGACAGCGGGAGGTCCGTGCGGAACACGCCCTCCTCCTGGCCCCGGACCAGGACCCGCTCCACCCGGGCGAGGACCTTCTCGTGGTGCCTGCGGCGTCGGGCCGGGGCGATGACGCCCTCGGACGCGGCGAGCAGGAACGCGTGCTGTTCGAGGATCCGCCAGCCGGACCGGACGAGCAGCGAGAAGGCCTCGTCGGCCGGCCCCTCGTCGAGCACATGGGCTCCCAGCGCCGCGTCGGCCTGCTCGACGGAGTGCTCCAGCACGGCGTCGAGCAGGTCCTCGCGGGACGGGAAGTGCGCGTACAGCGTGACCCGGCTCACCCCGGCCGCGCCGGCGACCGCGGACAGACTGACGTTGGGGTCCTTGCGGAAGCATTCGAGCGCGGCGGCGACGATGGACGCGATGCTGCGCTCCGCGTCCGCGCGTCGGCGCGGCTCTCCTCCTGGGGTGCGGCCGCCGGGGCGGCGCACCTTCTCATGCGGCGTGGACATGGTGTGAGCGTAGGCCACCCTCTCCGGGGACGGTCCGGGTGCCGGGCCGTGCCCCGGGGCCGGGCCCGTTCCGCGTACGGTCAGGCATGGAGCCGTGGATCGGGCTCGGTCACGGCCGGGGCGTCGGACTGCTCCGGCAGCTTCGCGGGGCCCGCGTCACCGGCCCTGCCCTTGGGGAACAGCAGCACCGAGACGACGATGCCGACGGCGGCGACGGCGGCGCCGGTGAACATCGAGGGCGCCATCCCGGAGACGAAGGCGGACCGCGCCACCTCGGCGAACGCCTCCCCCGCCTCGCCCGGCAGCTCCCGGGCGACGGCGAGGGCGCCGCCGAGGGAGTCGCCCGCGGCGTCCAGGGCCGTGTCCGGGAGACCGGCGGCGACGCCGCTGTCCGTCACCTCACCGCGGTAGGCGCCGGCCAGCAGGCTGCCGAGGACCGCCACCCCGAGAGCCGCGCCCAGCTGCACGGCCGCGCTGTTGGTGGCGGAGCCGACGCCGAGGTCGTCCTCGGAGAGGGAGCCCACGATGGCGTCGCTGGTCGGGCCGATGATGAACCCGGCCCCGAAGCCGAGGAAGAGCATCGCGGCCAGCGCCCGGCCGTAGCCGTCGCCGTCGCCGGTGGTGGCGAGGATCAGCAGCGAGACCACGGCGAACGCGAGGCCGGTCGCCGCCAGCCAGCGGGTTCCCACCTTCTGGCCGAGCGCGGACGCCAGCGGGGCGGCGAGCAGGATGATCAGGGCGGTGGGTGCGATGCGCAGCCCGGTCTCCCCCGCGTCGTAGCCGAGGACGAACTGCAGGTACTGGACGATCACGAACAGCGCCCCGAGCAGGGAGAGCAGTCCGAGGAAGACCAGGACGTTGCCGACGGCCAGCCGCCGGTGGGCGAAGATCCCGAGCGGCAGCATGGGTTCCTTCGCGGTGTGCTCGCGGGTGACGAAGGCGATCAGGAGGAGCACCGCGACGGCGAAGGCGATCAG
The DNA here is from genome assembly GCA_002154345.1 of Streptomyces griseus. Lineage (GTDB taxonomy): Bacteria > Actinomycetota > Actinomycetes > Streptomycetales > Streptomycetaceae > Streptomyces > Streptomyces caviscabies. The sequence continues at coordinate 15,474 of MUNB01000454.1, forward strand.
CACGGGCGCGCTGGTCCAGCCCTTGGACGGGCCCTCGATGATCGCCCAGAGGAGGGTGCCGACGCCCAGCACGGACAGCAGGGCGCCCGGCAGGTCCAGGCGTCGGGCGACGGCGGCCTTGGAGTTCGGGACCATCTTGAGCGCGGCTGCCAGGGCGAGGACACCGATGGGTACGTTGATCAGGAAGACGGAACCCCACCAGAACTGCCCGAGCAGCCAGCCGCCGACCAGCGGGCCCATGGCCAGGCCGACGCCGATCATCGCGGACCAGAGGCCGATCGCCTTCATCCGCTCCTTGGGATCGGTGAAGACGACGCCGATGATGGAGAGCGTCGCGGGCATGATCAGGGCTTCGCCGACCCCCATGACCCCGCGGGCGATCATGAGCTCGGTGGTGCTGCCGGCGAACGCGGCGACGGCGGAGGCGCCGGTGAAGAGGACCAGGCCCGAGAGGAAGACCGGCTTGCGGCCGTAGCGGTCGGCGAGGCTGCCGGCGAAGAGCATCAGCCCGGCCGCCATGAGGCTGTAGATGTCGACCAGCCACTGCAACTCACCGGTGGATGCGCCGAGTTCGTTGATCAGCGTGGGCAGGGCGACGTTCAGTACGGTGACGTCGAGCCCCACGATCAGCAGGCTCAGGCACAGCACCACCAGGATCGGCCAGCGCAGGGGGTGACCGGCCGCTCCCGGCGGGGCGCCGGTCGGGGGCGGGGGCGACGCTGCAGTCACGACATGCTCCTTAACTTGAACACGACTGTTCGGGTTGAGGGTAGCGCGGAGCGCGGCACAAGTCGAACAGCACCGTAAAGGTTGAGTGGATCGGCGCCCCTGGCCCCCGTACGGCCGTCACCGCGGTCCCTCAGGCGCCCTCCTGGCGCCCCCGGGCCCGCACGAGCGTGCGCGAGACGCTCCGCAGCTTCTCGCAGGTCTCCTCGAACTCCCGCTCGGGCAGCGACTGGCCGACGATGCCCGCGCCCGCCCGCAGCCAGGTCCGCCCGTGCTGCCGGAAGACCGTGCGCAGGACGAGCGCGGCGTCGAGCGACCCGTCGCTGCCGACCGTGAGCACCGCCCCGCTGTAGAGCCCGCGCGCACCCTGCTCCAAGCCGCGGATGGCCCGGTAGGCGGCCCGCTTGGGTACGCCCGACGCGGTGACCGCGGGGAAGACGGCGGCCAGCGCCGGCCAGGGACCGCTGTCCCCGGACGGCAGTTCGCCGCTCACCCGGGAGGCGATGTGCTGAACGCTGCCGCGCTCCTTCACGGTCATGAACTCCTCGGCCCGCACCGAGCCCTCGCGGCACACCCGCGCCATCTCGTCCCAGGCGACCTGGACGGATATCGCGTGCTCGTAGATCTCCTTGGCGTCCGTGAGGAGTTCCGCGCGCCGGGCCGCGTCCTCGCCGGCGTCCCCGCTGAGCGCCCGGGTTCCCGCCAGCGGCTGGGTGGACACCCGGCCGTCCGCCGACACCTCCACGACGGTCTCCGGGCTGAAGCCCGCGGCCTCCATGCCGCCGAGGTCGAACAGGAAGGACCGGGCGGGCGAGTTGACCGAGCGCCCGGCCAGATAGGTCTCCGGAAGATCCAGGTCTCCGGAGACCTGGACGGCCCGGGACAGGATCACCTTCTGCAGTTCGCCGTCGCGGATCTCGGCGACGGCCCGGGAGACGGCCTCCCGGTACCCGCTCTCGGCCGGCCCTCCGAGGTCGACCGGCAGCGGTGCGAACTCGCCTCGCTCCGGGCCGGGTTCGGCGACGAGACGGTCGGCGACGGTGGCCGCGTCATGCGTCCCGGAACACCGGAGCTCCGCCCCGTCCGCCGTGAGCCGGACCTCGGTCTCGGGGACCACCAGATGGATCAGGGGCTCCTCGCCGAGGTCCGCCCTCTCGCCGGCCAGCGCGTACGACAGCTCGAAGGTGCTCCACCCGTAGGCGCGCCACTCCGGACAGGGAAGCGAGGACAGCATCCGGTGGACGTGTTCGAGCGGCTCGCCCTCCCACGGCGTCCGGACGCGGTTCCCCCCGTGCTCCAGCGTCACATGGGTCCGGTCCACGACGAGCCGGGCCCGTACCCCACCCGCGTACCACCAGGCGCCTTCGCGCTCGTAGACCATGTACTCGCTGTACAGACCGGCGCGGGCCAGCCGGACCGCGGCCTGGGCGGGGGTGCCGCTGAACGGGGCGCGGCTGACTGCGGGCGACACGGCGACGATGGCCACGGGGATCTCCTTGTGGGCGTACGAGAGTTGGGTCGAGGGTGGTGGCGCGGAGGCCGGCCGGTCAGCGCTGACCGGC
>MUNB01000455.1 GCA_002154345.1 Streptomyces griseus
CCGCTGCGCGCGGTGGGCTTCGACGTGCTGTGCGGCGGCGGTGAGGTCGGCACGGGCGGGGCCCGGATCGCGGGCGTCGGCGCGGTGGGCACCCCGCTGGCCGATGTGGCCGGTGCGGGCGACCGTGCGGCGGCGCTCCTCGCCCAGCCGGGACCGGCCGTGCCGTGGCTGCTGCTCGTCGCCCATGTGGCGGTCGGGCTGCTGGCCGCGGCCTGGCTGCGGCGCGGCGAGGCGGCCCTGGCCGGGCTGGTGCGCGCGGCGGCCCTGCTGGCGTTCCGGCCGCTGCTGACCGCGGTCGCCGTGGTGCGCGCGGGCGTCCGTTCCGCGGCTCGCCGGGCCCGGCCCGCCGGGCGTCCGCACCCGCCGCTGACCGCCCGCTTCCTCGTGCACTGTGTGGGCCGCAGGGGTCCGCCGTCCGCGCCGTACGCCGCTGCCTGAGGGCACGGCGACGCGCGACACACGGCAGGCCCACTCCCCACACACGTACCCACGGAGAACGATCATGAGCAAGCGCAACACCCAGGCGAACAAGGCGGCGGCCCGCGAGCGGCTGCGGGCCGAGCGCGAGCGCCAGGCCAAGAAGGACAAGAGCCGCAAGCAGCTCGTCGTGGCGGGCTCGGTCGTCGCCGCCCTCGCCGTGTTCGGCGGCATCGCCTACGGCGTGATGCAGCTGAACAAGCCGGACGCCTGGGAGGCGGCGGCGGACGCGAAGAACGTCACCGCGCCGAAGAACACCTCGGGCAAGGACGGCACCACCGTAGTGGTCGGCGAGTCCGGCGCGAAGAAGACCCTGGAGCTGTACGAGGACTCCCGCTGCCCGGTCTGCGCCACGTTCGAGCAGGGCGTCGGCGAGACGGTCTCGAAGGACGTCGAGGCCGGCAAGTACAAGGTCAAGTACGTCGGCGCGACCTTCATCGACAACACCGACAACGGCGAGGGCTCCAAGAACGCCCTGAGCGCGCTCGGCGCCGCGCTGGACGTGAGCCCCGAGGCGTTCCTGGAGTACAAGGCCGCGCTGTACTCGGCGAAGTTCCACCCCCAGGAGAGCGACGACAAGTTCGCCAAGGACAGCTATCTGATCGAGGTCGCGGACTCGGTCGACGCGCTGAAGGGGAACAAGGACTTCCAGAAGAACGTGGAGGACGGCACCTTCGACGCCTGGGCGATGAAGATGTCCAAGACCTTCGACAAGAGCGGGGTGCAGGGCACGCCGACCCTGAAGATGGACGGCGAGAAGATCACCAGCGAGGGCAGCGAGAACGCCCCCATGACGGCCGACGAGTTCACCAAGGCCATCGACAAGGCGCTCAAGGCGTAACGCCTCCGGACCCCGGCGGCCTCCGGCCGCTCCGGGGTCCGCCGGGCCACCGGCCGGCGACCGTTTCCCGACGGGCGGGCGAACTTCCTCTGTTCGCCCGCCCGTTCGCCGTACGCGCCCGTAGGGTGATCGGCCGTGACCAGTCGACACCTTCCCTCGCCGAGCCGCCGCACCGTCGTACGGGCCGCCGCCGCGAGCGCCGCCGCCGTCCCCGTGCTCGCCACCGCGTCCGTCACCTCCGCGGCCCCCGCCCGGGCCGCCGGGGCCCCCGCCTTCCTGCACGGCGTCGCCTCCGGTGACCCGCTGCCCGACGGCGTCCTGCTGTGGACGCGCGTCACCCCCGAGCCCGGCGCGGAGCCCGGCTCGGGGCTCGGCGCGGACACCCCGGTGCGCTGGGAGGTCGCCGAGGACCGGGAGTTCACCCGGATATCCGCGACCGGCACGACGATCGCATCGGCCGCGTCCGACCACACGGTGAAGGCCGACGTACGGGGGCTGCGGCCGGCCACCGCGTACTGGTTCCGCTTCACGGCGGGCGACGACACCGCCGACGCCGTGGTCTCCCCCGTCGGCCGCACCCGCACCGCGCCCGCCACCGACGCCGCCGTGTCCGGCATCCGGTTCGGCGTGGTGTCCTGCGCCAACTGGGAGGCCGGCTGGTTCTCCGCGTACCGGCATCTCGCCGCCCGGCCCGACCTGGACGCGGTCGTGCACCTGGGCGACTACCTCTACGAGTACGGGACCGGCGAGTACGGCACCCGGGGCACCACGCTGCGCGCGCACCGGCCCGCCCACGAGATCCTGGACCTCGCCGACTACCGCACCCGGCACGGGAACTACAAGACCGACGCCGATCTCCGGGCGCTGCACGCGGCGCACCCGGTGATCGCGATCTGGGACGACCACGAGTTCGCCAACGACGCCTGGTCGGGCGGTGCGGAGAACCACACGCCGGTCGCGGAGGGGCCCTGGGAGCAGCGGGTGGCGGCGGCCAAGCAGGCGTACTTCGAGTGGATGCCGGTGCGGGCCTCCACCGAGGGGACCGTCTACCGGCGGCTGCGGTTCGGGCGGCTCGCCGAACTCCATCTGCTGGATCTGCGCAGCTTCCGCTCCGAGCAGGCGTCGGTCGGCAGCGGGGCGGTGGACGATCCGGAGCGCACGGTCACCGGCCGGGCCCAGCTGGACTGGCTGAAGGCGGGGCTGGCCGGGTCGGACGCGGCCTGGAAGCTGGTCGGCACCTCGGTGATGATCTCGCCGGTCGCCTTCGGCGCGCTGCCCGCGCATCTGCTGGAGCCGCTGGCCGGACTGCTGGGGCTGCCGAAGGAGGGCCTGGCGGTCAACGTCGACCAGTGGGACGGCTACACCGACGACCGCAGGGAGCTGGTCGCGCATCTGCGGGACCGGGGCGTCGCCGACACGGTGTTCCTGACCGGCGACATCCATATGGCCTGGGCCAACGACGTACCCGTGAAGGCGGCCACGTATCCGCTGTCGGCGTCGGCCGCCACGGAGTTCGTCGTCACGTCGGTGACCTCGGACAACCTCGACGACATCCTGCGGGTCGCGCCGGGGACCGTGTCCGTGGTCGCGGCGACGGCCGTGCGGGCGGCCAACCGCCATGTGAAGTGGGTGGACATGGACGCCCACGGTTACGGGGTGCTGGACGTCACCGCGGAGCGGGCGCAGATGGACTACTACACGCTGTCCGACAAGACGGACCGGGAGGCCACCACCGCCTGGACCCGCTCCTACCGCACCCGCCGGGGCACCCAGCGCGTCGAGCGGGCCGACCGACCGGTGCGCTGAGCGGGCCGGACCGCTTCTACAGGGTGGCGAGGAAGCCGAGTGCGACCTTCCAGGTCTGCTCGGCGGCCGCCTGGTCGTAGTCGTGCAGATCGGGGTCGGTGAACAGGTGCCCGGCCCCCGGGTAGCGGTAGACCTCCACGTCCGCACCGGTCCGCTGCATCTGGAGGTACCAGCTGTTCAGCCAGTCGTGGGACTCGAAGGGGTCCGGGTCCGCGACGTGCAGCTGGACGGGCAGCTCGTCCACCGATGCGTTCTCCGCGATGTCGGAGGTGCCGTGGAACAGCAGCAGCCCGCGGGCCTTCGCGTCGCCGAGCGCCAGGGTCTGCGCGGTCGCCGCGCCGAGGGAGAAACCGGCGTAGACGAGCCCCTGGTCGGAGTAGGGCGCGGCGGCCAGCACGGCACGCCTGAGCAGCTCGTCCTTGCCGATCTCGTCCTTGTGGGCCATGCCCTCTTCCACCGTGTCGAAGGTGTGCCCCTCGAACAGATCGGGCACGCGCACCTCATGGCCGGCGTCCCTGAGGCGCGCGGCCGCGGCGTGCACGGCGGGCGTGAGCCCGTACGTCGAGTGGAAAAGCATGATGTTCATGAGGCCCATGGTGCCATTTGTGCCCTGAGGTCCGCCCTACAGCCAGGAGGACGAGGCAATGGAGAGCGTGCTGCGCCCGCTGATCGTCATCGGCGGTTCCGTGGTGATCACCCTGCTGATCGGCTGGCTGGCCGACCTGCTGCTGCGGCGGGCCGACAGCCGTCACCACGAGACCCCGTTGTGGGGGCTGCTGCGGCGCTGCCGGCCTCCGTTGCAGGTGGTGGTCATCACGGCGCTGCTGCGCGGCAGCTACCGCCAGACGAGGATCGACTGGGTGTGGGACCACCGGGCGGGGATCGGCCAGGTGCTGACCCTGGTGCTGATCGGCGCGTCCGCCTGGCTGGTGGTGCGGATCGCGGCGACGGTCGTGGAGGCCAGCTACGCCCGGTACGCCACGGCCACCCGCGACCCGGCCCGGGTCCGCCGGGTCCGGACCCAGGTGACGCTGATCCAGCGGGTGGTGATAGCGGTGGTGACCGTCGTCGCCATCGCGGCGATGCTGCTGACGTTCCCTCCGATGCGGGCGGTCGGCACGTCGATGCTGGCCTCGGCCGGACTGCTCGGCATCGTCGCGGGCGTCGCCGCCCAGTCGACGCTCGGCAATCTCTTCGCCGGGCTCCAGATCGCGTTCGGCGACATGGTGCGGATCGGCGACACCGTGGTGGTGGACGGCGAGTGGGGCACGATCGACGAGATCACCCTGACGTTCCTGGCGGTACGGACCTGGGACGAGCGGCGGATCACGATGCCGGTCTCGTACTTCACCGGCCAGCCGTTCGAGAACTGGTCGCGCGGCGGGGTGCAGATGACCGGCACGGTCTTCTTCCACCTGGACCACTCGGCCCCGGTCGCCGCGATGCGGGAGAAGCTGCGGGACCTGCTCGGCGACATCGCGGCCTGGGACGGCCGGGACTGGTCGCTGGCCGTCACCGACACGACGCCGTCCACGATCCAGGTACGGGCGGTGGTCACGGCGAAGGACGCGAACGACATCTGGACGGTGCGCTGCGCGGTGCGTGAGCAGCTGATCGGCTGGCTGCGCGACCACCATCCGTACGCGCTGCCGCGGATCGCCACCGCGCCCGCCGTGCTGCCGCCGGGCGAGCAGTGGGCGGAGCCGACGGGTGCGGGGACGGACCGGCCCGGCCGCAACGGGACGTCGCCGCCCGCCGACCGGGGCGACTCCAAGGCCCCGCGCACGGGCCGCGGCTGAGGCCGCCAAAGGCTCAGCGCAGCGAGCGGAAGTCCAGATACCGCAGCACCCGGTCCACGACCTCCGGGTCGGAGCCGGGCTCGCTGCGCGCGGAGAGCACCTCGTGGCGGGCGGCCGACATCATCTCGCGCTGGACCCGGCTGACCGCCTTGAAGCGCTCGGCGCGCTTGGCGTAGGCCTCGCGCCGCTCCTCGTCGACCATGTCCGGGCTGATCCGGGCCCCGATGTCGTACGCGGCGCGCTGGAGCCGCTCCACGACCTCCTCGGGGAAGTCCTCGACCTCCTGGATCTCCTTGAGGCGGTACTTGGCGGCCTTGGCGGCCCGGATGGCGAGGTCCCGCTCCAGCGCCTCCTCGGCGTCGGTGTCGGCCCGGACCCTCAGCTTCCGCACCAGCCAGGGCAGGGTGAGCCCCTGGAAGACCAGGGTGGCCATGATCACGGCGAACGCGATGAAGATGATCTCGTCGCGCCCGGGGAAGGGCTGCCCGTCGTCGGTCTCCAGCGGGATCGCCAGCGCCAGGGCGACCGAGGCCACCCCGCGCATCCCGGCCCACCACATCACGACGGTCTCCCGCCAGCTGGTGGGGATCTCCTCGCTGACGTCGCGTCGGGTGTGCAGCTTCTTGGCGAGCCAGGTCGCGGGCAGCAGCCACAGCAGCCGTACGCCGACGACGACGGCGACGATCGCGAGCCCCCAGCCGACCATCTCCAGGGCGTGCCCGTCGGCGGTGCCGAACACGGTGTGCAGCTCCAGGCCGATGAGCCCGAACGCGACGCCGGTGACCAGGGTGTCGACGATGTCCCAGAAGGTACGTCCGGTGAGCCGGCCCAGCACGTCGTCGGCGTCGGCGGTGTGCTCGGCGAGGAACAGCGCGATGGTCAGGACGGCCAGCACCCCGGAGCCCTCCAGCTCCTCGGCCAGCACGTAGGCGACGAAGGGCACCAGCAGGGTCAGGCCGACCTGGAGGGTGGCGTCGCCGAGCAGGTTCATCAGCTTGATGGTGAGCCAGCCGAGCGCGAGGCCGACGGCGACCGCGACGACGGCGGAGAGGACCAGCAGTCCGAAGGCCTCGGGGAGCGAGAAGGTGCCGCTGACGGCGGCGGCGATGGCCACGTGGTAGAGCACGATGGCGGTCACGTCGTTGAAGAGCCCCTCGCCCTCCAGGATCGACACCAGCCGGCGCGGCAGCCCCACGGAGCCCGCCACGGCGGTCGCCGCGACCGGGTCGGGCGGGGCGACGAGCGCGCCGAGGGCGACGGCCGCGGCGATGGGCAGCCCCGGCACGATGGAGTTGGCGACCGCGGCGACGGCGGCCGTGGTGACGAAGACGAGGGCCACGGCCAGCAGGAAGATCGGCCGTCTGTTGGCGGCGAACTGCCGCCAGGAGGTGCGCTGCACGGTGGCGTAGAGCAGGGGCGGCAGCAGCGCGGGGAGGATGATCTCCGGCGGGACGTCCACGTTCGGCACGAACGGCATGAACGCCATCGCGATGCCGACGAGCGTCATCAGCACCGGTGCCGGCAGCCCCAGCCGTGCTCCGAGCGGCACCGTGACCACGGCCCCGAGCAACAGCAGGAGCAGCAGGGACATCTGTTCCACGAGGGGCCTTCCGGAGCATGCGGGTCCGGCACGTCACGAGCGGCCGAACAAGGACTCCACCCTGCCACGCGGGGTGTGCGATTCAGCCGATACCCCCCGCTTCCGGCGTTCAGGCCGGGTGGATCTCCCGCCGCATCGCCCGGTGCGGCATGCCCGCGTCGGGGAACTCGGGGCCGTACGCGGCGTATCCGAGCCGCTCGTAGAAGCCGAGGGCATGGGTCTGGGCGTGCAGGTCGACGGCGGCCAGGCCCAGCTTCCGCGCCTCGTCCTCGATGGCCACGACGAGGGCCGCGCCGACCCCGAGACCGCGGGCGGCACGGCTCACGGCGAGCCGGCCCAGCGAGCCGACGGCCGGGTCGCCGCCGGTCTTCGCGGCCGCGTCCGCACCGTGCAGCAGCCGGCCCGTGCCGAGCGCGGTGCCGTCCGCGGCGACGGCCAGGACGTGCACGGCGGTCGCGTCGTAGGAGTCGTACTCCAGCTCCTCGGGCACGTTCTGCTCGCCGACGAAGACGTCCTTGCGGACCTGGAAGCAGGCGGCGAGATCGCTCTCCTCGACGGCCCTGCGGGTGCTGTACGGGGTGGGCCCGGCGGTCACTGGCTCTCCGCGGAGATGGTGTCGAGGGCGTGCTGGAGGTCGGCCGGGTAGGTGGAGGAGAACTCCACCCAGCTGCCGTCGCTCGGGTGCTCGAAGCCGAGCCGCACGGCGTGCAGCCACTGGCGGGTCAGCCCGAGGCGCTTGGCCAGGGTCGGGTCCGCGCCGTAGGTGAGGTCGCCGACGCAGGGGTGGCGGTGGGCGGACATGTGGACCCGGATCTGGTGGGTGCGGCCGGTCTCCAGCTTGATGTCGAGGAGGCTGGCGGCGCGGTAGGCCTCGATCAGGTCGTAGTGGGTCACCGACGGCTTGCCCTCGGCGGTGACCGCCCACTTGTAGTCGTGGTTGGGGTGCCGGCCGATGGGGGCGTCGATGGTGCCGCTCATCGGGTCCGGGTGGCCCTGGACGAGGGCGTGGTACTTCTTGTCGACGACCCGGTCGCGGAACTGGGCCTTGAGCAGGGTGTAGGCGCGCTCGGACTTGGCGACGACCATCAGGCCGGAGGTGCCGACGTCGAGGCGGTGCACGATGCCCTGGCGCTCGGCGGCGCCGGATGTGGAGATCCGGTAGCCGGCGGCGGCGAGGCCGCCGATGACGGTGGTGCCGGTCCAGCCGGGGCTGGGGTGGGCGGCGACGCCGACCGGCTTCATGATGACGACGATGTCGTCGTCGTCGTGGACGATCTCCATGCCCTCGACGGGCTCGGCGACGATCTGGACCGGAGCGGGCGCCCCGGGCATCTCGACCTCCAGCCAGGCGCCCCCGTGGACCCGCTCGGACTTCCCGGCCACCGAGCCGTCCACCTGGACCTTCCCGGCTGCGGCCAGCTCGGCGGCCTTGGTGCGGGAGAAACCGAACATCCTGGCGATGGCGGCGTCGACACGCTCGCCTTCCAGGCCGTCCGGTACGGGCAGGGTGCGGATCTCGGGGTGCGTACTCACCTGTCGAGTATGCCTTGCGCGGAAAGCTCTCCGCGCGGCCCGGCCCCGCCCGGTCCGTGCGGACGGTCAGTCCTTGTGCACGGTCCCGTCGGGGTCGAGGCCCTTGAAGGAGAGGATCACGATGAGGATGCCGCCGCACACGATGGCGGAGTCGGCGAGGTTGAAGACGGCGAAGTGCTTGGGGGCGATGAAGTCGACCACCGCGCCCTCGAACACACCGGGCGCCCGGAAGAGCCGGTCGGTGAGGTTGCCGAGCGCACCGCCCAGGAGGAGTCCCAGGGCGATGGCCCACGGCAGGCTGTAGAGCTTGCGGGCCAGCCGGACGATCACCACGATCACACCGGCGGCGATGATGGTGAAGATCACCGTGAACGCCTCGCCGAACCCGAAGGCGGCGCCCGCGTTCCGGATCGCCCGGAACTGCAGCCAGTCGCCGACGATGTCGATCGGCGGCTGGTGCTCCAGCTTCGCGACCACGATCATCTTGCTGACCAGGTCCAGGAGATAGGCCACGACGGCCACGCTCAGCAGGACGAGGACCTTCCGCTTGCCCCGGCCCGCGTTCACGGCGGCGTCGGCGGCCGTGCTGCCGCCTTCGTCCGTGCCCTCGGCCTCGGGATTCTCCGGCGTACCGATGATGCGCTCCGCCTCTGCCACGTAAGTCCCTCAACCCTAGGTGCATGCCTTCGGATGAGGGTACGACACACCTGTGCGGATCAGCCGCGCCGCTCCTGCTTCTGTTTGTCCTCGACGCACAGGGTGGCCCGGGGGAAGGCCTGCATCCGCGCCTTGCCGATCGGTTGGCCGCAGATCTCGCAGAGGCCGTACGTCCCCGCCTCCAGCCGGGCCAGCGCCCGCTCGGTCTGCTCCAGCATCTCCTGGGCGTTGGCGGCGAGCGACAGCTCGTGCTCGCGGGTGATGTTCTTGGTGCCGGTGTCGGCCTCGTCGTCGCCCGCGCCGTCGCCGGAGTCCCGCATCAGCCCGGCGAGCGCCGCGCCGGAGGCCTCCAGCTCGCTGCGGAGCCGCAGGATCTCGCTGGTGAGCAGGGTGCGCGCCTCGGTGACCTCCTCGGGCGTCCAGGGGTCCTCCCCGGGCCGGACGGCCAGTTCGTCGGGGGCGGCGGCGCGGGCCGGTGGCACCGGGGCCGTGGCCTGTCCGCCTGCCGCGGGACGACTCGCGCTCTTCTTGGCTACCACCGTTGGGGCTCCCGTCTGCTCGGCGGCCGGGGCCGCCTCCGTGGCCGCCGTCGCGGCCTTTTCCGACGTCTTCCTGGCCGCGCTCTTCTTGGCGGCGGTCTTCTTGGCGACGGGCTTCTCGCCGGCCGCCGTCTTCTTCGCCGCGGCCTTCTTGGCCACGGTCTTCTTCGCCGCCGTCTTCTTGGCCGCCGTCTTCCTGGCGGCGGCCTTCTTCGCCGTCCTCTTCGCGGGCGCGGCCTCCTGGCCGGCCGGTGGCTCGTGGGTGCCGTCGTGCTCGGCCGCGGTCTCTTCCGCCGTCTTCTTCGCCACCATGGCCGCGGCCCCTTCACATATTGTGATCTTGCTCGCGAATCGTGCTGGGACGATAAATCGACTCCAGCCCCGCGGCAACGGGGCACGCCGCCATCTCGCCCCTCCCCGTGTCCGGTCGTGGCGCGCCTGCCTCCGTTGTTCCCAGCTCCCCGCCCGGTAATCCGGCCACCGGCCGCCGCCGGGAACTCCGGACGCCCCGTCCCGCCACTCGGGTCACGCCCGCGCGCCGCCGATAACCGGTCGGCCGTCGCCCGTACGGGCCCGTACACT
>MUNB01000456.1 GCA_002154345.1 Streptomyces griseus
AATGCACTGGACCCGGCCCGTTCACGTGCGGTGGGTCAGCCGATGACCGAGGCGCAGGTGGTCGGCGTGGCACGGGCCGGGTCCAGTGCATTGGCCACTTCGTGGAAGGCGATGCGGTCGATGGTCCCGATCGCCACGTGCTCGGACAGGTCGAGCGGGCACAGGTCCTGGAGGAGGACATTGCGTACGTTCGGCCCGTCCAGGTACTGCGTGCGGTACGGCGTCACGACCTGGTCGTACTTGGTCGCGATGACGGTGTAGCGGACCCCGGGTACGGTGTCGCCGCCCGCCGTGAGCTTGGTGATGAAGGGCGATCCCGCGACCTGGTCGGCCAGTCCGGGGGTCTTGTCGTTGATGAACTTCTCGACGCCCGGGAAGAACGGCAGCAGTTGGGTGAGGCCGAGCAGCGTGGTGCCGTGGTTGTCCGGGGCGATGCCGACGAGGGCGTTGACCTTGTCGGCGCCGCCGAGGAACTTCAGGTAGTAGTTCGGCATCATGCCGCCCTGGGAGTGGCCGACGAGGTCGGCCTTCGGCGCTCCGGTGGCGTCGAGCACCTTGTCGACGAACACGTCGAGCTGTTCGGCCGACTTGTCGATGGGCCCGAGGCCGTGGAAGAACGGCACACCGGGCAGCTGGCCGTAGTCGAGGGAGAAGACGCAGTAGCCCCGGTTGACCAGATAGGGGGCGAGGACCAGCCAGTTGTCGATCGAGTTCCCGAAGGTTCCGTGGACCAGGACGACCGGGCGGGGATGGGCGGCCGAGGGCTTGCAGGAGTAGTCGTTCCAGCCACGCGAGGTGGCCGCTTCGGCGGCGGGGGCCGCGCTCGCGGTCGCCGCGGGGGCGACGAGAACGGTGAGGGAGAGGAGCAGGGCGGCGAGCAGGCTGCGCGCG
>MUNB01000457.1 GCA_002154345.1 Streptomyces griseus
AGATGTGTATAAGAATCAGGATCACGCATCGCGCGGCTCACGACGGTCGCCGCACTCCTCTGGCTGACAGCCGTACCGCTGCCCGCGTCCGCCGACAACTGCGCGGTGGCCTCGATCGGGCAGGGCGACGGCGGCTCCTCGGTCGCCGTGGCGGGCGACGGGGGCTGTGTCGCGGTCTCCGAGCCGGAGCCACCTCCGCCACCGAAGCCCTCGCCCACGCCGAAGCCCCCGGCACGGACCGAGCCTCCGCAACCCCGGGCCGTCGCCCTGCCGACGTACCGCAAACCGACCCGCAAGCAGCCGAGGAGCGGGCCCTCACTGGTGTCCCTGACGTTGCTCATCACCGCCCCGGCGGTGTTCGCCGTCGCCGTACTGCGGCCGCGGTCAACCCGCTGACCAGGAGAGATGCATGTCCGAATGGCTCGTACTGAGCATTGCCATGGCGTCCGCCTGCGCGGTCGTCCTCACCATCGCCGTCCTGAACAACCGGCGTGTCGGGGATGACGACGACCCGTCCGAGACGCCCGACGTCATCGAGTACATGACGATGATGATCGGCGTGGTCTACGCGATCGTCCTGGGGCTCGCCATCGCCGGGGTCTGGGAGGGCCGCAGCGCCGCCCAGGAGTCCGTACGCATCGAGGCGCAGGCGTTGCACGAGGTGCAGGCGCGGGCCTCCGTCTACCCGGCCGAGGTCCGCGACCGTATCCGGGCGGACGTCGACGCCTATGTCAGCCATGTCGTCCACGACGAGTGGAAGGTGATGTCGGAGCGGAACACGCTCACCGAGCGCGGTACGCAGTTGCTGGACAGGGTGCGGGCCGACGTCACCGACTACGAACCGAAGACCGACCACGAGGGACAGGCGTACCAGCCGTTGGTCGACCAGGTGGCGGCGGCCGACGACGCGCGAAGCTCACGGGGGCAGAACGCCGGGGCGACGATGCCCGGGGTGGTCTGGTTCGGGCTGATCATCGGGGCGCTGGTGACCGTGGGGCTGATCTTCACCCTCCAGATCCGCAGAACCTTCCGCGAACTGCTCCTGGCGGGCCTGTTCAGCGCGCTGATCGCCTTTCTGCTCTTCCTGATCTGGGACTTCGACGCGCCCTTCGGCCGGGGCATCTCGGCCACCGCCGAACCGTTCCTCGACATGTTCCCGGGGGCCGTCCGCTGACCGCCCGCTCCCCCGGCCGGTGAGGCGGTCCGTGAGCCGGCCGGGGGACAGACTGACCCATTCGCCGGACCCCGATCGCGGGCCGGGGGGACCGCTCCTAGCGTGTCGGGCATCGAGGTGCATTTTTCCTGCTATGTGGAAATTGGTTCCGCAGCTGCCCCTCGGGGAACCCGGAGGATCCACCATGCGCGCGATACGTGTCGCACCGCTCGCCCTGCTCGGCGCCAGTGCCCTGACGCTGCTGGCCCCGTCCGCCGCCTTCGCCGCGCCGGACGGGGCCTCCAGCACGTTCAATCCGACGATCAGCCCGTCGGTCATCGCACCGGGCGGCCGCGTCACCCTCGGCGCCGGTGGCTGCACGGGCGAGACGACCGTCAGCTCGGGCATCTTCGACACCGTCACCATCCCGAGCGGCAGCACGACGGCCACCGCCACCGTCGACACGGACGCCCGCCGGGGCGCCGTCTACGCGGTGACGTTCGCCTGCGGCTCCACGGGCACCTCCCGGAACGTCAACCTGACCATCACCGGCGGCGCCACGAGCACCCCCACCCCCACG
>MUNB01000458.1 GCA_002154345.1 Streptomyces griseus
TGGCGGCGGATCGCGATCGGCGAGGTCGTCTTCACGGTGGCCAAGCCCTGCGGCCGCTGTGTGATCACGACGACCGACCAGCGCACCGCCGAGCGGGGCAGGGAGCCGCTGCTCACGCTGGCCCGCCACCGCCGGTTCGGCAAGCAACTGGTCTTCGGCCAGAACCTGATCCCCGAGGGGACGGGAGTGATCAGGGTCGGGGATCCCGTCCGGATCCTCGATCGATAACATCGCCGTCCGGGGCGCGCGAAGGGGGAGGGGGCGCGGGCGTGTGGGTGCTGTGGGCACTGCTGCGCGGGCGGGCCAGTCCGCTGCGCCGTGCCACCGACCGCCGCGAGGCCCGGGTGGCGCTCGGCGCGCTGCTGCTCCTCCTGGTCGCCGCCCCGGCCGCGGGCTGGGCGGGCGGAGCGTTCGCCGACGCCTCACTCCAGCGTTCGGTGCGCGCCCAGCACGCGGAGCGCCACCCCGTCGACGCGGTCGTGGTGGGCCGGCTCCCGGAGCCGGAGCGGTACGCCGGTGATCCGGAGGGCGGCTCCGAACGGGCCGCGCACACCTGGGTGGTGGCCTCGTGGCAGGCCCCGGACGGCAGTCCGCGCACCGGCGAGGTGACTACCTCGGCACGGCCCGGGCCTCCGGGGTCCTCGGTGCGGATCTGGACGGACGCGACCGGCTTCCCGGTTCCGCCGCCGATGGACGGGCGCACCGCCCGGACCCACGCGGTGCTGGCCGGCGTCGGTACGTTCCTGCTCGCCGCCGGATGCGTCGAGGCGGGCCGCCGGCTGACCGTAGGACGCATGGTGCGGCGGCGGTACGCGAGGCTGGACCGGGAGTGGGCCGCGGCCGGTCCGGACTGGGGCAGGGCGGGAACGAGCGGCTGAACGCGGCCCCTCCCCCGACCGGGGACGAGCGGAGACGACGGGACCCGACCGGAGATGACCGGAGCCGGCCTCCGGCGACATCGCTCCGCGGGGCCGACTCGTCAACTCCCGCCCCTCACGCGCGCTACGGTGGTCCGACCCCGTCCGCCTCCCCGGCGACGGACGGACCCGAGGCAGCGCACAGCACGAGGTGGGGGCAGAGCAACTCCATGGCACAGGGCACGGTCCAGGTGACGCACACCGGAACATCGCGATGGCGCCGCCGCACGGGCGAGTACGCCTCCCTCTCCGCGGCCCTGGAGGCGGCAGCCGACGGTGACGTCCTCACCGTCGCGCCCGGGACCTACCGGGAGAACCTCGTCGTCCACCGCGCGGTGACGCTGCGCGGCCCCGAGGGCTCGGTCGGTTCCGTGCGGATCGCGCCGGTCGACGGCGTACCGCTGACCGTGCGCGCCTCCGCGGTGGTCCAGGGGCTGCACATCGAGGGCCAGGACTCGACGGCCCCGGCGCTGCTGGTCGAGGACGGCACGGCGGAGCTGACGGACCTGCGGATCGTGACGCGGTCCGCCGCGGGCATCGAGGCGCGCGGCGCGGCCCGACCCACCGTGCGCCGCTGCACGGTCGACAATCCGGCCGGCGTCGGCATCGCCGTGCTGGACGGTGCGGGCGGTGTGTTCGAGGAGTGCGAGATCGTCTCGGCCGGCCAGTCCGGGATCTCGGTCCGTGACGGGGGCCGTCCGCGCCTGGACCGCTGCCGGATCCACCACGCGTCCGGCGCGGGCATCGGCGTCACCGGCGAGGGCAGCGGTCTGGAGGCGTTCGGCTGCGAGGTGTACGAGATCAAGGGCAGCGGCATCCAGGTCACCGCCCGTGCCTCGGCCCATCTCACCGACTGCACCGTGCACCGCACCTCGGCGGACGGGGTCACGCTGGACACCGACGCGGTGCTGACGCTCGCCGACTGCGACATCCACGACATTCCGGAGAACGCCGTCGATCTGCGGTCGCGTTCGGTGCTCACGCTGACCCGCTCCACGGTCCGCCGCTTCGGCCGCAACGGGCTCTCGGTCTGGGATCCGGGGACCCGGGTCGACGCCAACCAGTGCGAGATCTACGACAGCACCGGCGACTATCCGGCGGTCTGGGTCAGCGACGGCGCGACGGTGATACTGGACGCCTGCCGGGTGCACGACGTGCCCGACGCGCTGTTCGTCCTCGACCGGGGTTCGCGCGCCGATGTGGTGGACAGCGACCTCTCCCAGATCCGTAACACCGCCGTCTCCGTGAGCGACGGGGCCACCGCCCAGCTGGACGACTGCCGGATCCGGGAGGCGTCCACGGGCGCCTGGTTCCGCGACCACGGCAGCGGCGGCACGCTGAACAACTGCACCATCGACACGGCGCAGACCGGTGTCATCGTCACCAAGGGCGCGGATCCCACGATCGAGCGCTGCACGGTCACCTCGCCCGCCGAGGCGGGGTTCTACGTCTCGGCCGAGGGCCGCGGCACCTTCGACAGCTGCCGGGTGACGGGCAGCGAGGGCTACGGTTTCCATGTCATGGACGGCTGCCGCACCACGCTCACCCGCTGCCGTACGGAGCGGTGCGCGCGGGGCGGTTACGAGTTCCCCGAGGGCGACAGCGGTGGCGGGAGCGGGCCGGTGGCCGAGGACTGCACGAGCGACGAGAGCGGTCTGCGGACGGCTCCGGCCCCGCCGCCCGTGGTGACGGCCACCCAGTCGACGCCCGGTCTGCTGGGGACACTGCCCGGACAGCGCGCCGTCGAGCCCGCCGCGGAACCGGTCGCCCCGGCGGAGCCCGCCCGGGACTCCTCGGCGGTCCTCGGCGAACTGGACGCGCTGGTGGGCCTGGAGAGCGTCAAGCGCGAGGTGCGGGCGCTCACCGACATGATCGAGGTGGGCCGCCGCAGGCAGCAGGCCGGGCTCAAGGCCGCGTCCGTCCGCCGCCATCTCGTCTTCACCGGCTCCCCCGGTACGGGCAAGACCACGGTCGCCCGGCTGTACGGGGAGATCCTGGCCTCGCTCGGGGTTCTGGAGCGCGGTCATCTGGTCGAGGTGTCCCGGGTCGACCTGGTCGGCGAGCACATCGGCTCGACGGCGATCCGGACCCAGGAGGCGTTCGACCGGGCGCGCGGCGGGGTGCTGTTCGTCGACGAGGCGTACGCCCTCTCCCCCGAGGACTCCGGCCGGGACTTCGGGCGGGAGGCCATCGACACCCTGGTGAAGCTGATGGAGGACCACCGGGACGCGGTGGTGGTGATCGTCGCGGGCTACACCCATGAGATGGAGCGGTTCCTCACCGTCAACCCCGGGGTGGCCTCGCGGTTCTCCCGGACCATCACCTTCAGCGACTACCTTCCCGAGGAACTGCTGCGGATCGTCGAGCAGCAGGCCGACGAGCACGAGTACAGCCTGGCGGAGGGCACCGGGGAGGCGCTGCTGAAGTACTTCACCGAGCTCCCCAAGGGCCCCGCCTTCGGCAACGGCCGCACCGCCCGGCAGACCTTCGAGTCGATGGTGGAGCGGCACGCGGGCCGGGTCGCCCAGCTCGCCGAGACGAGCACGGACGACCTGACGCTGCTCTATCCGGAGGACCTCCCCGAGCTGCCCTTCTGAAGCCCCTCCCCCGGCCGGAACGGGTCGCTCCCGGTCTGCCGGGGCACCAGCGGGCCCAGTTCGTCGAGGAGGGCGGCCCGCTCCTCGGCGAAGACCGGGTCGGCCTGGTAGTCGGAGTGGCCGAGGATCGGCTCGGGCAGCGGGAGCTTCGTGGTCCGCCCGTAGGCCAGCGGGTCCTTGAGCGGGCCCCGGTCGACGCCCGGGTCGGGGTCGGCGCAGATCCGGACGGGGCCGCCGATCGGATCGGTGGCCCGCCACAGATTGCGCCAGCAGTGCACCGAGCGGTGCAGCCCGAGCAGCGGCTCGGGGCCGAAGTAGGCCGGGAACCACCGCCCGTACAGCCGCTCCAGGGGCGAGCCGTAGGTGAGCAGCGCGACCCGGCGGCGGGTCGCGTCGGGCAGCTGCCAGACGGCGGACGCGGCGAGCACACTGCCCTGCGAGTGGCCCGAGATGACGAGCCGGCCGCGGGGCGTGGTGGTCGTCCAGGCGGACATCCGGGAGGCGAGGTCGGGGACGGCGCGCTCGGCGTAGCACGGCGGCGCGAAGGGGTGGGCGGCGCGCGGCCAGAAGGTGCCCACGTCCCAGAGGATGCCGATGGTGCGGCGGGCCGACGCGTCCTTGTAGGCGCGGCGGCCACCGGCGACGAACAGTATGAAGCCGAAGCCGATCAGCCAGGAGCCGGTCGACTGCGCGGCCTCGGCCAACGATTCGAGGAGCGGCCCGCTCCCGTCGGCGGCCCGGCCCGGCACCTGGTCGCTGCGCCAGGAGCCGGCGATCGCGCCCGCCCCGAGCAGCAGGGTGGCGGCGGAGACCACACCGACGATCCAGGGCGCGGAGTCGGTGAGGGCGGCGGTCGCGCGGATCCGGGCGATGCGGCGGGTACGGCCCTCGTCGGGAGCTTCGGGGGCGTACTCCGCCTCGATGACCGGGCCCAGCCGGCGGGCGGTGCGCGCGGTGCGGACGACCAGCACCAGGACGGGGACGAGCAGAAGCAGCAGGAGCACCGGGATGACGGAGGCCTGCCAGCTGAGCAGGACCGGTGGTCCGGCGATGTCGGTGCCGTGGCCCATGCCCGGGGTCCCGGACCCGTCGAGCCAGTCGGCGACGCGCTGGGCGACGCCGCCGGTCATCACGCCGCCGAGGGCGCAGGCGAGCATCGCGACCGCGGGGCCGCCGAGCCCGTACAGGATGGTGCGGGGTTCGGGGGTGCGCCGGTAGAGGCCCCGGGCGACCACGGCGAGGACCACGACGAGGACGCCCTGGCCGAGGGCGAGGAGCCGGAAGGTGGCCTCGCCGGGCAGGCTGCCGGAGGACTGCCAGTCCGGGCGCGACCAGGACGCGAACAGGACGGAGAGCACGAGCAGGGCGAGCGCGGAGCCGGGCAGACAGGTGATGAGGGCGGCGTCCAGCCGGGTGTCGCGGGTGCGTTCGCTGCGGCCCCGTCGGCAGACGACCCAGACGACGACGAGCGCGCACAGGGCGATGCCGCCCTCGACGGCCGCGCCGAGGAACTGCGGCACCGGTCCTCCGGCGCTCCGGTCGTGGCGTGCGGCGGCTCCGGCGACGGCCGCGGCGACGGTCAGGAACCCGGCCGCGGTGTGGGCGGCGCGGAGCCGCGCGACGAGCCGGCGGCCGTACCAGAAGCCGGGCCTGCCGAGCGCGGGGCGGACCGGGGCGGAAGGCCGCGGGGCTCCGTCCGCGTCCGGGTCGGGGGCGCCGGGGCCGTGGGCCTCCTGCGATCCGTCGGGGTCGTACGCGTCGATTTCCCCGCCGTCCAGGGGGCGTTGGGCCTCGTACGCGCTCCAGGTCCGGTTGGAGAGATACCACAGGAGCCCCACCAGGGCCGCGGGCACCAGGGCCGCCAGAGCGAGGCGGCGGCCGGGCTGGGACCACCAGCCGCCCTGATGGGCCGACAGGAAGCCGAGCCAGGAACGGCGTTCGGCGCAGGCCTCGGCGCCCGCGCACTGCCAGGCCAGCAGGTCGAGGGCGACTTCGCAGGCGGCCGCCGTGAGCAGCACCGTGAGGCTGAGCGCGACGAGCCGCACCAGGACGCCGTACAGCCGGACCGCGCGGGTGCGGCCGGTGGCGGTGGGGCGCATCCAGTGGGCGAGGTTGACCACCATGAACGGCAGGAGCAGCAGCCACAGGGCGCGGGAGCCGTTGCCGGAGGTGAGGCCGGACCAGCAGTACGCCTCGGCGACGGGCTCGTCCCGGTAGCGCTCGGGGTGCTTCTCGCCGTGGGCGTCCTCGGTGCGCCGGTAGACGGCGGCGGTCGCGTCGCCGGTGACCCGGACGGTACGGGGGTCGCCCAGCATCTCCTGCGGGGTGGCGCCGCCGACGCCGTGGACGAGCAGTTCCAGCGCGGTCCCGGTGTGCTGCGGTGACGGGGCGGCGGGTGG
>MUNB01000459.1:0-214 GCA_002154345.1 Streptomyces griseus
GGGTGGTGGCCATGGTCCTCAGATCCGGTATCCGGAGCCCGGTACGGTGACGATCACGGGCGGTTCGCCGAGCTTGCGGCGGAGCGTCATGACCGTGACCCGCACCACGTTGGTGAAGGGGTCGGTGTTCTCGTCCCAGGCCTTCTCCAGCAGCTGCTCCGCCGAGACGACCGCGCCCTCGCTGCGCATCAGGACCTCCAGCACCGCGAACTCC
>MUNB01000459.1:230-510 GCA_002154345.1 Streptomyces griseus
CGGGTCGAGCTTGATGCCGGCGCGCTCCAGGACGGGCGGCAGCGCCACCGTCGTACGGCGGCCCAGCGCGCGCACCCGGGCGGTCAGCTCGCTGAAGGCGAAGGGCTTGGGCAGATAGTCGTCCGCGCCCAGCTCCAGGCCCTCGACCCGGTCGCTGACGTCGCCGGACGCGGTGAGCATGAGCACCCGGGTGGGCATGCCGAGCTCGACGATCTTGCGGCAGACGTCGTCGCCGTGCACCACCGGGAGGTCCCGGTCCAGCACGACGACGTCGTAGTCG
>MUNB01000046.1 GCA_002154345.1 Streptomyces griseus
CGGCCATCGCCCCGGCCCGCAGCTGGGTCAGGTGCGGGCCGGGGCGATGGCCGGCTGGACGGGGACCCGGTCGGCGATCTGGTCGGGCGGGGTGGCGTGCGTGGCGTCGGTGGTGCTGTTGACGGCGGCGTTGCCGAAGTTGGTGCGGTACGACTCGGAGACGGATGAGGATGCGGTGCGGAGGCGGGAGGCCCGGGTGGAGGGGTGACCCGGGGCTCCGCCCCGTACCCCGCTCCTCAAACGCCGGAGGGGCTGAAAGACGTCCTCAAACGCCGGACGGGCTGGGGTGCGGCCTCAATCGCCGGACGGGGTTGATTTGCCCTTGTCCTCGTCGTGCCATTTCGGGTCCGTGTCCCACTCCAGGTTGCGGTCGCGGGCCGTGTCCATGGCGTGCTGGGCCGCCTCGCGGGAGGTGTAGGGGCCGAAGCGGTTCAGGGCAGGGCACTCCGGGCCCTCCTCGACCTTCTTGTGCTCCAGGCAGTAGTACCATTCGCCCGGTTTGCCGACCGTGCGCTTCTTGAACAGGGCCATCGACGGCTCCTTTCCTCCCTGCCATGGTGCCCCGGGGCCGCTGGTTAGACTCGCTGGCATGTCTGGCCAGTCGCTTCTCGTACCAGGGGAGATCACTCCCGTCCGTTCCGTACCCGGAAACATCCGGCGTCCCGAGTACGTGGGGAAGCCGGCTCCGCAGCCGTACACCGGCCCGGAGGTCCAGGACGCCGACACCGTCGAGCGGATGCGCATCGCGGGCCGTATCGCCGCGCAGGCGATGGAGGAGGCCGCCAAGCACATCGCCCCGGGGGTCACCACGGACGAGCTCGACCGGGTCGCCCACGACTTCATGGTCGATCACGGCGCGTACCCCTCGACGCTCGGCTACCGGGGCTTCCCGAAGTCGCTGTGCACCTCGCTCAACGAGGTCATCTGTCACGGCATCCCCGACTCCACCGTGCTGCGCGACGGCGACATCGTGAACCTGGACGTCACCGCGTACATCAACGGGGTGCACGGCGACAACA
Organism: Streptomyces griseus; assembly: GCA_002154345.1. Classification (GTDB taxonomy): domain Bacteria; phylum Actinomycetota; class Actinomycetes; order Streptomycetales; family Streptomycetaceae; genus Streptomyces; species Streptomyces caviscabies. Next base: position 1,020 of record MUNB01000046.1, read on the forward strand.
ACGCCACCTACTTCTGCGGTGACGTGGACGAGGAGTCCCGGCTGCTGGTCGAGCGCACCCGGGAGTCGCTGAACCGGGCGATCAAGGCGGTCCGGCCCGGGCGTCAGATCAATGTGATCGGCCGGGTCATCGAGTCGTACGCGAAGCGGTTCGGCTACGGGGTCGTCCGTGACTTCACCGGGCACGGGATCAACTCCTCGTTCCACTCCGGTCTGATCATTCCGCACTACGACAGCCCGCACGCCACCACGGTGATGCAGCCGGGCATGACGTTCACCATCGAGCCGATGCTGACGCTGGGCACCCACGAGTACGACCTGTGGGAGGACGGCTGGACCGTGGTGACGAAGGACCGGAAGCGGACGGCCCAGTTCGAGCACACGCTCGTGGTCACGGAGACCGGAGCGGACATCCTCACCCTTCCGTAAATCACCCCGAAGCGGTCAGAAGTGCACCCTTCGCTCCCCCTGGGCGTAGGTTTTTACCGACAGGCAGTCGGGAACCAGTTGACTTAGGTAAACCTAAGTAGGAGGATCGGGCGTACCGGCGCGCGCCGCCGCACCGTCGCGGCGGTCGCCTGCCGATATTTCCGTCTCTTTCTGGACTTCCCGTCCCCCTCGGTCCCCGGAGGCCCGCCTTGGACGCAACCGCCACCGTCACTCCCTTCTCGACGCTCATCCGCACCGCGTCGCACGAACAGCACACCGAGGCCGAGACCTCGACCTTCATGGGTGACCTGCTCGGCGGGCGGCTGGGAGTGGACGCGTACACGCGCTACACCGAGCAGCTGTGGTTCGTGTACCGGGCGCTGGAGGAGGGCTCGGAGGCCCTGCGGAACGACCCGGTCGCCGGCCCGTTCATACAGCCCGAGCTGATGCGCTCCACCGAGCTGGAGCGCGACCTGGCGCATCTGCGCGGGGCGAACTGGCGCGAGGGCCTGGAGGCGCTGCCCGCCACCGCCGCGTACGCGGACCGGGTCGCGGAGTGCGCGCGCACCTGGCCCGCGGGATACATCGCCCACCACTACACGCGCTACCTCGGCGACCTCTCCGGCGGCCAGATCATCCGCGACAAGGCGGAGAAGACCTGGGGCTTCGAGCGCAAGGGCGACGGCGTGCGCTTCTACGTCTTCGAGGAGATCACCAACCCGGCCGCCTTCAAGCGGGGTTACCGCGAGCTGCTGGACGCGGTGAACGCGGACGATCTGGAGAAGCAGCGCATCATCGAGGAGTGCAAGCGGGCCTTCGCACTGAACACCGCGGTCTTCCGCGAGCTGGGCGAGGTCTTCCCGCTCAGCGCCTAGACATTCCTTAGCAGCATGGGGTGAACGCAGGGCTGTGAGCGCACGGTTCCACCGGAGGTTTGGTGGAGCCGTGCGCTTTTCCCATTTCCGCCTTTCCCCTTTTTGCCGCCGGAAAAGGGAAATACCGCTCGCCATAAGGGGTTTGACGCCCCATCGACCTGCGGGTAGATTCCCGTGCCGTCTTCACTTCACTTTCACATGACATCCGGGCGGGGGGCCTTCTGATGCGTGGGTGCCATGCCTGAAAGAGAGAATTCCCGCCGCGGAGTCATGTCCGGCGACAGGAAATATCATCGTGCCCCGACTCCGCCCCCGTGCGGCTGTGACGAGCGGGCTGCTGGCAACAGCCCTCGTCTCAGGCACCTTTCTGGCTCCCGCGGCCCAGGCCGTGGTGGGAACCCCGTCCGCCGACAACGCCCACGCGTTCACCGCACGGCTGGACATAGGCGACGGCAAGCGCGCGTGCACCGCCACGCTGGTCGACCGTGACTGGCTGCTGACGGCGGCCAGTTGCTTCGCGGACAACCCGGCCGAGGCCCAGCAGCTCCTGCCGGGCGCGCCGAAGGACGCCACCACGGCGTACGTCGGCCGCACCGACAGCACCACCACCGCGGGCCAGGTCCGCACGGTGGTCCGGCTCGTGCCCCGCGGCGACCGGGACCTGGTGCTGGCCCGGCTGTCCAAGCCGGTCACCACCATCACCCCGGCCGCCCTCGCCACGACCGCGCCCGCCCCGGGCGAGACCCTCACCGGCACCGGCTTCGGCCGGACCGCCGACGAGTGGGCCCCGGTCAAGATGCACCAGGGCCGCTTCTCGGTCGACGGGTCGGACGCCACCACCGTGAACATCACCGGCGTGGACGGCGCCGCCGTGTGCGCCGGTGACACCGGCGGTCCGGTCTTCCGCGAGCAGGGCGGCAGTGCCACCCTCGTGGGCGTCAACAGCCGTTCCTGGCAGGGCGGCTGCTTCGGCACCCCGGCCGAGGAGACCCGTACCGGCGCGGTGGGCAGCCGCGTCGACGACCTCAACGGCTGGCTCTCCGAGACCGTGACGGCCGCCCCGTTCGTCGACTTCAACGGCGACGGCCACCGCGATGTCGCCATCGCCGACCCGAAGGCGACGGTGGGCACCGTGGCCGAGGCCGGCCTGGTCCGCGTCGTGTACGGCAACGGGGCGGGCGTGTCCGAGGTGATCCAGGGCGGTCCCGGCGTCAACGGCGGCCCCGAGGCGGGCGACGGATTCGGTACGGCGCTGGCCACGGTGGACTACAACGCCGACGGCTACACCGATCTGGTGGTCGGCGTGCCCAACGAGGACATCGGCAAGGTCGCCGACGCCGGGGCGGCGCAGATCGTCTACGGTTCGCCCGAGGGCCTGGGCAAGGGGCGCGGCGGGACCTGGTTCGAGCAGGGCAGCGGATCCGGAGCGCTTCTCGGCTCGGCCTCCGAGGCCAAGGACCACATGGGCTTCTCGATCGCCGCCGGGACCACCGCCGCGGGCGACCCGTACATCCTGATCGGCGCGCCCGGCGAGGACCTGGGCACCGTCGTGGACGCGGGCAGCGCGATCTACGTACGCGGTGACACCAACGTCGCGATCAACCAGGACAAGGAGAGCGTGGCGGGCGGTCCCGAGACCGGCGACCAGTTCGGCCACTCCGTCGCCGGTTCGCCGAACCACCTCGCCATCGGCATCCCGAACGAGGCCATCGGCACCGTCGCGAACACCGGCATGATCCAGATCCTGAAGCACGAGTTCAACGCCGAGAAGATCCCGACGCCGGTGAAGTCCATCAACCAGGACACCGCGGGCATCAGCGGCGCGGCCGAGGCGAACGACCTGTTCGGCAAGGCGCTGTCGGTGGCCTCCTACCGGCCCGAGGGAGCGGCCACGGACGGAGACTCGATCATCGCCGTCGGCTCGCCGGGCGAGGGCATCGCCGTCGCGGGCGTGAACAAGGCGAACGCCGGCCGGGTGGTCACCCTGCGCGTCACGGCGGGCGGCGCGGTCAGCGAACTCCAGGACATCCAGCAGGAGAAGGCGGACGTCACCGGGGGCGCCGAGACGGGCGACCGGTTCGGCGAGCAGGTCTCCGTCGTCAACACCTCACCCAGGACCGTCGGTACGACCACGTCGATGCTGCTGGCCGTCGGCATCCCGGGCGAGAACGAGGGCACGGTCGTCGACTCCGGCGCCGTCCAGACGTTCTCGCTGCTGGGCGCCCCGGGCCTCACGGACCGCTGGATCTCCCCGGGCGGCGCGGCGGGGCTGCCCGGCGTCCCCGGCACCAACGAGCTGCTCGGCAGCAGCATCCACGCCACCGCCACGGATCTGTACATCGGCATGCCCAACGGGCCCGGCGCCCGTGGCGCCGCGCATCTGATGCCGTGGTCCAACGTCACCGGCGGCGCGGTCCAGGCCGTGACCAGCCACGAGCCGGGCAAGGGCGGCCTGCCGGCCGCCGGCAAGGCGTTCGGCGGCGCGATCCGCTAGAGCGCGACTGCACGGGCCGTCCGGGGCTCAGCCCCGGACGGCCATCAGGACGCGGCCCCCGACCTCCACCGTGCCGTCCGGCGCGGGTGCCGTGAGGATCTGGGAGCCGCGTCCCTGGGTGATGTTGAGGGCCCGGCCGAGGTGGGCGCTGAGCAGCAGGGCGGCCGCGCCGGTCGCCTCGTCCTCGACGATGCCGCCCTCCCCGCCGCGCCTCGGGAAGGCCCGCGCGCGCACCCGCCCGGCGGCCTCGTCCTCCCAGGCCCAGGCGTAGAGCCAGCCCTCGCCGGGCGGCGGTCCCGGCAGCGCCTCGACCTCGGCGGCGGTGGCGTACTGCTGGAGGGTGCGCGGCGGGACCCACTCCGGGCGGGCGGTGATCCAGGTGAACTCCCCGTCCTGGCGCGCGAACACGTCCCCGACCGTCAGCTCCAGGATCTCCAGGTCCAGCAGCCAGGCGGTGCCCACCAGCGGGTGCCCGGCGAACGGCAGCCGCAGCCCCGGGGTGTGGATGTCCACCCGCCCGCGCTCCGGGTCGTCGACGAACACGGTCTCGCTGAAGCCGAGTTGCCGGGCCAGCCGCTGCCGGGACGCCTCGTCGGGGTGGCCGCTTCCGTCGCGTACGACGCCGAGGGCGTTGCCGTGCCGGCCGTCGGGTCCGCAGAACACCCGCAGGACGTCGATGCCCCGGGGTACGTCGTAGTCGTTCACGGGGGCATTCAAGCACTGTGCGGCGCCGGGGCGGGAACCGAGCGGGTACGGCCGCGGGGCCGCACCGGCGAGCACTGCTGCTGCCGGTACGGCCCCGCGGGGACGTGCGGGTGGTGCGGGCGGGTCAGGCGGTGACGTTACGACGACGGCGCGCCGCGATCACGACACCGGCGCCGGCCGCCACGACAACGCCGGAGGCGGCGATCAGGGCGCCGGTCGGGACGTCGGAGCCGGTGGAGGCCAGGGCGCCGGAGCCGCCGACCGAACCGCCGGTGGAGCCGCCGACCGTGCCGCCGCCGGTGGTGGAACCGCCGGCCGTGGAGCCGCCGGTGGAGCCCGAACCGCCGGTGGAACCGGAGCCTCCGGTGGAGCCGCCGGTGGAGTCGCCCGGAAGCTGGGCGTCCTTGTCGATGGAGACCGCGACGTTCAGCGCGTCGAGCTCCTCGCCCTTCTTGTAGAAGCCGCCGAACGCCTTGGCGCCGTCCGTGGTGAGCGTCGCCGGGACGTTCTTGAGGGTGACGATGCCGTCCTTGGCGGCGAGCGCGCCGGCGGGCACCTTCAGGTCGGCGAAGGACAGGGCGGCGTACTCGCTGACCTTGCCGGTCGCCTGGTCCTTGGCGGAGACGTCGGCGAGGAGCTTGCCGGAGGTGCCCTCGATGTCGACCTTCAGATTGCTGATCGACAGGTCGAGGACGTACTCGCCCTTGGTCTCGTGGCCGAGGAAGCGCACCTTGCCCTTGAACGCGGCGTCGAGGGTGTTCTTGTCGGCGTCGAGGAGGCCGGTGGCCTTGGTGAAGCGGTAGCCGCCGTCGTTGGCGGAGGCGCCGCCGCTCGTCTCGATCTTGCCGTGCGCGATGTTGCCGACGACGTAGGCGCGGAAGCTCTCCTTGACGCCCCAGTCGAGGGTGCCGTCGACGACCGGGCCGCTGACGGGCGCGGCGGTCTCGGAGGCGGTCGGGGTCGGCTTGCCGGTGGGCTCCTCGGTGGGGCCGGTCGGCTGGCCGGTCGGCTGCTCGGTGGGCTTGCCGGTCGGCGGGGGCGTCACCGGGGGC
>MUNB01000460.1 GCA_002154345.1 Streptomyces griseus
GCGGGCCTTCGCGGTCATCGCGTGGACCGGCCGCAGCACCCGGCCCGCTATCCACCAGCCCACCCCGACCGCGCCCGCCGTCATCACGAGCAGCGCGGCGAACGACCAGTTCATGAGCTGCTTGCCCGCCGCGTCGCTGACATGGTCGGTGATCTCGTAGACGGTGGGGGACGCGACGGAGCCACGGCTGATGACGGGGCCGTTCACCAGCTGGCCGGGCGGTGCGACGACGTATCCGGGCGGGCCGATGACGTAGCCGGGCGGTCCGACGGCCGCCGAGGAGGCGATGGCCCGCGCATCCGTTTCCGTACCGGCGCGGGAGGCCAGGTTGACGGTGGCCAGCAGCGCGGTGCCGAGCACCAGGAAGACACCGCCGTACACGAGGGCGATACGGGTCCGGATCGTCGTGTGCGGCAGCTTCGAGGCGTCCACCAGCCGCCGCAGGACCGAACGCTTCACAGGGCGTACCCGACGCCCTGCACGGTGCGGATCAGCGCGGGCTCGCCGAGTTTGGCGCGGAGCTTGCTCATGCACACGCGTACGGCCCCGGTGAACGGGTCGGCGTTGGCGTCCCAGGCCCGCTCCAGCAGCTCTTCCGCGCTGACCGTGCCGCCGTCGGCCTCCAGGAGCAGTTGCAGCACGGTGAACTCCTTCGGCGAGAGGTCCAGGTCCCGGCCGTCGCGGAGCGCGGAACGCCGTACGGTGTCGAGCCGGATGCCGTGCCGTTCCAGCTGGGGCGGTACGGGCCGGGCGCTGCGCCGGCGCAGGGCGCGTACCCGGGAGACCAGCTCGGGGAACTCGAACGGTTTGCTGACGTAGTCGTCGGCCCCCAGGTCGAGTCCGGCGACCCGGTCCTCCATGGCGCCGGAGGCGGTGAGCATCAGGATCCGGGTGCGGGAGCCGGAGGCGACCAGACGGCGGGCCACGTCGTCGCCGTGCACCCGGGGGAGGTCGCGGTCGAGCACGACGACGTCGTAGTCGTGCAGGCCGAGGTAGGCGAGGGCGGCATCGCCGCTGTACACCGTGTCGACCGCGAAGCCGGCCCGGCGCAGTCCGGTGGCGACCAGCTCCGCGAGGATCTCCTCGTCCTCGGCGACCAGTACCCGCATGGTGTTGTCCCCTGCCTCGTGCACGCTTGTCCGCTCCCTCCCAGGATGCGACTTTCCTTCGGGAACCATTACGGGAACGGATGTTTCGCAAAGCTCTCCACCAGAGGGCTTCGCTCCGTCCGCGCGCGGGGCCACCGTTTATCGATGTGAGTGGATCTTGATCGGGCCGTTAGGATTTCGACCATGGCGGCCACTGGATCCGAGAAGCAGGGGGCGACGGCGTACTACGTCTCGACCCCCATTTACTACGTCAACGACGCTCCTCACCTGGGCCACGCCTACACGACCGTCGCAGGCGACGTGCTCACGCGCTGGCACCGCCAGCGCGGCGAGAAGGTGTGGTACCTCACCGGCACGGACGAGCACGGTCAGAAGATCATGCGCACGGCCGAGGCGAACAACGTGACTCCGCAGGCTTGGGCGGACAAGCTCGTCGAGGAGGCGTGGAAGCCCCTCTGGGAGCATCTGAACATCGCCAACGACGACTTCATCCGGACGACGGAGAAGCGGCACACCGACCGTGTGCAGGAGTTCGTGCAGGACCTGTACGACAAGGGCGAGATCTACAAGGGCGGGTACGAGGGCCCGTACTGCGTGGGCTGCGAGGAGTACAAGCTCCCCGGCGATCTGATCGACGGCGAGGGCGAGTTCGCCGGTCAGAAGCTCTGCCCGATCCACAAGAAGCCGGTGGAGCTCCTCAAGGAGGAGAACTACTTCTTCAAGCTCAGTGAGTACGGCCCGAAGCTGCTGGAGTTCTACGCGGCGAACCCGGACTTCATCCAGCCCGAGTCGGCGCGCAACGAGGTCGTGAACTTCGTCGAGCAGGGCCTGCAGGACCTGTCGATCTCGCGCTCGACCTTCGACTGGGGCGTCCCGGTGCCGTGGGACGACAAGCACGTCATCTACGTGTGGATCGACGCGCTGCTCAACTACGCGACGGCCGTCGGCTACGGCGCCAACCAGGAGAAGTTCGACGGTACGTTCCCGGCGAACGTGCACCTGATCGGCAAGGACATCCTCCGCTTCCACTCGGTGATCTGGCCCGCGATGCTGATGGCCCAGGGCCTGCCGCTGCCCGGCAAGGTCGTCGCCAACGGCTGGCTGATGGTCGGTGGCGAGAAGATGTCGAAGTCCAACCTGACCGGCATCAAGCCGCAGGATCTGACCTCGCACTTCGGCGTGGACGCGTACCGCTGGTACTTCCTGCGGGCCATCGCGTACGGCAGCGACGGGTCGTTCTCCTGGGAGGACTTCACCGCCCGCTACACCTCCGAGCTGGCCAACGACTACGGCAACCTCGCCTCGCGCGTGGCGGCGATGGTCGGCAAGTACTTCGGCGGCGCGCTGCCGGAGGCCACGGCCGTCGGCGACGCGGAGCGGGCCGTGCAGGAGGGCCTGGCGAAGGCCGTCGCGACCGCCGACCGGAAGATCGGCGAGGAGCTGGACTTCCAGGCCGGCATCCTGGCGGTCTTCGACTTCGTGAAGCAGGTCAACGGCTACATCACGGAGCAGGAGCCGTGGAAGGTGGCCAAGGACACCACTCCCGAGGGCCAGGCCCGCCTCGCGACCATCCTGTACACGGCCGCCGAGTCGCTGCGCGGTGTGGCGGTCCTGCTGAACGCCGTGATGCCGGAGACCTCGCAGAGCCTGTGGGAGTCGCTGGGCGCCGAGGAGTCCCTGGGCGCGCTGGCCGACCAGAAGGTCCAGGACGCGGGCGCGTGGGGCGTCCTGCCCGCGGGCGCGACGGTGACGAAGGGCGCGGTGCTGTTCCCGCGCCTGGAGGAGAAGCCGGCGTAACCGCCGACGTACGTACGTGAGGAGCCCGGGACCACTGTTCATGGTCCCGGGCTCCTCGCGTACGGCGCCGGGTCAGCGTGTCCAGTTCTTGAGCGGCTCGGTGTCCAGCTCGATCCCGACCGGGTCCGGCAGCGTGACGGTCTTGCCGTACGGCACCGTCACGACCTGCTCGTAGCGCACGCCGTCGGGCTGCGAGTGGACCTTCACCTCACAGGTGTCCCGGTCGATCAGCAGGTAGACGGGGATGCCGGTCTCGGCGTACGCGCGCGGCTTCTCGACGCGGTCGCGGCGGTCGGTGTCCTCGTCGTACGAGGTGACCTCGACGACCATGAGGACGTCGTCGGGGTTGGCCCATTCGCCTTGGCCGACGAAGGCGTCGATCGGGGCGAGCGCAGCACCGACCCGCATGGCATGACGGGCCAGATCCTCGAAGACGTCCTGCGCCAGGACGCGGCGCTCGACCACGCTCACAGCGGCTTCCTCCTGTGCATGACCACCGAGACATCAGGAAATGCCTCCAGCCTACGGACGCGGTCCCCGCCCGTCCGCCCGATCATCCCCTCACCGCCCCAGCGTCTCCCCGTCCCCCATCACGATCACCGGGTTCATCGCCGGGTCCAGGGTGCGCAGGAGTTCCTCCATCAGCTCCTCCGGGATGGAGACGCAGCCCTGGGTCGGGCCGCCGTGGTCGACGTGGATCCAGATGCCGCCGCCGCGTTCGAGGCCGAGCGGGCGGGTGCGGTCCAGGGGGGTGACGCCCTCCGTGCGGTTGTAGTTGATCGCGACGACGTAGTCGAAGGAACCCTCCAGCGGCTCTCCGAAGAAGCCCTCGCCGTCCACCGCGAACCGGGGGTGTTCGTCGTACGGGAGCAGGGCCCCCGGGTCAGGGAGCCGGCCGCCGGCGTCGGTGAGGGTGTAGACGCCCGTGGGGGATCTCCGGTCGCCCGCCACGTGGTGGTCCGTCCAGCCCTCCATGCCGTTGTGGGCCGGCCAGGGCCCCGCGACCGGCTCCCAGCCCTGTGCCGGGTCCGCGCGGCTGTACAGGACCGCGCTGGAGCGGTAGGAGTCGGCCTCCTCGCCGGTGACCACGAA
>MUNB01000461.1 GCA_002154345.1 Streptomyces griseus
GCACGACGACGTCGTAGTCGTTGACCCCGATGCGCTCCAGGGCCGCGGCACCGTCGTAGACGACGTCGACGGCCATGGCCTCCCGGCGCAGTCCGGTGGCCACCGCATCGGCGAGCAGCTGCTCGTCCTCGACGACGAGTACGCGCACGGCGCAGTCCTTCCTTCGGTCCTTCGATGGGTTCACAGATCGAGCGGCCCACGCGGGGCCGCTCGGACACGGGCAGCGATGCCGACTGTGCGCCTCCATCCTGCCCGCAACGCGTATAAACCGGCGGTAAGACGGCGGCGGGCCGGACCTTCCGGCGGCGCCCCGCCCGGAAAGCGGCGGATTTTCGGGCCAGTTGAGGTTTCTCTGAGCCATGGCGTGGGGAAGAGGGGTTCACACCCGCGATCTCGCCTGTCACGTGGCCTGCCACGGCCCGCTCCTTTTTCCCCGGAGCGGCGGCGCGATCACCCGCTCCTCCGGCTCCCCTGGCCGGGGGACCCCGGGCACACCCCGTGCCACCGACCCACGATGAGGGGGCGCATCATGGACGCTTTCACCGCAGGTCTGCTGCAACGCATCAAGACGACCGAGTCCGACCTCACGCGGGCGCGCGAGGACGGCGACGACTTCCTCGCGGACGTCGAGCAGGGCGAGCTGGACGATCTTCGCCGGCTCGCCGCCGAGCACGGCGTGGAAATCGGCGCCACCAGCGTCTGAGCCGTACGCCACGGGGCCCCGGACACCGTCTTGGTGTCCGGGGCCCCGTGGCGTGTGCGGCGGCCTCAGGACCCTCGTCAGGGCCTTCGTCAGGCCTTCCGCGAGTCGTGGCCCGTCAGTCGTGCCAGGCGCCCAGCTCGTCGAGGGCGGCCTGCAGCGGCTCGAAGACGCCCGGGGTGGCGGCCACCGTCAGATCGCCGTCGGCGGGCAGCCCCGGGCGGCCGCCGGTCAGCGCGCCCGCCTCCCGGGCGATGAGGTCGCCCGCCGCCAGGTCCCAGGGGTGCAGTCCGCGCTCGTAGTAGCCGTCCAGCCGGCCGGCCGCCACATCGCAGAGGTCGACGGCCGCCGAGCCGCCGCGCCGGATGTCCCGGAGCCTGGGGATCAGCTGCTGGGCGACGTCCGCCTGGTGGGCGCGGACGTGGGCGACGTAGTTGAAACCGGTCGAGACGAGGGCCTGGTCCAGCGGCGGGGCGGGCCGGCAGCGCAGCGGTTCACCGTTCGCGAACGCACCGCCTCCGAGGACCGCCTGGTACGTCTCCCGGCGCATCGGGGCCTCGACGACGCCCACGACCCGCTCGCCGTCGCGCTCGGCGGCGATGGAGACGGCCCAGGTGGGCAGGCCGTAGAGGTAGTTCACCGTGCCGTCGAGCGGGTCGATGACCCAGCGGATGCCGGTGGAGCCCGGGGAGCTGGCCCCCTCCTCGCCGAGGAAGCCGTCGTCGGGGCGGAAGTCGGTGAGGTAGCCGGTGATCAGTTTCTCGGCGGCGATGTCCATCTCGGTGACCACGTCGATGGGGCTGGACTTGGTGGCGGCCACCCCCAGGTCGGCCGGGCGGCCGTCGCGCAGCAGGGCTCCGGCGCGGCGGGCCGCCTCCAGGGCGAGGTCGAGCAGTTCGGACAGGGCGGGGTCGGTCACGGGTGCTCCCAGGGGGCTCGACGGGGACGGAGGCTCTACACGTACGGGCTGTCGGCGCCCGCGGCGGCCGGCTTCGGGGCCCTGGCGGGGCAGCAGCCGACCGGACAGAGGTCGTGGGAGGGCCCGAGGGAGCCCAGCGCGCAGCGCTCCACCGCCCGGCCGCGCTCGCTCGCGGCACGCTCCAGGACCAGGTCCCGTACGGCGGCGGCGAAGCGCGGGTCGTCCCCGACGGTGGCGGACCTGCGGACCGGCAGACCGATCTCGGCGGCCTTCGCGGTGGCCTCGGTGTCGAGGTCGTACAGGACCTCCATGTGGTCCGAGACGAAGCCGATGGGCGCCATCACGACGGCGGGGACGCCCTCGCCGTGCAGGGTCTCCAGGTGGTCGCAGATGTCGGGCTCCAGCCACGGGATGTGCGGGGCGCCGCTGCGGGACTGGTAGACGAGCTGCCAGGGGTGCTCGACGCCGGTCTCCTCGCGCACCGCCTCGATGATCAGCCGGGCCACGTCGAGGTGCTCGGCGACATACGCGCCGCCCTCGCCGTGCGCCTCCACCGGGCCGGAGGCGTCGGCGGCGGAGGTCGGGATGGAGTGGGTGGTGAACGCGATGTGCGCGCCCGCGCGGACGTCCTCGGGGAGGTCGGCGAGCGAGGCGAGGACGCCGTCCGCCATGGGCGTCACGAAGCCGGGGTGGTTGAAGTAGTGCCGCAGTTTGTCGACCCGGGGCACCTCCAGGCCCTCGGCCTCCAGGGCGGCCAGCGACTCCGCGAGGTTCTCGCGGTACTGGCGGCAGCCGGAGTAGGAGGCGTAGGCGCTGGTGGCGAGGACGGCGATCCGGCGGTGTCCGTCGGCGGTCATCTCGCGCAGCACGTCGGTCAGGTACGGGGCCCAGTTGCGGTTGCCCCAGTAGACCGGGAGGTCCAGGCCGTGGTCGGCGAAGTCCTTGCGCAGGGCGCCGAGCAGGGCGCGGTTCTGCGCGTTGATCGGGCTGACCCCGCCGAAGAGGAAGTAGTGCTTGCCGACCTCCTTGAGGCGTTCCTCGGGGATGCCGCGGCCGCGGGTCACGTTCGCCAGGAACGGGACCACGTCGTCCGGGCCCTCGGGACCGCCGAAGGAGAGCAGCAGCAGGGCGTCGTAGGGAGCGGGATCGCGCAGATCGGACATGACCTCGATCCTGCCACCCGCCGGTGACCGGGCGGCAACCGACATCCGACGCCCCGTCGGGAAGAGCGGCGAGGCCCTGGGACTCGGGGTTCGTACGCCTGCTTCCGCTCCCCCGGGCCGCCCCGTAATCCGGTGTCCGGCGCATCCGCCCGGCCGTAAGCTGTATGGGCCAGCTATACGCCTGACAGGCACGACCGGAGTACCCCTTGCCCAGCCCCTACCGCGTCATCTTCTCCGCCCCCGGTACCAAGGGGTTCTCCACCGCAGGCTTCTTCGGCCGGATGCCGTTGTCCATGATGGGCATCGGCGTCGTGACGATGATTTCGCAGCTCACCGGCCGTTACGGGCTGGCCGGGGCGCTCTCGGCGACCCTGGCGATGTCGGCGGCGGTCTGCGGCCCCCAGGTCTCCCGGCTGGTCGACCGCTACGGGCAGCGCCGGGTGCTGCGCCCGATCACGCTGGTGGCGGTGGCCGCGGTGGCGGGTCTGCTGATCTGCGCCCAGCAGGGGGCGCCGGAGTGGACGCTGTTCGTCTTCGCGGTGGGCGCGGGCTGTGTGCCGAGCGTGGGGTCGATGGTCCGGTCCCGCTGGGCGGCGATCTACCGGGGCTCCAGCCGGGATCTGCACACCGCCTACGCGTGGGAGTCGATCGTCGACGAGGTGTGCTTCATCTTCGGCCCGATCATCTCCATCGGTCTCTCCACCGCCTGGTTCCCGGAAGCCGGGCCGCTGATCGCCGCCGTCTTCCTGCTGGTCGGCGTGTTCTGGCTGACCGCGCAGCGCGCCACCGAGCCGGTGCCGCACCCGAAGTCGCAGCACACCGGCGGCTCCGCGCTGCGCTCGCCGGGACTGCAGGTCCTGGTGGCCACCTTCGTGGCGACGGGCGCGATCTTCGGCGGTGTGGACGTGGTGACCGTGGCCTTCGCCGAGGAGCGCGGCCACAAGGCCGCGGCCTCCCTGGTGCTGGCCGTCTACGCGCTCGGATCGTGTCTCGCGGGGGCCGTGTTCGGGCTGCTGCACCTCAAGGGGAACCCCGGGACCAGGTGGCTGGTGGGTGTCTGCGCGATGGCCGTGAGTATGATCCCCCTCCAACTGGCCGGGAACCTTCCGTTGCTGGCCGTGGCGCTCTTTGTCGCGGGCCTCGCCATCGCACCGACGATGGTCACCACCATGGCCCTCGTCGAAGCGCACGTACCGCGCACCAAGCTGACCGAGGGCATGACCTGGACCAGTACCGGGCTCGCGGTCGGAGTGGCGCTCGGCTCCTCGGCCGCCGGCTGGGTGGTCGACGCCGCCGGGGCGAAGGCGGGGTACGCGGTGCCCGTCGCGGCGGGAGCGCTCGCGGCGGCGGTGGCGTTCCTGGGGTATCGCCGGCTGGCCGGGCCGGCTGCGACGGGAGGGCGCGGGGAAGATGACCGACACCTACGCACGGACGACGACGAGCGCGTGGCGTAACTGGGCGGGCACCGTCACAGTCCGGCCCGCCCGCACCGAGTCCCCCGCGTCCGTGGACGAGCTCGCGGACGTGCTGCGCCGGGCGCACGAGGACGGCCTGCGGGTGAAGCCGGTCGGCACCGGCCACTCCTTCACGGCGGCTGCCGCCACGGATGGGGTGCTGATACGCCCCGACCTGCTCACCGGGATCCGGAACATCGACCGTGAGGCGATGACCGTGACGGTGGAGGCGGGCACTCCGCTCAAGCGGCTCAACACCGCGCTCGCCCGCGAGGGCCTCTCGCTCACCAACATGGGCGACATCATGGAGCAGACGATCGCCGGGGCGACCTCCACCGGTACGCACGGCACCGGCCGCGACTCGGCGTCGATATCCGCGCAGATCCGGGCGCTGGAGCTGGTCACCGCGGACGGTACGGTGCTGCGCTGCTCGGCCGGGGAGAACCCGGAGGTCTTCGCCGCGGCGCGGGTCGGGATCGGCGCCCTCGGGGTGATCACCGCCGTCACCCTCGCCGTGGAACCGATCTTCCTGCTGACGGCCCGTGAGGAGCCGATGACCTTCGACCGGGTCACCGCGGACTTCGACGCCCTGGTCGCCGAGAACGAGCACTTCGAGTTCTACTGGTTCCCGCACACCGGCAACTGCAACACCAAGCGCAACAACCGCAGCGCCGGTCCGGCCGCCCCGCCCGGCCGGGTGAGCAGCTGGATCGACGACGAGCTGCTGTCCAACGGGGTCTTCCAGGTGGCCTGTTCGCTCGGCCGCGCGGTCCCGGCGACGATCCCCTCCATCGCCAGGCTCTCCAGCCGGGCGCTGTCGGCGCGTACGTACACCGACATCCCGTACAAGGTGTTCACCAGCCCGCGCCGGGTGCGGTTCGTGGAGATGGAGTACGCCGTTCCGCGCGATCGGGCGGTGGCGGCGCTGCGGGAGCTGAAGGCCGTGGTCGAGCGGTCACCGCTGAAGGTCAGTTTCCCGGTCGAGGTGCGCACCGCGCCGGCCGACGACATGGCCCTGTCGACCGCGTCGGGCCGGGACAGCGCGTACATCGCCGTCCACCTCTACAAGGGCACGCCCCACCGCTCGTACTTCACGGCGGTCGAGCGGATCATGACGGCGCACGCCGGACGGCCGCACTGGGGCAAGATCCACACCCGGGACGCGGGCTATCTGGCCGAGGTCTACCCGCGCTTCGGTGAGTTCACCGCCGTGCGCGACCGGCTGGACCCGGACCGCCTGTTCGGCAACGACTATCTGCGGCGCGTGCTCGGCGACTGAGCTCCTCCGGTACGCCGTCGGCCCCGGCTTCCTCCTGACCGGGAGGGAGCCGGGGCCGACGGCGTACC
>MUNB01000462.1 GCA_002154345.1 Streptomyces griseus
AGCGGGGGCTGGAGGCGGGGACTCCGGCCTCCCCCCGAGGGCGAGCTCCGGCTTCATCATCGGCCCGGCTGCCTGCTCGGTCACATGCTGCCGCCGCCGCTGGTGTCCCGTTCGTACCGTCGGCTGTCGGAGAAGAACTCGACCGGATGGTCCGGATCGAGCTCGACGAGCAGGTCGCCGTCCTCGTCGGTGCGCACGATCACGCGCGTCCCGGGAACCGGGATCTCGTGCGCCCACGTGTTCACCCGCACGGTCACGGTGCGCTCGGCTCCGGTGCTGCTGTCCCGGTAGCGGATCGGGACGTCGCCGCCGTTGCTCCAGGCCTTGGGGTCCGGGAGTGCCGCGATAGCTCCCGCGTGTGCGGTACCCGCGGCGCGGAGACGCAGGATACGCGCGACGTCCTTTCGTGCGCGACGTACACCCCGCGCGGCAAAGAGCCCGGCGACCGCGCAGGAGGCTGAGAGCAGGGCCGCCGGCACGACGCCCTCCGCGCTGCCCAGCGCGGTCGGCACCGCGACGCCCAGTGCGCTCCCGCCGAGCAGGCCGGCCAACAGCAGGAGGTTCCGCGGTCGCTCACGCATGATCCGGTGCATGCCCTCGACGTAGATGCCGGCGAACCAGATCAGAGCGCATCCCGTCGCGGGAAGCGCGAGAGCCAGCCACCACCAGGATCCACCGGGTGATGCTCCGTGCGGACGGGAGATCGCAAGCCAGGTGCCCACGACCACGAGCGTCACGCTCACGACGAAGCCCACCACATAGAGCCAGAAACGCCAGGTGAAGGGCTTGAGCACCGCACCGACCGGCACAACGGTGACGTTGCCGCCCCTCTCCCCGCCAGTGGTGAACACAGGTCGGTCCTCGAGCCAGGGCCATTCCTCGTCCAACTGGGCCACCGTCACCTTCCTGTCGAACGCGGTCGGCTTTCGGGGAGCGCCGAACATCAGCGCCGGGGTGCGTCCTGCCTGCTTCGGCCGAACTGCTCAACCGTGCGGCCCGCCGGTGGATTCTAGTGGCACGTGTGTGGCACGACCCTGTACACGACAACGGGCCGGGCTGGTGGAAACCCTCCTCATCGGGACCTTTTCTCTGTGCCGCCGGCAGGAACCTGCGACACCCGTTTTAGGAGAGCGGTGCTCGCTTCTCCGAGCCGTGCGGAGCAAGCGGTTCAAGAAGCCTCGACCCCCTGTTCCCGCCACCGAAGTTGCGGCACTCTGGAGCCCGTTCAACTCGCGTAGATTCACCGGCACTTCGCGCCCCGGATCTCGCGCCCAGGCACTTCGTCCTCGCACCTCGCGCTCCACCGCCCGGTAGTCGACCCGAAGGACTTCCCCACCCATGCGACGCTCCCCCCGCACCTGCCTCCTGGCGCTCCTCGCCCTCCTCGGAGGCCTGCTCACCGTCACCGCCACCGCGTCCCCCGCCGCGGCCGCCCCGAACTTCAAGGCGCCCTACGCCTGCGGCCAGCAGTGGACCTACAGCCATCACTCCGCCGAGGTCAGACAGGCTCTCGACTTCGTCCGCACCGACGGCGGGGGCACGGCCGGCGCCCCGGTCCTCGCCTCGGCCGCCGGGACCGCGTACCGCTACTCCCAGCCGAGCGGCGCGGGCAACTACATCGCCGTCGAGCACGGTGGCGGCTGGAAGACGTACTACTTCCACCTCGCCGCGTTCTCCGTCGCCAACGGGGCCCAGGTCGCCCAGGGCCAGCAGATCGGTACCACCGGCTCCACCGGCAACAGCTCCGGCGCGCACATCCACTACGAGCAGCTCTACAACGGCGTCGGCCAGACCATCGTGATCAACGGCCAGTCCCTCGCCCCGTATCCCGGCTCGTACTACAGCAAGTACCTGACCAGCGACAACGGTTGCGGTGGCGGTGGAGGCGGCAAGTACTGGGTCGACACCTTCGCCAACGCCACCGGCTACGCCGCGGCCAACACCGCCGACGCGCAGGGCGTCCTCAACGCCGGTACCAACTACGTGTACTGCAAGGTGTGGGGAGCGCGGGTCGGCACGGCGAGCCAGTTCAACCACTGGTGGCTGCGCACCGACCTCGACGTCGTGTACGCGGGCAAGAACGGCCGCAACGCGTACGTCTCCGCGTACTACCTCTCCCGCTGGGGCAACGACGAGGCCCGCGACAACAACGGGACGGTCATCCCGGACTGCTGACGGGCCACTCCGCCCTGCCCCCGTGCTGCGCGGGGGCAGGGCGGAGCGCGGCGTGGCGCAGTGGCACCTCCGTGGTCTGGCGCAAAACCCGTCGATCACCGTCCGCGCCGCCTGGCACCCTGGCCGTAAGGGCCCGACGGCAGCAGATCCGCGGGCAGGGCGTCGCGAAGGAGAGGCCTCATGGCCACGGTCGTCGATCTGATCACCTATCCCGTCAAGGGCTGCGCGGGAACGTCCGTGGACAGTACGCACCTCACCCCGGCGGGTCTCGCGCACGACCGCAGTTTCATGGTCGTCAGCGTCGAGGGGGTCTACCGCACCCAGCGCCGCGACCCCCGCCTCGCCCTCGTCCGGCCCACCGCCTCCGCCGACGGCAGCAGGCTCACGCTCGCATCGGTGGAGCCGGACAGCGGCCACGGCGTGCTGCACCTCGACGTCACCACTTCCGCGCCCCGGCGCGAGGTGGACCTGTTCGGCGCGACGTACCAGGGCATCGACCAGGGCGAGGACGCCGCCGCCTGGCTCACGGAATTCCTCGGCACCCCGAGCCGCCTGGTCCGCGTACCGCCGGAGCACGACCGGAAGACCGACGGCCTGACCCCCGGCACCTCCGGCTACGCCGACAGCAGCGCCGTCCACCTGCTCTCCCGATCCTCCCTCGCTCTCCTGAACACGCGGATGGCCGAGCGCGACGCCCCGCCCCTGGCCATGGACCGCTTCCGCCCGAACCTCGTCGTCGACAGCCACCCCGAGGGAGCCCACGGTGAGGACGGCGAACACGGGGAGGACTGGGCGGCGGAGCCCCACGCCGAGGACCGGATCCGCCGCATGACCATCGGCGCGGCCGAGCTCGGCTACACCAAGCTCGCCGTGCGCTGCGCGGTCACCCTGGTCGACCAGGAGGCCGGGGCCAGGGGCGGCCCGGAACCGCTGCGCACCCTGGCGGGTTACCGGCGCTTCTCGGCAGGCGGGGTGGTGTTCGGCGCGAAGTTCGCCGTGGTGCGGCCGGGGAAGCTGTCGGTGGGCGACGAGGTGGGCGTCGAGGAGTGGGGCGAGCCCGAAAGCTGAGGCCTCTGCCCGGGGCTGCGCGCATCGTCGTCGGCCGTCTGCGGCGTGGACCGCGCCGGGCGCGGATGGCGGGTACTCCGAATGGCGTTCGGAGCGAGTCGGCGCGACAGTTCAACCGCCGCCGGGTTCCGGACCGCCTGTCACGATCGCTTGACCTGGAGCGCACTCCAGATTCGAGGATGGGCAGCATGGATACCACAGACCGCCAGATCGTCCTCGGGACGATGGACTTCGGCACGCGAGTTGCCCCCGAACATGCCTTCGCGATCCTCGACTCCTTCGTCGCCGGCGGCGGTGTCTGGCTCGACACCGCGAACTGTTACTCCTTCTGGACCGACCCCAGTGGTGTCGGCGGCGCCAGCGAGCGGGTCATCGGCGCCTGGCTGCGGGCCCGCCCGGGCGCGCGCGACACGGTACGGATCGCGACGAAGGTCCGCCACAACCCGCTCGTCCCGCACTCGCCGGACAGCGCGGAAGGACTCTCGGCGCGCGCCATTCACTCCGGTGTGGAGGGGAGCCTGGGGCGTCTCGGAGTTGATCACGTCGACCTGCTCTGGGCCCACGCGGAGGACCGTACCGTGCCGCTGAGGGAAACGGTCGGCGCCTTCGGCGAGTTGGTCGCAAAGGGAGTCGCCCTGCGGGTCGGGGCGGCGAACCATACCGCCTGGCGCGTCGAGAGGGCCCGGTCGCTCGCGCGGGAGCGAGGCGTGGAGCCGTGGACGGCCCTGCAGCTGCGCCACTCACTCGTCCAGCCGCGCCCGCTCGCCCCCATCGCGGAGGGCGGCCACCGCATGCTCACCGCTGAGGACCTGGACCTCGCGCGGTCGGAGGGGCTCGCCGTGTGGTCGTACAGCTCGCTGATGTGGGGTTCCTACGTGCGCGCGGACAAGCCGCTTCCGTCTATCTATGATCATCCCGGGACCGCTCGGGTACTCGAGGTTCTGGACGGCGTCGCCGGTGAGCTCTCGGCCACGAGGAACCAGGTCGTCCTCGCGTGGCTGATGCGGCAGGGCATCGATCCCATCGTTGGTGCGAGCCGGGTGGAGCAGATCGAGGAGGCACTTGCCGCACGCGGTGTGCGGCTCGGTGACGAGCACCTGGCGCGCTTCGCCGATGCGCGCTAGCTGCGGTCACGAAAGGAGATCCTCACCATGACTGCCCTCACCCCGGCGGCGGCCGCCGACCGCACGGGCGTCTCCATCGACACGCTGCGGTACTACGAGCGTGAAGGGCTCATCGGCCCGATCCGGCGCTCCGGCGGAGGCCGCAGGGAGTACACCGAGGACGACGTCTTCTGGATCGGTCTGGTCACGTGCTTCCGCGACGCCGGTCTCGGCATCGCGGACCTGCGGGGGTTTGTCGCCATCCTGCGCGCCGAGCACTCTCCGCAGGAGCGAGTTGCCTTCCTGCGCGAGCGCCGTGCCGCCCTGGAACAGCGGGTGGCAGCGCTGCGCCAGGCCATGCAGGTGCTCGACGAGAAGATCGCCTACTACAGCTGAGCGCCAGGAGCCCGACTATCGTGATTCGGCTCACCGCGTCAGTGCACTGCCACGTGAGACGGCCTCTTGGGCCATTCATCTCTTCGCGCTCGCCCGGTGGGTGGTCGAGAAGGGAACCTCAGGTATTACTCAAAGGAATTTGACCACCCCATCAAGATCGTTAGTGTTCATTCTGCTCAACTGATCACCACGCTCTGCCCATGGGGGAGCACCACAGGAATTCGAGGTTGCGGAATGGATGCCCTGACCGTTCTGTCGGCGGCCGCGTTCGGCTCCACCCTGTATCTCACCACTCTCTCGACCGTGAAATGGCTGACCCAGCAGGCCTCGCCCATGAAGGTCGCGGGCCTGGTGGTGGTCGGCATGGTTCTGTGCGCGCTGGTCGGGACGATCGCGCTCGCGAGCCAGAGCGTAGTGATCGGATTCGTCGTGGGCGGCGGCATGACGCCGCCCGTACACCGGTGGATCCGGCAGCGACCCAGGCCTGTCGCCAGTTCCTGACCTTTCGGCGAGTTCACGGGTTCGTCGACGTCGCCGATGGCCGCGTACGGCTCACTCGAAGAACTTCAGGCTCCACCCCTTGTCGGACGTGGGTCCGGGGACGTTGGCGCGGGAGTACGTCGTACCGCCCCACCAGACGAACGTGCCGGTGTACCAGTGGCGGTTGGCCCAGGAGTACGGGGTGCCCTTCGGGACCGCGTGGTACATCGACGGGAACTTCGGGCCGGCGGGCGGGCTGGTGTCGATGTCGCCGTGCAGCAGGACGAAGGTGTGGTGGCCGGGCCCGTTCACGTACAGCGTCGGGTCCCAACCCGCCATCATGGTGGACCGGTTGGAGCCGAACAGGCAGCCGTTCGACTTGTACCAGTCCCATACGTACGTGGGATCGCCGCCCTTGCGCAGGCGCAGGTCGGCCAGACAGTACTGCTCGCTCCAACTGCCGTTGGCGGAGTACGCGATGTGCAGCTGCCCGTTCGGGTCCTTGATGGCCTCGGGGCTCTCGTTGATGAACGGGTTGCCGACCACCCGCTCCCAGCTCTCGCGCGGCTGCGAGATGACGTACCGCGCGCCGGTGGGCCGGGTCGGGCTGCTCATCCGGGCGATGTAGAGGTTCTGCTCGACGTTGGTGTCGCCCGCCCAGCCGGACCAGACGAACCAGCGCTGGCCCTCGAAGGTGAACAGGGTGCCGTCGATGGCCCATTTGTCGTCGGGCAGGGCGAGTTGGGTCTCGGCCCCGTATCCGCTGTCCGGTGAGGCCGAGCTGATGACGAACATGCGGTGGGCGGCTCCGACACCGGCGGTGAAGTAGATGTAGTAGCGCCCGCCGTCCATCACGATCTCGGGGGCCCAGACCTCCCCGCGCCCCCGGCTGTCGGCCCAGACCTGCCGGGCGGGCGCGGTGGCGAGACCGTCCGTGGACGACGCCTGCCGGACGACGATCCCGCCGCCGGTCGACTGGACGCCGACGTACGTACTGCCCACCCGCAACACGCTGGGGTCGGCCGCGCGGAGGCTGGTCTGCCCCTGCGGCGCGGCCCCGCGGGCGGGCGGCGCGCCCTGGGCGGTGCCGGGTGGCGCCAGGAAGAGCGTCGCGGCGAGCGCGCCGGCCAGCGCGAGCGCACCGAGGGCGGACGAGCGGCGGAAGAGGCTCCTGGGTTTGTGCAGGGGCTTGCTCGTGGGGTCGCTCATGGGGCTCGCTCCTGGGTGGGGGGCTCGATGGTGACGGCGCTGATGGCGGTGACGACGGCAACGATTTACATCGATAGAAGAGCGCTCTCGCAGAATCCCGCCGAGGGCGGGACCTGTCAATGACCGGGGCGTTTCTCGGCGGATGACACGTCAGGAAAGCCGCTGAGCGCACCCTTCAAACAGCACCTCATGACCGACACGGCTGACCGATCCCTGCTGAGGCTCTGGGTGCGCCGGTACCCCACCCCTCGGGCAGAAGGGTCGAGCACGAGCGCCCCCGGAACCGTGCGTCCGTCATCACACGCTGAGAGGCGGCTGTCGCACGGGGCTCTCACGCGTGCGGCTTCGGGTTTCCTGCACGCTCACTCGTCTCGGACAACCGGCCGTGTTGCGTTTCATTCAATCGGCGGCGGGGCGCCACTGATTCGCCTCCCGGGCTGCCGCTCGCGCGCCGAGCAACCCGACCGCCAGGGAAACCGCGGCACACACGGTGATCCCGTATCCGAGAACCGCCCAGGACACGGAGCCTTCCTGGACCAGCGCAATGAAGAAGACCGAATGCCACGCGGTCACGGCCCCGGTGACCACGGTGGAGATGAGCAAGGGGACGGTCAGGTGCCAGGAGGCCACGGAGCGGAATACCCGGCGGTGTCCGGTCAGGATGGTGAGCGGGGCCAGCGCGTGGCGGACCCGGACGAACTCTGCCGCCGCGCTCATCGAACCGGCCACGAGAATGAACAGGATTCCAGTGACGCCGAACAGTTGGATCCAGTTCGCGAGGTGAGAACGCGAGGACCCCAACCAGTTTCCGCCCAGAGTCTCGACCTGCAGCGAGGGATTGGGAAGGGTGAACGCGGTCTGCTTCACCGCCGCGAGTTGCCCCGATGTAGGGGTCACGACAACGAGGGACTGTGTGCCGTCCGGCTTCACGCTGATGCGGGGGACTTCTGCGAATCTGACGTCGCCGTACCAGCGGCCCATCTCTTCCACCTCGGCCGACGGCGCGCCGCTCTTCGTCTCCGCCTTGGTGTCACCGTCGCAGGCCACTTGCAGCCTGCGTAGATCGCGGCAGGACCCCCCTATGGTCGTCCAGGGGTCTTGGGACGCTCCCGGATCGTGGAAGGTCCGGTTCAGCAGTATCGAACCGGCCGGAAGCTGTGAGCGGAACCGGTCCGTCTCCGACGCGCTCATGCCGCCGGCGGTCACCTCGATCACCGTGTCTTTGATCCGCTGGTGCGTGGCGGCTGCCGCCTGTGAATGCACTCCGAGCCTGCTGGTCCACACCTGCATCTGAGCGACGATCCCGATACCGATCACCATGGCCAGAGCGAGGCGCACGATCACGCCGGGATGTGCGTGCGTCCACCGCCCGCCGATCAGGCGGCCCGCATGTCCCCTGCGCTTCCCATCGGCGGCGAGCCAGGAGCCCAGGTGGCGGGTGAGGAGCGCCACGACCGAGGAAAGAAAGGCCCACATCACGACGGTCCCGAAGGTGAACACGACGAGCTGGGCCTTGCGTGGCACGTACTGGCTGGTCAGGACCAGCCCGACGCCGACACCGCAGGCGACCAGGCGCCACGCGGGGACACGGGAGGTGAAAGAGGCGGGGCGGGTGGACCTGCCGTCCCGGCCCATACGGTGCGTACCCACCACGATGCCCAGCACGATCAGCAGAGACAACGCACCCGACGCCATGGCGGTCGGCCATGCCGCCCACACGTCACGGTGGTCGAGGATGTAACCGGTGGGCGCGAGACGGATGTCCCACACGGAAGCCACGGCATACGGGACGAAGGAGACGAGCGTCCCCAGGGCCGAAGGAATCGCGGCTTCACCAACGTTGACGATCATCCGGTGCCGCCATGTACCACCCAGGGCTTGCAACAGGCTGCTGCGCCGGTCACGGGTACGGGAACCGACCCGAGCGGCAACCACAGCCAGGGCGAGGGCGGGCAGCCCGGTCAGCGCCCACAGAGCCAGGACGGGGGAGGTCACCGAGGGCTGATCGGCCATCTCCCCTGTCGCTCCGCCGCCGCTCCCGAAGGCGGAAACGCCCATCCACCTGGGATCATCCTTTGGCGGAGTCTCCGCCACCCGGACATACGCGATCCGCTCCGAGGGAGTGACCAGCCCATCGTTGGTGACGGTTCCGGCCGGCCGTCCATACCGGTTCAGGATGCCCTCGCCGCCCCCGGTCCTGACAAGCTCGGGAGAGAGCACGACCTCGCCCGGACCCGGCCAGCGGGCCACACCGCCAGGAAGAGGAGCCTCGGCTGTGAGCGGATGGAGGAACACGACGGATACGGGTCTGGAGCCGACAGAATCGATTCCCTCCCGGTACAGCAGCTTGGCGTTCTTACCGAAAGTGATCACCGGCCCTCTGTCATCCGCTCTGGTCTCGCGGCCGTGATACGTCGCAAAGGTGGCCGTGGTCGCCAAGGTGACGAAGGCGACCGCGGCTGCGGCGCAGAACAGCCCCCACCAGCGCAGACGGTCACCGGGAGTGGAGCGGCCCGCCGCGAGACCGATCCTGAACAGCTTTCCCGCGGTTCGGGCTCCTTCCCGCATCAGAGGGCTCCTGCTTCGGCCAGGATTCCGCCGAGGAGCTCGTGCCGGCGGTCGGCCCGAGCAGCCACCGACAGGTCGTGCGTGACCAGCAGCAGTGCGCAGCCCCGCTCACGGGCGGTCGTGAACAGCAGCCGGGCGACCGCCTCCTTGGCGTCGGGATCCAAGGCTCCGGTGGGCTCGTCGGCCAGGAGGACGTCCGGCTCGGTGATCAGAGCCCGAGCGACGGCAGTCCGCTGACGTTCGCCGCCGGAGAGCATGCCGGTCGGGGTGGAACCGGCGGGGACGCCGAGTTCATCGAGGAGTTCCTCCGCACGTCGGTAGGCGTCCTGATGGCGGCCCCCGTCGAGCAGGATCGGCAGAGCGACGTTCTCTACCGGACTGAGTTCGGGAAGGAGCTCACCGAACTGGAACACCATGCCCAGGGCTTCCCGCCGTACCTGCGCAAGTTGCGTGGGCCTGAGCCCGGTGATCTCCCTGCCCCCGGCGGTGATGGTGCCTGCCTGAGGCTTTATCAGGCCGAGGATGCACATGAGTAGCGTCGATTTGCCGGACCCGCTGGGACCGGTCACCGCGACCGATTCCCCGGGAGACACGGCCAACTCCACGCTGTCGAGGAGGGTCCTGCCCTCGATCTGATAGCTGAGGCCGCTTATGCGGAGCCCCGGAGAATCACTCTGCTTCACAGAAATTTGCCTTTGTCGGAAAATGAGGGCACCGCGCCGGCCCGGGACGGGTCGGCGCGGCGTATTGGGCGTGGAGAGCAGACTTACGGGATGACCCAGCCCGAGCAGTCGTCCGGCGATCCGTAGTTCTCGTCACACGCCTTGAACTTGTAGATTCTTGATCCGTCGCCGGAGGTGGCCTTGGTCCCCGGACCACTGTGGTTCCACAGGGTCCGCTTCGTCTCCGAGCTGGACGTCCGGTAGTACTCGGCCTTCACCGGATCCCCGTCCTTGCTGTTGTCCTTGACGGCTATCTTTCCGCTTTTGCCGCCATCAGCCGGAGACCATGCATGGGCGCCGCCACCGTAGGCGTCCGCGGCAACAGCAGTGGCCGTAGGAACCGCGAGCGCCACAGTAAGCAGCGCGGCAGCGACGAACTTCGTCCTCGTCATTCGTGTGCACTCCTTCAGATGGTGATGTCGAAAGGACACTGGGCATACCAGAGCGGCAGCGGCGGCTGATCGCCGATTGATGCAAAGCCCTGCTCTGGCGACGTCCATGCCGGGGCCCCGGGCGCGACGCGGTGATCACTATAGGCAAGTGAGGCGCTTACAAGCAGAGTTGGTCTTTCGAAGGCTCAAAACCGATCACGGTGCGCCGGCCTGGCTTTTCACTGGTGCGCGCACAAACACTGCATATTCCGTTGGTAGCCATGGGGGAGTTCTGGCCTGAATCCAGTTCTCGGAATAAGAGACTCCGCGTCAGTCGGTGAGATCGCATCGCGCACTGGGCCCCTCCGCCCCCTGAAGTGACGCTCGGGACGGACGCGGCGTAGTTCCATGGAGCCCACCGGTCGCACTGACACTGCCGTGGCGGACGACGCACTGCCGTACGGGAGAAGGCGACTCGGCATCTGGTTGTTTTCACGAACCAGCTCACCGCTGAGGGAAAGGAGCGACCCTCGACCAACAAGTCGCCTTTCTGAAAGCGCAGTTGTGCTGCAGGTGCTGCCTGAGCGTGGCGGTTCAGAACTGAAGCGTGCGGATCAGGCGGCGCGCGGTCCTGGCGTCGATCGAGCCGAGGTCCAGGAGGTCCGGGGTGTGCTCCCGTACGGATACGGAGAGGGCGCCGCCGCCGGTGGCCTGCGGGAAAGCCTGGATCAGCATGGCCCTTACGGTGTCGGCGTCGGGCGCGGTGTCAGCGCCGGGGTGTGCGGTGGCCGGCGGAACCGCATTCAGCAGTCGGGCCAGCCGTGCCGCGGCGTCGACCTGGATGGGCCCGAGCGTGATGCGGCCCTGCCGGACGCGTAGCCCCGGGAGATCGATCCGGTACCCCGCGCAGATCTCCCGCAGAGTGCGGGCGGCCTTGAGGGCACGCTTGGTTCCGGTGCGGATGAGTCGGGCCAACTGCTGTGCGTCGACCGGGTCAAGAGGTGTGATCCGTACGAGGTCGCCCGCCTCGGTATCCGCGACTCCCGCACGCAGCCCCGCCTCGCTGAGCGCGGCGCGCAGCTCCGAGGAGAGTGAGGGCGGTGCGGGTGCGGGCGTGGCCGTGTCGTTCATCGGTGGCTCCTGAGCGGCGGGTGGCCGGTCGGTGACAGGGGGAGGGCGGAGACCGGGTACGCCGTCCAGCGCCAGGTTCCGTCGGGGGTGCGCAGCTCGTACGCGTACCCCTGGCCGCGACGCAGGCTGCGGACGGCGGCCTCGGCGGTCCGGCGGTCGTCGAGCCAGGCCCGGGCCCGGCGCCGGGCGTCACGGTCGAGGCCCGGTGTCAGCCGTCGTACGGAGTCGCGTATCCAGATGACGGCCGGCCCGGGGGCGGTGGTGACGAGGTCGTCCGGAGGGCTTGCTGCCGGCGTGCGGTCGGTATCCGCATGGCACCAATAGGTGCGTGGCAGGCACCTGTTCACCTGGCGTACGCCGGTGTCGCGGCACGGATGTCGGCCCAGACGTCCTTGCCGTCCTGCCGCATCACCGTCCCGCACTGCGCCGCGAGCGCGGCGATCAGGAGCACCCCGCGTCCGCTCTCCTCGCTCCAGTCGGGTTCGCGCCGTTCGGGCGGCGCGGTGTCGGAGTCGCTGACGGTGACGCGTACGCCGTCGGGCCTGCGACGCAACGTGATCGTGCAGAGCGGTGAGCCGGTGTGCCGCATGACGTTGGTGAGCAGTTCGTGGGCGCAGAGCGTGGCGGCGTCGCTCAGCTCGCGCAGGTCCCAGAGGTCCAGGTGCGCGCTGACGATGCGGCGCATGATTGCGAGCGTCTCGGGGCGGGCGACGAGTTCCTGGTGGTAGTCGGGCGGGTCTAACTCGGCGGGGAGGGCGACGGACATGGGTTCCTCCAGGGCGAAGTGTGTGGCGCACCTGCCGTTCCACTGATCGTGATCGGGCGGGTGCTTTCGGTCACGGGGAGGATGATGCAGTGCGAGGCATCACTTAGGCAAGTATTCCTTTTGGATGTCATCCGAGAGGGTGCAAGTTTCTGAAGTCTGTTGTGCCTACATGGACTTGGCGGCCAGGATGACGCCATGGCTCAGAGCGACATGCCCACGATGCGGAGCCGCCGACTCGGCGGCGAACTGCGACAGCTCCGACTGAACGCCGGCCTCAAGGTCCAGGACGCGGCGGAGGCGCTGGAGTGCGGGCAGCCCAAGATCAGCCAGATCGAGAACGGCAAGAGGGGGATCCGGCCGCTGGACCTCACGACTCTGCTCAACCTTTACGGAGTGGAGGACGAGCGGCAGCGGGCCAGCTTGAAGCGGCTGGCGAAGGAGATCCACAAGGTCGACTGGTGGAGCGGGCAGGGGCCCTTTCTCCATGACGTCCTGAAGGACTACCTGATGCTGGAGGCGGACTCCCAGGCGATTCGCACGTTCGAGCCGATGGTCATCCCGGGGCTGCTCCAGACCGAGGCGTACATGCGCCACCTCTACGAGGTCGTGTCCCCGGCCGATCAAGTGGAGTCCCTCGTCGAGACCCGCATGAAGCGTAAGGAGTTGCTCGACGACAGGCTCGGTTTCAGGCTCCGTGCTGTTATCGACGCCCCCGCACTGCACCGCATCGGGGGCGGGCCGGATCTGGTCGCCGGGCAGCTGGTGCACCTGCTGGAGTCGGGCTCGTCGTCGAACGTCAGCATTCAGGTGCTGCCGCTGGATTCTGCCCTTCCGATGGAGCAGTACGCCCCGTTCACCGTCTTCGGGCTACAGGCCGATCCGCCGGTGGAAGTGGTGTGGTTGGAGCACATCACCGGTGGTACTTTGCTGGAGCAGCGGCCTGATGTGCAGGCGTACATCAAGGCATGGGACGAATTGACTGCTGCCGCGCTGTCACCCACCGCATCCCGGCAGTACATTCGCGACCTCATTGAGGAAACCAGATCATGATCGAGGAATCGGTTCCCCGAGTTCCGGAGACCGAGCTTGAACGTGCACGCTGGCACAAGAGCACGTACAGCGGGTCGAACAACGGCTGCGTCGAGCACGCCCTGTTGGCCTCCGGTCGCCACGCGGTCCGCGACACCAAGGACCGCGCCCTCGGCGCGCACACCTTCGGCCCGGAGCAGTGGCAGGCCTTCGTCGCGGCCGTGCAGGACGGCTCCCTCTGAGAACGTCACTCGGTGATGGCTGAGCAGTTGGATCTGGCTCGCTTGCGTGATGGCGACGGCAACTGTGTTCGCATCACCGTTCTCGGCCCTCTGGAAGAAGTGCCTGGGGGACTCGCAGCGGAGATCGTCGTCGACACGCCGTTCGTGAGCGGTCGAGTGGATCTCGCGTTGTGGCGGTCGCGTCTGGTCTCGTGGGGTGAGGCCCTGGATCGGCTTGAGGGCGGCGAGGACATCGCCTGGTTGCAGGTCCAGCGTGGTCCTTCCGTCTTCATCCAGCTGAACGGGCAGCGTGACTGCCCCGAGGTTGTTGTGGAAGACGCCCTCACCTCCATGGCAACGGTCCGCGTGCCGATCGACCTGCCGGCCGACTGGATCGAATCCCATAGACACCTGCTCGAATCCGTACTCAGCGCTTGGGACGACTACCTGTCACGTGAGTGATGGGGAGGCATAGAAGCACTCTGAGGGTGACCAGGGTCTGTCCGGCGGATCACGGAGCCGGGTTGAGGGTGGCTGTTTCAGCTGCGGAAAATCGGTGGATCGGCCGGGACGGGCCGTGCAACGGTCCTGGCATGCCGAGCGAGAACAACTTGCCAGAGTCCTGTGGGGTCACAGCGTCGTTGGAGTCCTTCGACGGAACCGCCATCAGCTACCGGCAGCTCGGATCGGGGCCGCCGGTCGTCCTGGTCCACGGCTCCGGCGGTGGACTGCATTCCTGGCAGCCGGTGGCCGAACACCTCTCCGCCCGGTTCGAGCTGTGGATGCCCGCCCGCCGCGGGTACGCCCCGAGCGGGCCGGGCCGATCGCCGAAGCGCTTTGCGGACGAGGTGGGCGACCTTGAGGCGCTGATCGCCGAGATCGGCCGCCCTGTGGATCTGGTCGGCATGTCCTACGGGGCCACCGTCGCCCTGCACGCCGTGGCGTCCGGGCTGCCGGTTCGCTCGCTGGTGCTGTGGGAGCCGCCGCTGTATGCGGCGGGTGAAGAGCTGACACCCGTGCTGGACGAGTTCGCGGCACTGAGCGCGACCGGCGACCGGCGGCGGGCCGATCGGCTGCTGGCGGAGAAGGTGGCCCGTGTCCCGGCCGCGCTGCTGGACCTCATGGATGCGGGTGAGCCCGCCGACGATGAACCCGACGACGCGCTCGGCTGGCACCGTGACCTCGAATCGCTGGCCGCCGACTCGGCGGATCTGGGGCGCTGGTCCACCGTGACCGTCCCGACGCTGCTGATGCGCGGCGCCGACACCTGGCAGCCGATGCCGGAAACTCTCGACCGGCTCGCGAACGCGCTGCCCCACGTCACCCGCACGACGTTCCCCGGCCAGATGCACTTCGCGCCGTCTGTCGTACCCGAAGCCGTGGCGGCGGAGATCACTCGTTTTCTGTCGCGTTCCTGAAGCTGTCCGAGAACGCTTGGGCCGGGCCGGGCCGGCTACGTCACGGCCTGGGCCACAGACGGATCGCGGAGGCGGAGACGGAGACGGTGACCGGGCCGTGGAAGACGTTGGTGCGCTTGTCGTACATGGTGGCCACGGACCGCGAGTTCGTGGGGCCGTTGATCGTCCGCGACACTTCGTTCGCGTAAGACCACGTAATAAACCCGGCGACGTCCGCGACCGCCGCCGGGATACTCGTCGCCCATGGATGAGGTCGAGGTCGTCGTCGCCCACTCCGAGCGTGCGACTCTGCGCGTCGGTGACGTGTTCCTGAAGGTGGACGCCGATCAGGCACGGATCGACGTCGAGGTCGAGGCGATGTCCCTCGCGCCCGTCCCGACCCCGGAGGTCCTGTGGCGCAAGCCTCCCGTGCTCGCCATCGCCGCGGTTCCGGGGACGACGCTCGGGCGCCTCGGTGGGCCGGCGACCGGATCACCGGCGGCGTGGGCCGCGGCGGGCGCCGCCATCCGGAAGCTGCACGACGCCCCGCTGCCGCGTCTACCCGGCCGGGCCGGCCGGAGCATCGGCGAGCTGGCCGCGGAACTCGACGCCGAGTGCGCGTTGCTCGTGGCGAACGGGCTTCTCCCCGCCGGGCTGGTCACCCGTAATCGCGAGGTTGCCGAAGCCGCGCTCCGGCCGTGGACACCTGCCTTCACGCACGGCGACCTGCAGATCGCACACGTCTTCCTCGAAGGTGACCAGGTCACGGGCATCATCGACTGGTCCGAGGCGGGCCGGGGCGACGCCCTGTACGACCTCGCCACCTTCACCCTCGGGCACGAGGAGCACCTCGACGACGTCCTCGGCGGCTACGGCGATGACGTCGACCTTCAAGTGATCCGCGCGTGGTGGGCGGTGCGGAGCCTGCTCGCAGTGCGCTGGCTGACCGAGCACGGCTTCGACCCGTTCTTGCCGGGCTGTGAGGTCGAGGTGCTGAGATCTCTGGTGTGAGGTGGGGCGGGTCAGGCATCACCGTCGTTCGTTGGTCGACACCGTGCTGGGGGGGAGCGGTCAGGCGAACGACGGCCACCGGTCCGCAGCCCACTCCCGCCAGTCGCTCCACTCGGCGGGTGGACCGTCGACGGACATGCGGCCTTCCCGTTCAGCAGCGTCGGGCTCCTCGAACTGCGCCCGTGCATTCAGGATGTCGGCCTCGGAAATCGGCAACGTGTCCCCGACGGCGGTCGCCTCGCGGCGGGTGAGCCGGGCACGCTGGGTTTCGGCGTCGACGGGCAGGTAAATCATGCGGAAGCGTGAGCCCTCCGCCTCCGCCAGCCAGCGGATCGCGGACCGTTCGTTCCGGGACCAGCAGCCGTAGTCCACCACGACATCGGTTCCCAGCCTGACCGCCTCCAGGGCGAGCCAGAGCATGCGGCCCTCCAGCACGTCACGCTTGCCGTCCGACTCGGCCGCGCCGAACAGAGGAAGCATCCACTCGTCGGGCGTCAGGCGCAGCGCGCCGTGCTCCTCGGCGAGTTGCCGTGCGTGTGTGGTCTTCCCGGCCCCGGGCAGGCCGACCATCAGGAACAGCGTGGTCACACGCGGATCGTGTCAGGCGGACCGGACGACAGCCACTGATTTGTCCTCGGTCAGCCGTTCCAGCGCTGGATGGCGCGGGGTGCGTCGGGGTTGAGGTGGGAGCCCTTGGGGCCGTCGCCGGTCACCAGCGGTACGGCGCGAAGCCGGCCGGTCTTCGCGTCCCGGCACTCAGTCCGGTCCGACAGCGACTCGTCGTCCATCGTGCTTCCTTGCGCTCCGAAGACTTTCGTTCCAGCAGGCCAGTGCGGTCCCGGCGCGGTGGCA
Organism: Streptomyces griseus; assembly: GCA_002154345.1. Lineage (GTDB taxonomy): Bacteria > Actinomycetota > Actinomycetes > Streptomycetales > Streptomycetaceae > Streptomyces > Streptomyces caviscabies. Next base: position 16,500 of record MUNB01000462.1, read on the forward strand.
GACCGGTCAGCCGAGCGCGTCCATGGCGGTGGTGATCAGCCTGCGGGCCGCCGTGCCGTAGACGGCGCATTCCGTCAGCTCGGAGAAGGTCGCCGCGTAGGACGCCACCTCGCTCGGAGCCGTAACCGTCAGGTAGCCCGAAACCAGTTCGACGTTGACCTGCGCGGCGTCGTAGATCCAGAAACCTTCCACCGGCCAGCGCTCACGGTCCGGAGCAGCCGGGACGATGCCGACGCTCACGTTGGGCAGTGAACCCATGGCGATCAGTGCCGCCAACTGCTCTGTCATGACCTGCGCTCCGCCAACGCCGGCCCACAGAACGGATTCCTCCACCAAGAACGCGAAGCGCCTGTCGCCTTCGTGCAGAACGCGCTGGCGATCCATGCGCGCGTTCACGGCCTCGGCGACGTCGTCCACGAGTCCGCGCCGTCGTTGCACGGCTCTGAGGACCGCCATGGTGTAGGAGCGCGTCTGGAGCAGCCCGGGAACGAGCCAGGACGAGTACGCGTGGAAGCGTTGTGTGCGCTCGTACAGAGGAAGGCGATTCGCCTGAGCCTGGCGGAGACCCGAGCGCTCCATCCGCCGCCATTCGATCCACATCCCTTCCGCCGCTCGGAGCGAGGCGATCAGATCTCCCGTCCTGTCCCGCGCTCCGCATGCACCGCACCAGGCCGAGATGTCATCGGCTGTCGGTGCGGTGCGGGCGTTCTCGATACGTGAGGACTTCGACGGATGCCAGCCACAGAGGCGGGCGAGCTCACGGCCGGTCAGGCCCGCCTCGCGGCGCAGTTCGGCAAGGCGGTTCGCGAGTGCCTGCCGGGCTTGTTGAGCGTTGGAATGGGGGGAGAGGGGCATGCGTCCATACTCAGGTGGGCCGGTACTCCTCGTGCGGTATCCCCCGTTGCCAAGCGGTGTCGTAGGCGAGCGCATACCGCTCTGCCGCCCGTGCGTCGTCGCAGACCTCCATCCCGGGGCCCGTCCACTGACCGTCGCCGCTGAAGTGGTGCAGGATCAGCAGCCGGTCGTCCATGATCCAGCCGTCCAGAGCCGGGAGCAGGAGGTCGCGAGCGGCGGACCGGGGCAGCCACCGCACGTCCTCGCCCGCCGCAACGTTCGTGAACGTCACGTCGTACTCGTACCGTGTGTAGTCGCTGAGAGGTTCGGACACGATACGGAGCCGACGCATGGTGACGCCGCGTTCGGTGGCGGCGACCACCACGTCGAGCCAGGGACGCCACCAGGAAGCCCGGTCCGCGGGATCGTCACGGTGACCCTGCTGCCAGCGGATGAAGTTCGGATCGTCCAGCATGTAACTGTCGCGCATTTCCAGGTGCTTGGCCGTGTGCCGCGTCCTGGCCAGCGCCTCTCGTACGGCTGTCGCCATTACTGCCCCTGACCGATCGTGTACGCCGGGGGAGTCCCGTCGGTGTCCGAGGGGGAGCTGAGAACAGGCGCGTCCGCGGGGCGGGGGATGAATTGCAGCATGTTGGCCGGTAGACGGATCACAGTTTCGTGGTCCGGTACGTCGGTGGAGTGTCCCGGAACCGACCCGACCTCCTGCGCGGCCAGGACGGTTTCCTCATCCGCTTTCCAGGACTGGATGATCAGGTCGCCGGTCGCCTCCTCCAGCCAGATGGTGGGAGACCCGTCGTCGGGTGTGTTGGGCCAGATTCCCAGAAACCGTAAAGCCATGGTGTGCTCCTTCGAGGAGTGCTCGGCTCGGTGCGATTGAGCGTCGCCCGGCTGACCGCACCAGGTCAAGGGGCCTATCGGGGGCCTGATCCATCCAGTGAAGTCGCGTGCAATCCCGCGCAATCCGATGGCGAACACGTGCTGCTGCTCCCTAGCTTCATTACGGGTCGGCTTCTCATGGCCGACGAGCTGTGCCCTGTTCCATCGGATCAACGGGAGAGTCGTGCCGGCTGTCGAATACGAGGCGAAGTATCTGGACGTCGACCCCGCCGCCATGGCGGCGCGGATTGCTGCTGCGGGCGGTGAGCACGTGGGCGGTCGGCTGATGCGCCGGTATGTCTACGACACCGTGCCTCCTGCGAAGGGACGGTGGGTGCGCCTTCGTGACGACGGATCGCTGACGACACTCTGCGTCAAGGAGATCACTTCCGACGCGATCGACGGGACCAGCGAGACCGAGACAGTGGTCGGAGATTTCGAAACCACACACGCGTTGCTGGGACGGATGGGTGTTCCGCACCGCTCGTACCAGGAGAACCACCGGGATTCCTGGGTCCTGGACGGTGCCCGGCTGGAGATCGACTCCTGGCCGCTCATCCCTCCCTACCTCGAGATCGAGGGTGATTGCGCGGATGCCGTCCGCGACGCCGCTGCTCAGCTGTCCATCGCTGTACGGGAGTTGACGAGTGAGAACACGACCAAGGTCTTCGCCAGGTACGGGATCGATCTGGAAAGCATCGCTGATCTGCGTTTCCCTCAGGCGTGAGGGACACGTACGGAACCGGTCCTGCGTCGGGCCGGCGTGGAGGTGGATCGATGAAGCAGCACGACCTGCCCGTCCCGGTGACCGTGGTGGCGGACAGAACCTTGAGAGTCAAAGTCATCGACGCATGTGGTCTCGCCTGCACTTTCTGCCACAACGAGGGCACGCCTGTGGCCTCGGACAACCGGTCGCGCCCGGCTTCCGAATTCACGGGTACCCCCGGTCGAACCGGCCGGGTTTCCCTCTACCTTTCGACGAATGGCGCCGGATTTCTTCCTGAGACGATCAAGGCCGATCCGGACTTCGCCCTTGCTCTGGCCGCAGTGCGGGGAAGCCTGGCCACGGACGAGATTCATCTGACCGGTGGCGAGCCGACCCTGCATCCGGATCTCCCCGGGCTGGTCAGGATCGCTCGTCGGCTGGGGCTGCGGGTGGGCATCACATCCAACGGGGAGAACGGCGCAGACGTGTTGCCCGCATGCGCTGCCGAAGGCCTCGACCGGATCAATCTCAGCGTTTTCGGCACCACCCCTCAAGAACTTGCCGCTGTCCAGGCGAAGCGGTTCGGGGCCGCAGGGCTTGCGCAACGGAAGCTTGATGCTCTGCACTCCACCATCGAAGCCGCTGCGCGCTGCGGAGTGAAGGCGTCCGCCAACATCGTGATTCCGGACACCACCCACGTGGACCGGGTGCTCCGTGTCGTGGAGGACTTCGGCCGGAACGTGGTCGTGCGGATGCTGGTATCGCTCGAGGACGGCGGCCGGTCCCTCGCTGCTGTGCAGGAGGTGGTGAATTACTTGGGGGCCGTTCCCGAAAGGCGCATCATCACTGCGGGGACATCTGATCAGCGCACTTGCTACCGGCTGCCCGGTGGAGGCGAGTTATACGCGAAGAGCATCCGGCCGGTGCGTCTTCCCGACACGTGCTCCGACTGCCGGTTCAACAACGACCGTGATTGTCAGGAGGGGTATTACGGGGTTCGTCTCTACCGGGCCTCAGCCGGCCCGTTCATGGTGGGCGTATGCATTCAGCGTATGGATCTGTGCGTTTCGCTGGGAGGCTTTGTCATGAGTCAGCTCTGTCGTGAGGTCACCGCCTTCCGTGAACAGGAGATGGAACGCCTCACCGCGCTCGCCCGTGCGTCCGCTGCTCGCGCTCGACCTGGGTGCTGAAGTCGACAAGGACCTGGATCCGGTCCGCTGAGGTCACTCGTCCCCCGCGATCCCGTCCAGCCGCGCCCGCAGCTCCGGGGTGAGTACGAGGTCCGCCGCCGCCGTGTTCTCCTCCAGGTGGGCGATGCTGGACGTGCCCGGGATCGGGAGCATGACCGGGGAGTGGTCCAGGAGCCAGGCCAGGCAGACCTGGGTGGGGGTGGCGTCCAGCTCGGCGGCGATGGCTGCCACCTCCGCGCGGTCGCCCGCCTTGCCCCAGGCGACCGTGCGCCAGGGCAGGAACGCGATGCCCGCGGCCTCGCACGCCTCAAGGACCGGCTCGTGTTCGCGGTCGGTCAGGTTGTAGCGGTTCTGGACGCTCGCGATGTCCACGATCTCCCGGGCCGCCGCCAGCTCGGCCGCCGTCACCTCGGACAGGCCGATCCGGGCCACCTTGCCCTCGTCGCGCAGGTCCCGCAGGGCGCCGAGCTGGTCGGCGAGCGGGGTCTCCGGGTCGATGCGGTGGAGCTGGAGCAGTTCCAGGCGGTCGACGCGGAGGCGGCGCAGGGCGTGCTCCACCTCGGTGCGCAGGGACTCCGGGCGGCCGTTCAGAGCCCACTCGCCCGTCTCGGCGGAGCGGAGCACCCCGACCTTCGTGGTGATCAGGAGATCCTTCGGGTACGGGTGGAGCGCCTCGGCCAGGGCCTCCTCGTTGGCCCCGTTCCCGTACATGTGGGCCGTGTCGATCAGCGTGATGCCCAGCTCGACCGCCCGGCGGGCCACGGCGACGGCCGACGGCCGGTCCTCGGGCCTCTCGGTGGGCAGGTGCATCGCGCCGAAGCCCAGCCGGCCCACGGTCAGGTCTCCGCCGATACGGAACGTCGTCGATGGCATGGCGCCTGAACTCCCCCTGGTTCGGATGTGCTTGACAGGCTAGGGGGTGTCCGAGGCGTCCAGGGGTGTCAGGGCGCTTCCGGGCCCTGGAGGATCTGGAGGTAGTTGCCCACCGGGTCCACGATCGTGGAGAAGAACCAGCCGCCCCCGACCTCCTCGACCGGGCGCACCCACGTGACCCCGAGGGAGTTGAGGTGCTTCTCGGCCGCCCGGACGTCCCGCACCGTGATGTTGATCATCTGCCGGCCCGGCTCGGCCGCCTTGTCCGCCACGTCGTCCCGCTCGTCGAAGCCGATGATCGCGCCGGGGCCGACGATCAGGAGGTGCTCCGCCCAGCGGGCGCCCAGCGGCTCCAGCGCGGCGCGGTACCAGGCGATCAGGGCGTCGGAGTCGGTGCTGCCGAGGATGACCCCCAGCCCTGTGATGGTGGCGGCGTTTTCGGTTGTAGAGGCATTCATGGTGGTTCCTCGCTCGGTCGGTGTGGCCTTGGGACGGTGGGTTGTCCCCGGTCGCTCTACGCGTCCCACCACTCATGACCCGCCCCGGGCCCGAAACTCATCGGTGCCCGCCGCCGGTGCGCCCCTCTGCGCGACCGGATCAGTGCGGCCAGATCGGCGGGTCCGTGACGAAGTGGCCGCCGAGGCGGGTCTGTGCCGGGTCGGCCGGGTCCGGCTCGCCCTGTTCGGCGATGAGTTTCGCCGCGTACGGTTCCGAGTCGTCCTGCGGTGTGTAGCCCAGGGCCCGTGCCGAGGTCAGGTCCCACCACAGGCGGGTGTTGGCGGAGGAGCCGTGGACGACGGTGTGGCCGACGTCCACGGCGGTGAGGGCCGCGTGGAAGAGGCGCGCGCCGTCGGCGGGGCTCATCCAGACCGACAGCATGCGTACCGAGGTGGGCTCCGGGAAGCAGCTCCCGATCCGTACCGAGACCGTCTCGACGCCGTGCTTGTCCCAGTAGAGCTGGGCCAGGTCCTCGCCGAAGCACTTCGACAGGCCGTAGAAGGTGTCGGGCCGGTGCGGAGCGTCGGACGGGATCAGCCGTTCCCCGGCGAGTGGCCGCGGCGTGTGACCGACGGCGTGGTTGGAGGAGGCGGCCACGATGCGGCGTACGCCCTCCTCGCGAGCCGCCTCGTAAAGGTGGTACGTGCCTTCGATGTTGGCGCTGAGGATCTTGTCGAACGTGGATTCCAGGGAGATGCCGGCCAGGTGGATGATCGCGTCCACTCCGCGTACGGCTTCGCGCAGCGCTTTCCGGTCGTTCAGGTCGGCGGTGATGGCCTGTGGTTCGTTCTCCACCGGGACTAGGTCGAAGAGTCGCAGGTCGTAGCCGTACGCGGGCAGCAGCCCGCGCATCAGGGTGCCGAGGCCGCCCGCGGCGCCGGTGAGCAGGACGGTACGGGGAGCGGTCATACGGGGGTCTCCTCGGGGCGTACGCGAGGCGCGCTGTGCGCAATCCTGGCTGGCATTCACATGCGTGGACAAGTTAGGGAGGGGAGGTGAGGCGCGTCAAGAGCGTGCGTCCGCCTTGACCTGCCATCGGAAGCTGCCTTAGCGTGACGGTGTTCAGAAATATGGACACCGATCAGAATTGTGTACGCCTGAATCTGCTCAGGGAGCGCCCGTGACCTCAGCCCCCCTTGCCGCCCGGCTCAGCGAAGTCGCCGGGCCGCTCTTCTTCCCCGTGACCGCCTTCGGGCCGGACGGCGCCGTCGACCTCGATGTCTTCCGGGCCCATGTGCGGGCCGGGATCGATGCCGGAGCCGCCGCGGTCTTCGCCTGCTGCGGCACGGGCGAGTTCCATGCGCTGACCCCCGAGGAGTTCCGCCTCGTGGTCGCCGCCGCCGTGGAGGAGACCGCCGGGCAGATCCCGGTCGTCGCCGGGGCCGGCTACGGCACGGCGCTCGCGGTCGCGTTCGCGCGGGCCGCCGAGGAGGCCGGCGCGGACGGGCTGCTCGCCATGCCGCCCTATCTCGTCGTCGCCGACCAGGAAGGGCTGCTGAACCACTACGCGGCGCTCGCGGCGGCCACCGGTCTGGAGACGATTGTCTACCAGCGCGACAACGCGATCTTCACCCCCGAGACGGTCGTCGCCCTGGCCCGCACCCCCGGCATCATCGGGCTCAAGGACGGCCACGGCGACCTCGACCTCATGCAGCGCATCGTCAGCGCGGTCCGCACCCACCGGCCCGACGGCGACTTCCTCTACTTCAACGGACTGCCCACCGCCGAACTCACCGGTCCCGCCTACCGGGGCATCGGCGTCACCCTCTATTCCTCCGCCGTCTTCGCCTTCGCCCCGGACATCGCCCTGGCCTTCTACCGGGCCCTGGACTCCGGCGACGTCGCCCTGGTCGACGCCCTGCTCGACCACTTCTACCGGCCGCTCGTCGAACTGCGCGCCAAGGGCCGCGGATACGCCGTATCCCTGGTCAAGGCCGGAGTCCGGCTCCAGGGCCTGGACGTCGGCGAGGTACGCACCCCGCTCACCGAACCGCCCGCCGCACACGTCAAGGACCTCATCGAGATCATCGCGAGCGGCCGCGCCCTGCTGGAGGAGCGCACCACCGCGGGGGGCCGGGCGTGAAGGCGGGCGTCTTCCTCTACCCGTGGGACGTCGTCGGCGACCCGGACGCCGCCGACCGGATCGCGGACCTCGGCGTCCGGGTCGCCGACGA
>MUNB01000463.1 GCA_002154345.1 Streptomyces griseus
GATATGGGCCGGGGGGACCGCCCCGGCCCCGGCCGCGCCGGTCCCCCCGGCCCATATCCCGCTGCCGCGCACCGCCGCGCACCCGCGCCCGACGTTCCACCCGATGACGATCCGCACGGGCCACGACGCGGTGAGCGCGGCCGGCCTCTATCTGGCGTGGCTGGGCTACCGCGACGTCGGCCGGCCCGGGGCGGGCCCGGCCTCCGGGATCGATCTGCGGGCCGACGGGCTGATCGCCCAGGTCGACTCCAGCACCCGGCCGACGACGCTCCGCGCGGTCGAGACCCTCTGGCTCAACGCACTGGGCGCCTCGGCGACCGGCGTGTTCTTCTCCCTCGCGGGGTACGCGGCCGAAGCCCGGGCCCGCGCGGACGGCGTCGGACTCCCGCTCTTCGTCATGGACCTCACCGGGACCCCGCAGCCGGTGAACAGCCCGGCGGACGAGCTGGTCAGCACCGGCGCCTGAACGGACGCCCCGGGCTCCGCCGGGAGGTGGATCCGGCCACCCGCGTACCGGTGGGCCGTCCGGCGCGGCACACTGAGTACATGCGTATCCGCTCCGCCAGACGCTCGGATCTTCCGCTTCTCCAGGACATCGAGCGCGCCGCAGGGGAGCCGTTCCGGGCCCTGGGCATGGCCTTCGTGGCCGACGACGATCCGCCCCCGCTCGACCTGCTGGAGAGCTACCGGCAGGCAGACCGTTGCTGGGTGGCCACCGACCCTCTCTCCGCCACCGGCGACCGGCCGCTCGGCTATGTGCTCGCCGACCCCGTCGACGACGCCCTGCACATCGAGCAGGTCTCGGTGGACCCGTGCGCCGCACGCCGGGGCATCGGCCGGGCCCTGATCGCCCACCTGGCCGAGCTGGCCTCGGCCCGGGGAATGGCGGCGCTGACCCTGACCACCTTCACCGATGTGCCGTGGAACGCCCCGTACTACGCCCGGATCGGCTTCCGGATCCTGCCCGAGGCCGAGCTCACCGACGGGCTGCGCACGATCCGCGCCGAGGAGGCCGAGCACGGCCTCGACCGCTGGCCCCGGGTCTGCATGCGCCGCGAACTGACACCGACGGCCCGAACGCCCGCTGCCCGGCCTTCGGATGCCGTGACTGTCAGCGGTGGCACGTAAGCTGTGCGCATGGCTTTACTCCCGGACAGCTCCCTCCCCGCAGACCGCCCCGCGCCCGCCGCCGAGCAGGCCAACGAGGCCATCCGCGCGCTCGTCGACTCCTCCGGACAGGGCTGGTCCGCGGCCGAGGCGGCGACGTACGAGGTGCTGCTCATCGAGTGGGCGGCGGCGACCCGGGGCGGCCCCGACATCATCGAAGCCGCCTGACCCGCCGCCCGCCCGCTCAGTCCGCGTAGGTCTCGCGCAGCTCGATCTTGCGGACCTTCCCGCTGACCGTCATCGGGAAGGTCTCCAGGATCCGCAGCCTGCGCGGGATCTTGTAGTGCGCGAGCCGCTCCCGGCAGTGTGCGGTGATCTCCTCCAGGGTCGGCGGATCGGCCGGATCGCGGGGGATGACGCAGGCCAGGATCTCCTCGCCGTAACGCTCGTCGGGCACCCCGACCACCTGGACGTCGGCGATCTTCGGGTGGCTGTACAGGAACTCCTCGATCTCCCGTGGGTACACGTTCTCGCCACCCCGGATGATCATGTCCTTGATCCGGCCGACGACCTGGACATAGCCGTCCTCGCGCATCACCGCGAGGTCCCCCGTGTGCATCCACCGCCCCGCGTCGACGACTTCGGCGGTGCGGTCGGGCTGGTCCCAGTAGCCGAGCATCACGCTGTAGCCCCGGGTGCGCAGTTCGCCGGCGCTGCCGCGCTCCAGGGTGACGCCGGTGACCGGATCGACGATCTTGACCTCGATGTGCGGCAGCACCCGGCCCACCGTGCCGGTACGGCGCTCCAGGTCGTCGTCACGGCGGGTCTGCGTGGAGACGGGTGAGGTCTCCGTCATTCCGTAGCAGATGGAGACCTCGGCCATGTGCATCTCGGCGACGACCCGCTTCATCACCTCGGCCGGGCAGGGCGAACCGGCCATGATCCCGGTGCGCAGCGAGGAGAGGTCGTACGTGGCGAAGTCCGGCAGGTTCAGCTCGGCGATGAACATGGTGGGCACGCCGTACAGCGAGGTGCAGCGCTCCTGCTGGACGGCGGCCAGCACGGCGGCGGGCTCGAAGGACGGGCCCGGGATCACGACGCAGGCGCCGTGCGAGGTGGCGGCGAGGTTGCCCATCACCATGCCGAAGCAGTGGTAGAAGGGCACCGGGAGGCAGACCCGGTCGGCCTCGCTGTAGGCGATCGTCTCCCCCACGAAATAGCCATTGTTGAGGATGTTGTGGTGGGAGAGCGTCGCCCCCTTGGGGAAGCCCGTGGTGCCCGAGGTGTACTGGATGTTGATCGGGTCGTCGCAGGACAGCTCCGCCTCGCGGGCGGCCAGTTGTCCGCGCGTCACGGCGGGGGCGGCGGCGGTCAGCTCCGCCCAGGACGGGTCGCCGATGTAGTGGACGGCCCGCAGTCCGGGGCAGTTGCCGCGGACCTCCTCGACGAGGGTGCGGTAGTCGCTGGTGCGGTGCGAGAGCGAGGCGACCAGCAGGGAGACGCCGGCCTGCTGGAGGACGAACTCCACCTCGTGGGCGCGGTAGGCCGGGTTGATGGTGACCATGACGGCACCGATCCGGGCCGTGGCGTACTGCACGAGCACCCACTCAGGGCAGTTGACCGCCCAGATGCCCACCCGGTCGCCCTTCGCCACCCCGGACGCCATCAGGGCGCGGGCCAGCTCGTCGACGTCCGCGGCGAATTCCGTATACGTCCAGCGGCGGCCGGAGGCCACGTCGACCAGTGCCTCGCGGTCGCCGTGTGCGGCGACCGTACGGTCGAGGTTGCGGCCGATGGTGTCGCCGAGCAGCGCGGTGCCGCCGGTGCCGTGTGCGTAGGACAGCTTCTCGGGTGCCGGCTCGCTCACTTCAGGTCCCCCTCGTCGAACTCGACGCCGGTGCCGAGGGCGGTGCGCTCCCTGAGCTCGATGCGGCGGATCTTGCCCGAGACGGTCTTGGGCAGCTCCGCGAACTCCAGCCTGCGGATGCGCTTGTACGGGGCGAGGACCGCCCGGGAGTGCTCGAAGAGGATCTTCGCGGTGTCCGGACCCGGCTCCCAGCCCTCCGCGAGCACGACGTACGCCTTCGGGACGGCGAGGCGGAGCGGGTCGGGGGCGGGCACGACGGCGGCCTCGGCGACCGCCTCGTGCTCCAGCAGGGCGCTCTCCAGCTCGAACGGCGAGATCTTGTAGTCGGAGGCCTTGAACACGTCGTCGGCCCGGCCCACATAGGTGATGTAGCCGTCCTCGTCGCGTGCGCCGATGTCGCCGGTGCGGTAGTAGCCGCCGGCCATCGACTCGGCGGTGCGGTCCGGGTCGCCGTGGTAGCCGGTCATCAGGCCGACGGGGCGGTCGGAGAGGTCGAGGGCGATCTCGCCCTCCGTCGCGCCGGGCTGTCCCGTCACCGGGTCGAGCAGTTCGACGGTGAAGCCGGGGCTCGGGCGGCCCATGGAACCGGTCTTGAGGAGCTGGCCGGGGGTGTTGGCGACCTGGACGGCGGTCTCCGTCTGCCCGAAGCCGTCCCGGATCGTGACGCCCCACTTCCGCCGGACCGTCTCGATGACCTCCGGGTTCAGCGGCTCCCCGGCCGCGACGACCTCGCGCGGCGGGACCTTCAGCTGACTCAGGTCGGCCTGGATGAGCATCCGCCAGACGGTGGGCGGGGCGCAGAAGCTGGTGATGCCCGAGCGGTCCATCTCGGCCATCAGACGGCCCGCGTCGAAGCGGGTGTAGTTGAAGATGAAGACGGTGGCCTCGGCGGACCAGGGGGCGAAGAGATTCGACCAGGCGTGCTTGGCCCAGCCGGGCGAGGAGATGTTCAGATGGACGTCGCCCGGCCTGAGCCCGATCCAGTACATCGTCGACAGGTGGCCCACCGGATAGGACACATGGGTGTGCTCGACCAGCTTGGGGCTGGCGGTGGTGCCGGAGGTGAAGTAGAGCATCAGCGGCTCGTCCGCGTCCGTCTCCCGACCGGGCGTGAACACGGCGGATGCCTCCGCCGCACCCGCGTACGACCGCCAGCCCGCCACCTCCTCGCCCACCGCGATCCGGGTGTAGTCCCCGGGCACCTCGTCGAACTTCGCGGTGTCCGCGTCCCGCACCAGCACATGGCGCACCCGGCCGCGCTCCACCCGGTCGCGCAGGTCGGCGGGGCCGAGCAGCGGGGTTGCGGGGATGACGACGGCGCGCAGCTTCATCGCGGCGAGGGCGGTCTCCCACAGCTCGGTCTGATTGCCGAGCATCACGAGGATGCGGTCGCCCTCCCGTACGCCCTGCGCCTTCAGCCAGTTGGCGGCCCGGTCGGAGCGCTCCGACATCGCGGCGAAGGACACTTCGGTGCGCCGGCCGTCCTCCTCCACGATGTGCAGGGCGGTGCGGTCGTTGTTCTCGGCGATGACGTCGAACCAGTCCAGCGCCCAGTTGAAGTGGTCCGCCCGGGGCCAGCGGAAGCCCGCGTACGCGGTGTCGTAGTCCTCGCGGTGCGCCAGCAGGAAGTCCCGGGCGGCCCGGAACGTCTCGGTCGCGCTGGTTGCCGACATGTGCCCTCCTCATTACGGACCGGTCACCTGCCATCATGTAAACAGTGACCCAGGTCTCACCACCCCCGGACGGGGGTGGTGAGACCTGGGT
>MUNB01000464.1 GCA_002154345.1 Streptomyces griseus
TTGCCCTGGGGGCGGGTGGCGTCACCGGGGGCACCGGTGGAGCCGTTGCTTCCGGCGGTGCTTCCGGTGGTGCTTCCGGCCGTGCTACCGGTGGTTCCGCCGGTCCCGGCGGAGCCGCCGCTTCCGGCCGTACTGCCGGTGGTCGCGGTCCCTCCGGTGTCACCGCTGGTACCGGTGCTGCCGGTACCACCGGTGAGGCTGGACTCGCCGCCACCGTCGCCGACACCAGAGGCATCACCGCCACCACTACCGCCGGCGCCGGCACTATCGCTCCCACCGCTGCTGTCACTGCCACTGCTACTGCCGTCGGCGCTTCCGCCACCGGCCACGAGGTCGTGCCCCGGCGCCGGGCACGAGCTGCCGGTCAGCTCGCAGATCGCGCTACGGATCTCCGCGGTGAGCTGCCTGCCGGTTCCGGTGGCCATCAGCCCGCCGACGAGAGCGACCACCACCAGGACGAGCCCCAGGTACTCCAACGCGGTCTGCCCGCCGTCACGGCGCAGCTTCATCATCCGGGCGAAGCTGAACAGCCGTTGCTCGGCCCGTTGCTCCAGCTCGCTCCGGAACCATCGACGGCTCTCCGGCCGGCACAGCAGCACGATGACGGCCGCCGGTATCACCAGCCGCGCGACGCCTTCGCCCCCGGACCCCCCGCTCAGCTCGGCGAGGGCGCCGAGGACGATCCACGCCTGCACGGCGAGGAGCCCGTACCAGACCCGGACGCCGCCATGACGGACGTACAGCGACAGCACGAAGGCGGCGACACCGGGTAACGACGCGTAGAGCAGCAGCCCGAGGAGGTACCCGTCGACCGCGTCCACCGAGGAGGCCGTCGAGAGGGCCCGGATCGCGCCCACCAGAGTGGCGACGAAGAGAACGTGAAGGAGGATCAGGACCGCCTGCAACGGCCGGGGCATCAGCCTCCCGCCCGAGCCCGCCACGGCAGCGCTTACATCGACGCCGACAGGAACCGCGCTTCTTCGTATGCCGGACAAGAGCAGTCCCCTACCTCGTGAGTGGGCGGAACGGGCGACAGATCAGTCACTCCGCGTATGCGACCACACGGGCAGGGGACACGACATGGGCCCCAGGACCCAATGGCGGGCTCAAAATCCTTACAGACCCTCCTAGTTGAGCCACCTTGACCCGATCAGGTCCTGCTTGCCGCCGCCGAGCCGGATCCGTCTGCCGACCAGAAGTCGGAGTGGATGTTGGGGCGGGGGATGAACTCCATGCCTTCGTACAGGGGTGCCGTCGCCTTGCTGGTGGAGTCCGCCACTTCGGACTCACGCACGCATGGCGTATCCACCTGGAAGAACGCTTGCCCTTTGCCGCCGATACGAAGGCTGACGCGGAACCCGTCGCTGGTGCGGGCATAGATAGCGGGGAACTCCGCACTGTTGTTCACCGTGGTCATGCGGTATCCGCTCTTACGCCAGAACCGGTCGACGACCCCAAGAAAGTTCCCCCTTCGCGCGGCAGAGATGCCGGTCATGACGACACGCCTTCGCGTCACATCACACATTCCAACCGAAGTGAATCCGTGCGTCCACCGCACCTCTGGGCGAATCTCCTGAAGCACCGCGTCAAGAATCTCGTCAGATCGCACAGCAGCGGCTTGCATATCCATAGCATCACCCTTCCCGGAGGCACACCCGGTCGACACCAGACCGAAGACTGCCGCTGAAATCAGAGCTCGTGCAAGAAGCGTCACCGCGCTTGCTCCGGTTTGATCATGTGTCCGCGCCCTGCGGTGACCAAAGCGATACTGCCGGCAGAGGAGGAGTCCAGCTCCGGATCGAAGTACTGCGAGTGCGCATCGATGGAAAGGCCCCCTGGGCCGATCAACGGCGGCCCTGCGTCCGTGCCAAAGCGTCGCCCGCCGAACTCTTCGCTCGCCGGGTCTCTTCCGAACCACAGCCCGTCGTCGCCTCTGTTCGCCAAATCCACAGCCAGCGAACCTGCCGGTCCGAGCGCATGCCCGAGCCCGGAGATCACTCCGTGCCCCTTCGACGGGAGCTTGGTGACCACGTCGTTCTCAGCTGCCCCCACGTAGACGTGGTCGCTCCCCACCCGCAGATCCTCCGCGTGATCCACGCCCAGGCCCGGACTACCGACCAGAACAATGTCCGTCACGCCGGGGATGCCATCGCCCTGTTGGGCTGCCGCTCCGACGGTTCGGGACCCATAGGAGTGGCCAATAGCCGTCAGGTGAGGATCATCGTGATCATTCGAGGCCACCATTCCGGCCATGAAGCCGTTGAACGCACGTCCACCGGTCTCCGCCCGTGCGGTTCCAGCGACAGCCAAACTGCTCAACCCGTCCGGGCTCTGCGGCGCGTCATATCCCAACCAGGTGATCACTGCACTCGCGTGGTCGATTTCCCGCGCTGCGGCAGCCGTGTCACGCGCCCGCTTCAAATCCCCCTGAGCAAACTCCTCATCCAACGACGTATTCAACCCCGGCACATAAGCCGCCACATTCCGCGAGGCATCCGGATTCCCGTACGAGACAATCGCCCGACCATTCCCCTGATCGCCGATCCCGAGCAGATACATGGGCGGCTCCCCCGGCTTCGGCACCGCCCGCAGCTGCCGGTCGATCTCCCGCAACGCCGCAAGCTTCGTCGCCGATTCGTCGTCGTCCCGCCCCTCCAGCTTCCCCATCAACAACTGGAGGTTGTCCCGGTTCGCCGCGTCCCGGACCAGGGCCGGAATCCCGTCCAGGTTGCCGATCTGGTCCGGATACACCGCGAGGTACTCCTCGCGCTGTTCGTCCGTCAGACCGGCCCACCACTCCTTGCGCTCGGCGGGACTCGCGTCGTGCGGGATCGCTTCCTTCAGGTAGGCGTGCGCCGCCTGCCGCACCGCCGCCGCATCGGCCGCGGCGTCCGTCCATGTCGCGGCCGGAACGGCCAACCCCTCATGCGCCTTCAGCGACCGCAGGATCCTCGCGTACCGCCAGTCCGCATCGGCCGCCGTCCGCACCGCCCGCGCCACGCGGTCCGCGATGTCCTGGGCCTTGCCCGCGTTCGGGTTGGGCGCGACGAGCCCCGAGGGGGTGGCCATGCCCGGGTTCGGGACCCCGGACGCCGTCCCGCCCGCCAGCGGCTTCCCGTCGACCAGGCCCTCGCCCGCCGCCGGATACGTCACCGAACCGTCCGCGTGCACCGTGAACTTCAGCGCCTCCGCATCGTCCAGCGCCCCCTGCAACACCCGCTGCTGAGCCTTGATCTCATGGGCCAGGCTGTTCAGCGCGGTCCGCAGCAGCCCGCACTCGGTATAGATGTACTGAAAGTTCATCCCCAGCCGGCGCAGCCGCCCCTCGGCCGCCCCCACTGCCTCCCCCTTCTGCGTGTCGCGCAGCCCGGGCAGCATCCGGCCCTCGATACGGTCCCGGGCCGCGTCGGCACGGTTGCTCACCCGGCCCCAGCCGTCCGCGGCCTCCTCCAGCTCGGCGCACTTCACGTCGCGTAACGCGGACCACGTCAGCGCGGAACCCGCCCCGCCGCTCCGTCCGCTCACCGTGCGCCGCCACCGCTCTGCGCCTTCACCCTGTCGAAGTCGCTTCTCACCCCCTCGTTCGTCCGTGTCTGCGCCTGGACGGCTCCTCGGAGACTCCCGGCGAGGCTCCCGCACTCGCGGCGCGCCGCCTCGATCCGGCGCTCCCAGGAGGCCCGCACGGTGCTCAGCTCGGCCAAGGCGGACAGCGCTCCGGCCCCGGCGATCACGCCTTGGTGCGCCGCCGCCAGTTCGCTCCTCACCGGGCCGAGGTGCGTGACCAAGTGGTCGGCCCCACCGGCGGCCCGCTGCCATGGGCCGCCGCTGTGCAGGAGATCCCCGTCCCCGGCCGTCCCCACCGATGCCGCAGATCCGACCGGCGCCCCCAGCCGCTCCCAGCCGTCGTTCGGCCGCCCGACCATGGTTACTCCGCCCACACCGCTCACCCCGTTCACGCTGTTCTCCTGATCGTGGAGCGGCACTGTGCCAAATCCGCGGTACGCGACATGCCGCCCGTCAACGCTCCGGCGCCCCGGCTCCGTACCCACCCGGTCCCGTGGTTCCCGGCCGGGCGATGCGGGGGCGCCGATCCCGTGGAGCCCTGCGGTTCACCCGAACGAAGGGGAGCCGAGCGCGAGCACAGGCACACCACGGTCGAGCCCCCTCCGCCGCACGGCGGAGACGCAGCCTTCGCCCTCGTACCGCAGAACAGCGCGCACCGGCTCAGAAACTGACGCCACGCCACACCACCCCGACCACGATGGAACGCATGACGCGATCCCGACAGGAACGCCCCACCGACGGCACCGACGGCAC
>MUNB01000465.1 GCA_002154345.1 Streptomyces griseus
GGACGGGGTGGGCGTGGTGGCGGGCAGGGAGAGGGACGGCCCGGCGGGCGTGACGGGTTCCGGGCCCGGCCCGGCCGACAGCCAGGGGCCGAGCACGGAGAGGCCCAGGGTCACGGCGGTGACCGCGACGAAGGCGCCCGCGACCGCGAACGCCCGGGCCCTGGCCCGCCGCCGGTGGCCCTCCCGTACGGCGTCGGCGACCAGATCCGGCTGGAGGGACAGCGGGTCGACGGTCCGCCGCAGGGCGTCCCGGAACAATTCCTCGTCCCGGAGCAGCTCTTCGCTCCGGCGCGGCTCTTCGTCGCGCGTGCGGGGCGACGGGCGCTCGTACGGTTCAGGGGTCATGACCGGCCCTCAGCTTCCGGTGGAGTAGAGCTGGACGTCGCCCATCCGGGCGCGCAGGCGGAGGAGCGAACGCGAGCACTGGCTCTTCACCGTCGACTCGCTGCACCGCAGCAGCGAGGCCACGGTCTCCACGCTCAGGTCGTCCCAGTAGCGCAGGACGACCATCGCCCGTGCCCGGGGCGGGAGTTCGGCGAGCAGGGCGAGCAGCGTGATCCGGAGGTCGGCGCCCGGTGCGGGGTTGGGCTGCGGGCGGGGCGGGTTGCGGCGGTGGGCGAGCAGATCGCGTACGGTGCGGCGGCGTTCGGCCACGAAGGTGCGCACCAGCACGGTCTTGGCGTAGGCGTCGAGGTTGTCCGCCCGGCTCGCCCCGCGCCAGTGCTGGAACAGCTTGGCGAGCGTCGTCTGCGTCAGGTCCTGCGCGCCCTCGACGTCTCCGCACAGCAGGTAGGCCGTCCGGTACAGCCGGCGCTGCCCGGCCCGGGCGTACGCCTCGAACGCGGCGCGCTCGCCGTCCGCCATGGCGGGCTCCGCCCCTGCCGGCATCCGCCCTCCCCTTCTCTCTCTCCGACCCCCACCCCTTACAGAGCACCCGTGTGCCGGAAAGGTTGAAGAGAAGTGAAGATCAGTTCGAGACGGTGTGCGCGCCGGTCCGGTGCCCGTCCACGGACCGGTCCGCAGGCGTCTCACTCCCTGGCGGATCCTGGTGCCCGCGCGAAACGCTGTGCTAGAACAGCGCCCGTGACAGTCGATCGTTTTCTGGTGGAGTGCCTCCACATCGATCTCTGCCGCGTCTCCAGCGCATCCTGTTGATGCCGGCCGCGGCATCCTCCGCGATGCCCACGTGATGCCTGAGCGCGTCCCCGGTATCCGCTTCCCCAGCGCCTGATCCCTCCTCCGGGTCCCGTCCCTCGCATCGTCGCGCACGCGCGTTCTCGCGTCCCCAGCGCCGCCCGCTCTGTGTCCTTCCGGCCTGCTTCCGCAGGTCCGGCGAGGCTCCATGACCCCGGAGACACCTTCATGCCGACCACCCCGTCCGTGCGGGAACGGACCGCCGAGCCCGCCGGACCCACCGCACCCGTGGCCCCGGGCCCGCCGGTCGCGGACGGCGGGCGCCGCCGCCCCGAACGCGCCGCCCTGCTGCGCCGGATCGGACTGCGGATCCTCGCGCTCGCCGTTCTGCTCGGCCTCTGGCAGCTGGTGACCGCGCTCCAGCTGTGGTCGCCGGTGCTGGTGCCCTCGCCCGCCGCCGTGTGGCGGGCGCTGCTGGAGACCTCCGGCACGCACGACGGCGTCCGGGGCTACCAGGGGCACACCCTGATCGAGCACCTCGGGATCAGCCTGCGCCGGATCTTCATCGGGGCCGGTGCGGGTGTGGTCGCGGGGCTCGTGCTGGGCGTCCTCATGGGGACGCTGCCGTGGGTGCGCGTGGTGCTGGAGCCGGCGGTGGCGTTCCTGCGCACCCTGCCGCCGCTCGCCTACTTCAGCCTGCTGATCATCTGGTTCGGCATCGACGAGGCGCCCAAGCTGTGGCTGCTGGCCATCGCCGCGATGCCGCCGGTCGCCGTCGCCACCGCGTCCGCCGTGGCGTCCGCGCCGACGGCCCTGGTCGAGGCGGCCCGCGCGATCGGTGCCCGGCGCGGACAGGTCGTCACCTCGGTGGTCCTGCCCTCCGCGCTGCCCGAGATCCTGATCGGCGTCCGGCTCGCCTTCGGCATCGCGTACTCCTCCGTCGTCGCCGCCGAGACCGTCAACGGACTGCCCGGCATCGGCGGTCTGATCCGGGACGCGCAGCGCTACAACCAGTCCGACACGGTCGTGCTCGGCCTCTTCGCCATCGGCATCTCCGGCCTGCTCATCGACGCGGCCCTGAGGGTCCTGTCGGACCGGGTCGCCCCCTGGCGCAGCCACACATGACCGGCCCCCACCTTCCGCCCGCCGACTCCCACGCCCACGCCCACGCCCACGTTCACTCTCGTACGAAGGACACCCACATGCCCCGATCACGCGGCCTGCTCCGCATCACCTCCCTCGCCGCGGCCCTGGGCTCCCTGCTGGTGATGACCGCGTGCGGCCAGGGCGGCGGCGGTGACGGGGGCGACGGCGGCAAGACGATACGCATCGCCTACCAGGCGTTCCCCAGCGGCGACCTGATCGTCAAGGAGAAGGGCTGGCTGGAGAAGGCGCTGCCCGGATACGACGTCAAGTGGACCAAGTTCGACTCCGGGGCCAGCATCAACACCGCCTTCGTCGCCGGGTCCGTGGATCTCGCGGCCATCGGCTCCAGCCCGGTGGCCCGGGGGCTCTCCGCGCCGCTGAACATCCCGTACGAGGTCACCTGGGTGCTCGACGTCGCCGGGGACAACGAGGCGCTGGTCGCCCGTAACGGCTCGAAGATCTCCTCGGTGAAGGACCTGGAAGGCAAGAAGGTCGCCACCCCGTTCAGCTCCACCTCGCACTACAGCCTGCTCGCCGCGCTGGACAAGGCCGGGGTGGACGCCTCGAAGGTCCAGCTTCTCGACCTCGAACCGCAGGACATCCTGGCCGCCTGGACGCGCGGCGACATCGACGCCACGTATGTCTGGCTGCCGACGCTGGAGGAGCTGAAGAAGACCGGCAAGGTCATCGTCTCCAGCCGCGAACTCGCCGCCGGCGGCAAGCCCACCCTCGACCTCGGCGTCGCCTCCACCCGTTTCCTCAAGGCCCACCCCGATGTGCTGCCCGCCTGGCGCAAGGCCCAGGCGCAGGCGCTCGACCTGATCCACGACGACCCCGACGCGGCGTCGGCCGCCGTCGGCAAGCAGCTCGGCATCAGCCCGGCCGAGGCGGGCTCCCAGCTGAAGCAGGGCATCTTCCTCAAGCCCGCCGAGCAGGCCGACGCCAAGTGGCTCGGCACCACCGGCAAGGTCGGCGGTCTGGCGGACAACCTGCGGAGCGCCGCGCAGTTCCTCGTCGACCAGAAGCAGATCGACGCCGCACCGGACATCGAGGACCTGCGCAAGGCCGTCCACGTGGAAGGGCTCAGCGATGCCGTCAGCCCCTGACACCGAGCAGACCCGGACCCCGGAGGCGGACGAGGGAGGCCCGGTCGTCTCCGTCACCGGCGTCCGGCACTCCTACGGCCGGGGCGCGGACGCGGTGACCGCCCTCGGCCCGCTCTCGCTGGAGATCCCGGCCGGTGAGTTCCTGGTCCTGGTCGGACCCTCCGGCTGCGGCAAGAGCACCCTGCTGCGGCTGATCGCCGGCTTCGAGCACGCGACCGAGGGCGCGGTGGAGGTGTTCGGCGAGCGCCCGGACCCTGGGAGCCAGGCGGGCATCGTGTTCCAGCAGCCGCGCCTCTTCCCCTGGCGCACGGTCGGTGACAACATCGGCCTGGCGCTGAAGTACGCGGGCGTGCCCCGGGCCGAACGGCCGGAGCGGACCGCCGAACTGCTGGAGCGGGTCGGCCTCGCGGACACCGCGGGCCGCCGCATCTGGCAGATCTCCGGCGGCCAGCAGCAGCGCGTCGCCATCGCCCGCGCGCTGGCGGGCGGCAAGCGGCTCCTGCTGCTGGACGAGCCGTTCGCCGCGCTCGACGCCCTCACCCGGGAACGGCTCCAGGAGGACCTGCGCACGGTGAGCGCCGAGACCGGGACCACCTCGGTCTTCGTCACCCACAGCGTCGACGAGGCGGTCTTCCTCGGCACCCGCGCGATCGTCCTCACCAACCGGCCCGGCACGGTCGCCCTGGACATCCCGATCGACCTGCCCCGCACCGGCGCCGACCCCGACGAACTGCGCGGACTGCCCGGGTACGCCGCGCTGCGCGCCGAGATCGGCACGGCGGTACGCAACGCGGCCCGCTGACACCCGCGTACAGCGCCCCGTACAACGGCATGCCCCGTCCAACGAGAGGAGAAGGATCATGACCACCGCGACGACGCCCGTCCTGCGCGAGGCCCGCATCCCCGCCGACGGTCTCTACGAGGGGCCGCGCGAGCTGCGCCGGGTCCCGGAGGGCTGGACCGACCGCCCGTACGAGCGCTTCCGGCCGGTCCCGCTCGGCCGGGTCATCGGCGCGGAGATCCACGGCGTCGACCTGTCCCGCCCGCTCGATCCGGCGGTGCGCGACGAGCTGGACCGGGCGCTGCTGGAGTGGAAGGTGCTGTTCTTCCGCGACCAGCACCTCACTTCGCAGCAGCAGCGCGCGTTCGCCGGGCTCTGGGGCGAGCTGGAGACCAACCCGCTGCTCGCCACTGGCGACGACCCCGAGGTCGCCCGCCTCGACCGCACCACCGTGCCGACCTTCGAGAACATCTGGCACACCGACGTCACCTTCCGTGAGCGCCCGGCCCTCGGCGCGGTCCTCCAGCTCCGTGAGGTGCCGCCGGTGGGCGGCGACACGCTGTGGGCGGACATGGCCGCCGCGTACGACAACCTCGCCCCGGAGGTGAAGGAGCGCATCGAGGGGGCGCGGGCGGTGCACGACTTCATCCCCGGCTTCGCGCGCTTCTACCCGCCGGAGCGGCTGGCGGCGCACCAGGAGGAGTTTCCGCCGGTCGAGCACCCGGTGGTGCGCCGCCACCCGGTCACCGGCCGCCGCACGATCTTCGTCAACGCCTCGTTCACCACGCGGATCGTCGGTTTCGCCCAGGAGGAGAGCGACCGGCTGCTGCGGCTGCTGTTCCAGCAGGCGCACGCCCCGGAGTTCCAGGTGCGGTTCTCCTGGCGCGCGGGCGACGTCGCGTTCTGGGACAACCGGGCCACCCAGCACTACGCGGTCAACGACTACGCCCCGCACCGCCGGGTCGCGGAGCGCGTGGCCATCGCGGGCGACCGCCCTCACTGATCGCGGGGGCGCGGCTGCTTGAATGGAAGGGTGACCCGAGCCTCCCTGGAAAAGCAGCCGCACGAAGTCGCCTCGATGTTCGACGGTGTGGCGGCCAACTACGACCTGACCAACGACGTGATCTCGCTCGGCCAGGCCCGGCTGTGGCGCAAGGCGGTCGCGGCGGCGGTCGACGCCCGCCCCGCGCAGAAGATCCTCGACCTGGCGGCCGGCACCGCGACCTCCTCGCAGCCCTTCGTGAAGGCGGGCGCCTACGTCGTGCCGTGCGACTTCTCGCTCGGCATGCTCAAGGTCGGCAAGGAGCGCCACCCGTGGATGCCGTTCACGGCGGGCGACGGTATGCGGCTGCCGTTCAAGGACGAGACGTTCGACACCGTCACGATCTCCTTCGGGCTGCGCAACATCCAGGACACCGACGTCGCCCTGCGCGAGCTGTACCGGGTGACGAAGCCCGGCGGCCGGGTCGTGATCTGCGAGTTCTCCCAGCCGACCTGGACCCCGTTCCGCACGGTCTACACGGAGTACCTGATGCGGGCGATCCCGCCGGCCGCCCGCGCGGTCTCCTCCAACCCGGACGCGTACGTCTACCTCGCCGAGTCCATCCGCGACTGGCCCGACCAGCCCGCCCTCGCCGCACTGCTCCAGAAGGCGGGCTGGTCGAACGTCGCCTGGCGCAACCTGACCGGCGGCGTGGTGGCCCTGCACCGGGCCACCCGCGCCTGAGTCACCGGCGAGGTCCTACAGCTCCAGCCGGAAGCAGACCGCCTCCTGGCCGCGCGGGGTGTCGTACGACTCCGCGCGCCGCATCCCGAGGCGCTCCGCCACCGCCATGGACCGGGCGTTACGGGAGTGGATCATCGCGACCACCTCGCCGACCTCCGCCGCCCGCAGCCGCTCCAGCGTGAGGCGGGCGGCGGCGGAGGCGTATCCGCGGCCCCACGCCGCACGCCCCAGCCGCCAGCCGATCTCGGTCGCGCCGACCGGCCCGTAATGCGTGTGCGGCCACGGCTGCGCCCCGGTGAAGCCGAGCACGGCGTCCTCCTCGTCCGTGAGCGTCCACAGGCAGTAGCCGAGCTCCGCGTCGTGGCGGCGCTGGCGCGCGGTGAGCTCCTCGTACACGGAGAGATCCGCCCGCCGGCCCCCGAAGAACTCCATCACCTCGGGGTCGTCGAAGACCCGGTGCCAGGTCAGGGCGTCCTCGTCGGTCGGAACACGGAGACGTACGGCGGGGGCCGAAGCGTGGGGCGTGGCAGGCGCGATCGACATGAGGGAGCCCTTCGGAGGGTTGGTTCGCAGGCCCCCATAGACTGCACGGGACATGTGCCGCGCGGCACGCGAATTCGAGTCTTCGGGAGATCCGACCGTGACCGAGCCCCTCTCCGAGCACAGCGCGGATGTCATCGTCGTCGGAGCGGGCCCTGCCGGCTCCACGACCGCGTACTACCTCGCCAAGGCCGGACTGGACGTCCTGCTCCTGGAGAAGACCGCCTTCCCCCGGGAGAAGGTCTGCGGCGACGGGCTCACCCCCCGCGCCACCAAACAGCTCGTCGCCATGGGGATCGACATCTCCGAGGAGGCGGGCTGGCTGCGCAACAAGGGCCTGCGCATCATCGGCGGCGGCGTCCGGCTCCAGCTGGACTGGCCGGATCTCGCCTCCTACCCGGACTACGGACTGGTCCGCAAGCGCGACGACTTCGACGAGCAGCTGGCCCGCCAGGCGCAGAAGGCCGGCGCCCGGCTCTACGAGCGCTGCAACGTGGGCGCGCCCATCCGCGACGAGCGCACCGGCCGGATCACCGGCGTCGAGGCGAGGATCGGCGAGGAGAAGACCCCGGTCACCTTCCACGCCCCGCTCGTGGTCGCCGCCGACGGCAACTCCACCCGGCTCTCCCTCGCGATGGGCCTGCACCGCCGCGAGGACCGACCGATGGGCGTCGCCGTCCGTACGTACTTCACCTCGCCCCGCCACGACGACGACTACCTGGAGTCCTGGCTGGAGCTGTGGGACAAACGCGGCGCCGAGGACCGGCTGCTGCCCGGGTACGGCTGGATCTTCGGCATGGGCGACGGCACCTCCAACGTCGGCCTCGGCATCCTCAACTCCTCCTCCGCCTTCAAGGAGCTGGACTGGCGCGAGGTCCTCAAGGCCTGGTGCGCCTCGATGCCGGAGGACTGGGGCTACACCCCGGAGAACATGACGATGCCGATCCGCGGCGCCGCCCTCCCGATGGCCTTCAACCGCCAGCCGCACTACACCAAGGGCCTCCTGCTCGTCGGCGACGCGGGCGGCATGGTCAACCCGTTCAACGGCGAAGGCATCGCGTACGCCATGGAGTCGGGCCAGATCGCCGCCGACGTCATCGTCCAGGCCCACGCCCGCGCCACCCCTGCCCAGCGCGAACTGGCCCTGAACAACTACCCGAAGGTGCTCAAGGAGACCTACGGCGGCTACTACACGATGGGCCGCGCCTTCGTGAAGCTGATCGGCAACCCCAAGATCATGAAGCTCGCCACCCAGCGCGGTCTGACCCACCCGCTGCTGATGAAGTTCACCCTGAAGATGCTGGCCAACCTGACCGACCCGCAGGGCGGCGACGCGATGGACCGGATCATCAACGGCCTGTCTAAGGTGGCCCCGAAGGCCTGAGGCCGCACGGGACGTTCCGGGCCTTCCGGAACGTCCCGGGATGTTCCGGGAAGTTTTACGAGGGGTCCGCCGCGCGGGTGCGTTCGTAGTGGCGGGCCACCCGCGCCCGGTTGCCGCAGGAGGGCTTGCACCACTCCTGCCGACCGTGGCTCTTGACGAAATACCGTACGCAGCGCGGCGCGTGGCAGGCCCGTAGCCGCTCGCGCTCCGGCCCGCTCAGGAAGTCGACGGCATCGCGTGCCAGCGCCGCGACCAGCCGTACGCGTGGATCGGCCTCGGCCGACAGCAGCCCGGCCGTGGGCACGCCTTCGGCGGGCCAGCGCAGTTGCGGAGCCACGGGCTCCCGGGCGGCGGCCGCGTTCAGGAGGGCCAGGGCCTCGTCGGCAGGCATCAGGCGGTGGGCGTCGGCCGGGCTGGGCGGGGCCGGGCTGACCACCCGCGCGAACAGGGCCCGGACGGCCCGCCGTACCCCGATGACCGCGTCCCTGAGCTCCTCGTCGACGACGAACTCCGGGGCGCGTACGGGCTCCTCGGCGCCGATGGGCTCTCCGGCCGGGGCGAGGGCGCCCAGCGGTCCGGTCTGCCGCCGGATCCACCGGGCCGCCCCTTCGAGCGTGCCGAGGTCGTCCAGGACGCCGCCGTCCCCGTCGTGGCGGATGGTGCCCGCCAGTTCCATCACGGGCCGCTCGCTCACCGGCCGCTCCTCCCACGCCTCTTGAACGTCTGCGCTCCCCACCCTAGAGTCCTAATGGAAGAAGTGGAAATCTGCATTAGACGGGGGAAGGGCTGCTCATGTTGCTCGCTCAGATCAGCGATCTGCACCTGGACGGCGGCGAACGCGCGACCCGGCGGGCCGTCCGCGTCATGGACCATCTGCGGGCCCTGCCCCGCCCGGTCGACGCGCTGCTGGTCACCGGGGACATCGCCGACCACGCGACCGAGGCGGAGTACGAGGAGGCCGTACGGCTGCTGGACGCGCCGTTCCCCGTGCTCGCCTGCCCCGGCAACCACGACGCCCGCCCCGCCTACCGCAAGGCCTTCCTCGGGGAGGCCCCGGACACCGGGCCCGTCAACCGGGTCCACCACATCGCCGGAACCGCCGTCCTGATGTGCGACTCCACGATCCCGGGCCGGGACGAGGGCCGCCTCGACGCCGGGACGCTCGCCTGGATCGACGCCACGCTCACCGGGCTGCCCGACGGCGTACCGGCGCTGATCGCCTTCCACCAGCCGCCCGTCGAACTCCACCACCCGCTGCCGGACGCCGGGATGCTCCAGGAGCCCGAGCGGCTCGCCGCCCTGCTCGCCGCCCATCCGCGGGTCGTCGCCGTCCTCACCGGACACGCCCACACGGCCGCCGCGTCCGTCTTCGGCGGCCGCCCCCTGATCGTCGGCCCCGCCGTCACCTGGACCCTGCGCATGCCCTGGGAGGGCGACCGGCCGGCGGACCGGGACCAGCCGCCGGGGCTGGCGTTCCACGTCCTGGGCGAGGACCGGCGGCTGACCACGCACTTCCGTGTCGTTCTCTGATCCGGACCACGGGCTTCAGACCGACCGGCGATCGGGGGGCGGCGTCGCGGGGCTGGGCACGCGCATCTGCGGCGTTGTCGTCAATCACCATGGCTCCGCCATGCCTCGATCCTCCGCCTTGCAGCCGCACGCACCCAGCCCCGCTCCTTCCCCCACCCCCCAATCGCCGGTCGGTCTTAATCCTCGGCCCCCCGGGGGATCGTGTGCGATGATTTGCGCGCCTGCCGGGCCCGTCGGTGGCTCGGGCCGGCCGTGGCGGCGCTCGGTGCGTGCCACTCTCTTTGACGCACTCTCATATCGCACCTCTTATCGAACGCAGGCCTGCGGGGCACGGAACAAGCCGCTACAGCGCTGCTCGACCCCAAGGACTGACAGCCATGACCACCGCCTCGCTGCCCCAGCACCAGGACCTCTTCCTGGAACCCCGCTTCGCCGTGGACCTGACCACGCCGGACGACGACGAGGACTTCGACGCCGCGTACGACGCGCTCCCCGCGCCCACCACCTCGGCCAAGGAGCAGGAGCGGCCGAACCGCCGCCCGCGCCGCCGCTGATCGGGTAGCCTCCCGTCCCATGGCCAGTCCCGAGTCCGACAGACTCCGGCCACCGGTGCGCCGGTGGCCGTGTCCGTGCTGAGCCTCACCGGCTGACCCCTCGGGTCAACCGGCCCCTCCATCACGGTTCCACGCCCCGCCGGATCACCGCGGGTACGGGCCGTTCTCTCCCGCGTACGTGCCGAACCACCGCCGTACGCAGGGTTCGTGCCACCGGCCGATCACTTCGGATCGACGCGGATCGCCAGATCACCGCAGATCGACGTCGATCAACGCCGGGCACTTCTTCGCGCCGTGCCGCCGCCGGACCTCCGGCGGGGCCGTCCGCGCGGCCCGTATCCCCGCACACCGGTCTGTCTGTCCATCCGACGGTTCCGTCCAAGGGGCTACTCACCCATGCCATTCGCCGTCTACGTCCTCGGGCTCGCGGTCTTCGCCCAGGGCACCTCCGAGTTCATGCTGTCCGGGCTTCTCTCGGGCATCGCCGCCGACCTCGACGTCTCCCTCTCCGCCGCCGGCCTCCTCACCTCCGCCTTCGCCGTCGGGATGGTCGTCGGCGCACCCCTGATGGCGCTCACCAGCCGCACCTGGCCGCGCCGCCGCGCCCTGCTCCTCTTCCTCGCCGTGTTCGTCGCCGTCCATGTGATCGGCGCGCTCACCCCGCACTACGGCGTGCTCCTCGCGACCCGCTTCGTCGGAGCACTCGCCAACGCGGGCTTCTGGGCGGTGGCCCTGACGACGGCCGTCGCGCTGGTCCCCGACCGGCTCAAGGGCCGCGCCACCGCCGTGGTGGTCGGCGGTGTGACCGTCGCCTGCGTGGTGGGCGTACCGGCCGGCGCGGTGCTGGGGGAGCACTGGGGGTGGCGGTCGGCCTTCTGGGCGGTCGCGATCGTCTCGCTGCCCGCCGTCCTCGCCGTCCTGCGCTCCATCCCGGGCGGCCGGGGTACGGGCGTGGCCGCCGCTCCCGTACCCGTACGGGACGAACTGCGCGCGCTGACCGGCCCCCTGCTGCGGCCGACCCTGCTCACGATGGCCCTGGTGCAGGGGGCGACCTTCTGCGCGTTCTCGTACCTGGAGCCGCTGCTGACCCGGGTGACGGGGCTGGGCGCGGGGTGGGTGCCGGTGGCCCTAGCGCTCTTCGGGGCGGGCTCGTTCGCCGGGGTCGCGGTGGCGGGCCGGTTCGCCGACGCCCACCCGATCACCGTGGTCGCCATCGGCATGACCGCCCTCACGGCCGGCTGGGCGGCGCTCGCCCCGGCGGCGGGCAGCCCGGTGCTCACCCTGGCCCTGATCCCGCTCCTCGGCATGCTCGCCTTCGGTACGGGC
>MUNB01000466.1 GCA_002154345.1 Streptomyces griseus
TCCTCGACGAGCCCACCAACGACCTCGACGTCGAGACGCTCTCCTCGCTGGAGAACGCCCTGCTGGAGTTCCCCGGTGCCGCCGTGGTCATCTCCCACGACCGCTGGTTCCTGGACCGCGTCGCCACGCACATCCTCGCCTACGAGGGTGACTCCAAGTGGTACTGGTTCGAGGGCAACTTCGAGTCGTACGAGAAGAACAAGGTCGAGCGTCTCGGCGCGGACGCGGCCCGTCCGCACCGTGCCACGTACAAGAAGCTCACGCGAGGCTGATCGTCTTGGCTCGTCACCTCTACAGCTGCCCCCTGCGCTGGTCGGACATGGACGCCTTCGGCCACGTCAACAACGTGGTCTTCCTCCGCTACCTGGAGGAGGCGCGCATCGACTTCATGTTCCGGCTGGCGCCCGGGGACGGTTCGCCGTCGTTCTCCGGCGGGTCCGTCGTGGCCCGGCACGAGATCGACTACGTACGGCCGTTGGTCCACCGGCACGAGCCGGTGACCGTCGAGTCGTGGGTCACGAAGATAGGCGCCGCGTCCCTGACGATCGCCTATGAGATCAAGGACGCCGACCAGGTGTACGTACGCGCCTCGACCGTCGTCGTGCCCTACGACCTGGCGGCGGAGCGGCCCCGGCGGATCTCCGCCGAGGAGAAGCTCTTCCTCCAGCAGTACCTCGCAGAGGAGCCCGCCGCGGCATGACCGTGCCCGTGCAGTCGCTGCGGTTCGCCGACGCGAGGGAGGCGGCGGATCTCGCCGCCTTCCTCGGTCGGCTGCTCCACTACGACCGGGCCGCCGCGGTCCGGTTGCAGGCGGGCGGCGGCGACGCGTTGGCCGTGTTCGGCCGGCCGCCTTCCTTCGAGGTCCTCGCCATCCGCACCGCCCGCCTGGACCGCCCCGAGACGCTCGACGTCACGGTGTCGGCCGGGGAGTTGCTGGAGTCCCTGTCCCTCGACGTCTCCGGTGGGGCCGGTGCGGGGGGTTCGCTGCCCGCGCCCGTCACCGGGCCGCCCTGGACCGGTGTCCTGCCACCCCGCGGGCCCTGGCGGGAGCAGACCGGGCTGCCCGGCCCCGACGCTCTGCGCGCCGCCCTCGACACGGCCGTCGCCGAATTCCGTACGCGGGACGAGGCGCTGCCCGACGAGCAGCGCACCCGCGCCGAACGCGACCGGATCGGCCGCGAGATCTGGTCCCGGCCGGTCGGCGCCACGGACCTGCCGCTGCGCGCCGTGCACGCCGCCCAGTCCCTCGGCTTCCTGCGCCCCGACCCGGAGTTCCCCGTCTCGCTGCTCTCCGCGGGCGGCTGGCTGCGGCTGCGGACGCCGTTCGGCTCGATCGCGCTGCGCCGCGACCCGGCCGGCGGGCTCGGCGGGCTCGGTCTGTCGGTCGA
The DNA here is from genome assembly GCA_002154345.1 of Streptomyces griseus. Taxonomy (GTDB): domain Bacteria; phylum Actinomycetota; class Actinomycetes; order Streptomycetales; family Streptomycetaceae; genus Streptomyces; species Streptomyces caviscabies. Next base: position 1,389 of record MUNB01000466.1, read on the forward strand.
GCCGGGCTGAACCGCCGGACCGGCTTACTTCTCCTGCTGCTCCTGCTGCTCCTGCTGCTCCTGCGGGTCCGAAGACCCCTCCGGCTTCTCCGGAGCCCCGTGCGCGTCCGGCCAGACCCCGATGTGGTCCTGCTCCAGCTCCAGCAGCACCCGGTGTTCCATGCCCAGCGTCTGCGTGTAGTCCGCCGGCAGCTGGAGCCGTCCCGCCCGGTCGAGCATCGCGTACTCCCGGGCCACCTGCGACTCCTGGCCCGTCGCCGCGTCCACCTCCGTGCGGCGCAGCACCTCGGAGGACGTACGGCCGTCGCGGATGGCGACCGTACGCCGCACCTCGTTCGCGACCGCCTGGTCATGAGTGACGATCACGATCGAGGTGCCCAGTTCCTCGTTGGCGCGCCGGAACGCGGCGAAGACCTGTTCCCCGGTGGCCGAGTCCAGCTCACCGGTCGGCTCGTCCGCCAGCAGGACGGACGGGTTGTTGGCCAGCGCCACCGCGATGGCCACCCGCTGCTGCTGCCCGCCGGACAGTTGCTGGGGCCGCCGGTCGCGGCAGTCCGCGATGTCCAGCATGGCGAGCAACGACTCGGCGCGGGCGGCCCGTTCGCGCTTGCTCCCACCGCCGCGCAACTGCATGGGCAGGGTGATGTTCTGGATCGCGGAGAGATACGGGAGCAGATTGCGGGCGGTCTGCTGCCAGACGAACCCGACCACGTCCCGGCGGTAGCGCAGCCGTTCCTTCGGGCCCATCGACAGCAGATCGCAGCCCGCGACCTTCGCCGAGCCGGCCGTCGGCACGTCCAGGCCCGCCAGGATGTTCATCAGCGTCGACTTGCCACTGCCCGACGCGCCCACCAGGGCCATCAACTCGCCCTCGGTGACCAGCAGATCGAGCCCCTGGAGCGCCTGCACCTCCACCCCGTCGGTGGTGAAGATCCGCACCACCCGGTCGCAGGCGATCAGCGCGTCGTGCCCGTAGGAAGGGCGGTCCCGGCGGGCCGCGGCCCGCTGCTCCAGCTCCGCCAGCGTCGTGCCGGCCGCGCGGGCCGTGTCTGCCGTCTCGGTGGACGAGGTCATCGGGAGTCTCCTGCCCTGAGTTCGGTGATCGATCCGCGGCGGCTCGCCCACCACGCCTGCACGCCCGCGACCGCCGCCGCGAGCGCCACGACCCCCGCGGCCGGCAGCCCCAGCGACCAGAGGTCGGTGCGCAGCGGAACGGGGCCGGTGTCCGATCCGGCGACGCCGGCGAGCGCCAGCGGGACCAGATCGACGCCGGGGGAGAGCAGGGCGATGGTCGCCCAGCCGGTGAACAGCCCGCCGCCCGCCGCCAGCAGCGCCTGCGGCGTCGCCTCGAAGGCCAGCAGCCGCCTGCCCTGTGCGGTGGTGAGCCCCATCGTGCGCAGCCGGGCCAGCAGCGTCTTGCGCTCCGGCGCGGTCTGGAGCAGCGACAGCAGGACGGCCAGCAGCGCGTATCCGGCGCCCGCCGCGACCGCCGCGAGGTAGATCCGCTCGGCCCCCGCCTGCATCGGGGTGTTCACGTACCGCGCGCGCTCCTCGGAACGCAGCTGTACGACGAACTTCTTGCCGTTCTCGTCGACGGCCGCGCGCAGCTTCCCGGGGTCCGGTGCGCCGGCCAGGAGCAGGGTGGTGGGCGCCTTCTGCTCCAGCGAAGCGGCGTTCACGATCAGGAAGTTGGTGGAGGAGACCGCGGCGACGTGCGCGGTGGTCCCCACGACCTGGACCCGGAAGTCCCCGGACAGTGTCCGTACCGCGCGCGGCTCCTTGCCCAGCCGGGCCGCCACCGCCGGAGAGGCGATGGCCGGAAGGACCCGCTCCGGGCCGGCCTCCGTGCCCTCGGGCAGCGGGGCCGAGGGGCCGGTGGCCCGCAGCCGGGCGGCCGGGAAGGCGGGCAGCCCGTGGGTACGGGCCAGCCGGGCGTACGAGGCGGGCTCGACGCCCACCAGGGCCGCGGTCGCCGCGTCGTCCGCGTCGTCGCCGGCCGTGCCCGTATCCGCAGCCGTGTCCGTACGCGTACCGGCGCCGTCACCGGCCGCCGCCTCCGGCATCGTCACGCTGTACTCGACCCGTACCGGCGCGGCGTCCCGCACGCCGTCCAGCCCGCTCACCGTGCGGACCAGCTCGTCCGGCAACGTCGCCCGGTCGCCCATGCCGCTGACCCGGGCGTCCGCGCCGACGGACGCCAGCGCCGCGTCGTCCCGTGCGTCGCCGATGCCCGCGATCACCGAACCGCCGAACGCCGCCGTGGCCAGCGCCAGCAGCAGCGCCAGCAGTGGCAGCGCCCCGCCGGCCGACGACCGGCCGGCGCGGGCCAGCGAGAGGAAGCCGATCGCCCCGCGCAGCCGGGCCATCGGCCGGGCCGCGAGTCGCAGGGGCAGCGGGTAGATCCTCACCAGCACCAGCGCCGCGATCAGTGCGACCAGCACGGGCGCGGCGCTGACCAGCAGATCGGTACCGCCCCCGGTCGACGTACCGCGACGCCGCAGCGCCGTCACCGCGCCCACCGCCAGGACGAGCAGGGTCAGTTCGGCCACGGTCCGGCGGCGCGAGGGCCGGGCGCTCACCATGTCCTCGCGGGCGCCGTGCAGTGTGGGCCGGATGTGCTGGAGCGTCGTCCGCACGGGCAGGGCGACGCACACCAGGAGGGCGACGCCCGCCGCGGCCAGCGCTCCGGGCCACCACCGGCCCTCGTCCACGAGCAGCACCGCGAGGAGCAGCCCGAGCGCGCTCGCGGGGAGCACGGTCACCGCGGTCTCCGCGAGCAGGCGGCCGCCGATGCCGCGCAGCGAACCGCCGCGCGAGCGCATCAGCGCCAGTTCGTCGCGGCGGCGAGCGGCGATCAGGGCGCCGGTCATCAGCAGGACGACGGCGGCCACGGAGCCGATGCCGAGGCCGGCGACCGCGATCACCGGACCGATCGCGTCGCGCATCCGCGCGTTGGCCTCCACGATCGTGCCGAGTCCGGTGCCGACCACCGCGGTGCCCCCGGCGATCCTCCGCACCTTCAGCAGCCCGGGGCCGCTCTCCAGCGAGGCGATGACCGACGTCAGCCGGGAGCCGTCGGGGCCGGTCAGCCCCGTCGGGTCGGGCGGGAACCGCCAGAAGACCACGGGCTCGGCGGCCGTGCTCAGGAGCACCGGACCGGTGTCCTCCGCCAGCAGGACGGTGCCGGTCCAGAAGTTCACCGGGAAGGAGCTGCTGGGGTCCGGGACCAGCGACGGGCTGCGCAGCAGCGGATCGGCCGACCAGTAGCTGCCCTTCGGATCGCGCGGAGCCACGATGCCGGTGATCGTCACGGTGATGGGCTCCTGGGCCGCGGTGAGCAGGGTGATGGTCGCGCCGACCTTCACCTTCAGCTCGGCCGCCGTCTCCTCGGTGACCGCGCCCTGCACCGCACGGGACTCCGCGGTCACCCCGTCCGGTGCCGTCGGCCAGGCGCCGGAGGCCAGCGTCGCGTGGTCCTTCAGCCCCGACTGCGCCACGTACGTGAGCTTCGGCGGCACCGCGTCGGGCCTCGGCAGCCAGGGCTCCGTCGCGACGGACGGCTTCGTGGTGCGCACGCCGTACGCGACCGACGAGGCGTCGGCGCGCAGCGGTGCGGGCAGGGCCTTCAGCAGCGCCGTGCCGACCCGCGTCAGCTCGGGGTTCCGCGTCTCGGCCTCCCGCTGTTCCTGCGGCAGTTCGAGGCCGGGCTGCGGGCGGGCGATCTCCACGGTGCTGCGGCCCGCGTCCGCCGTCGCGATGTCGTGGCGCAGCCCCTTCGACTCGTAGGCGTCCACCGCCCGCGGGAACGCCGCGGCGAGGAACGCCGTCACCAGCACCAGCACCGCGAGGGCCGTCGCCGCACCGGGCGCGGTGCGCAGCCGGGTACGGATCCACGGGGCGGAGGCCGCCCGCTTGTCGTTGCTCATATCAGTGGTCCCCCTGGTGGCGCAGCGTGACCGCCGGGTCCCCGCGGCGCAGCGCCATCGTCGCGACGATCACGAGCGGCAGGGCGGCGACCCCGGCCAGCAGCGCCGCGACCTGCCCGGCGGGCAGCTCGACCAGCACCGGCGGAACAGGCCGGTCCGCCTGCCCGGTCAGCACGATCAGCGGAACGACGGCCCGGGTCAGCACCGTGCCGATGCCGAGCCCGATCAGCAGCGCGAGGGCGATCAGCACCCCCTGCTCGGCGGCGATCATGCGGGCCAGCTGGCGGCGCGGAGCACCGAGCGCCCGCAACACGCCGAGTTCGGCGGACCGTTCGCGCCGGGACCCGGAGGCGCTGACCGCGAAGCCGACCGCCGCCAGCGCGGCGGCGACCACCGCGACGGCCGGCAGCGCCGACTGCGGACCCGCGCCCAGCGGGTCGTCCACCAGCCGCTGGGCGGCCTCCGCGCGGACCAGCACCTGGGCCGGGTCGGTGTCCGGCACGGCGCGCAGGGCGGCGGCCGCCTTCGCGGCGTCGCCCGGGGCGGTGCTCAGCCACCACTCACTGGCCTCGATCGTCGCGGTCGGCCGGTGGGCCAGGACCTCGGTGACGGCCTTGAGGTCCAGCAGCAGCGCACCGCCGCTCGCCGCCGGGTCCGCGGCGCCGGACAGCTCGGCGGCCTCGGTGGTCGGCAGCCGGCGCACCGACTCCGCCAGGGCCACCCGGATGGTGTTCCCGGCCAGGGTGATGTCGATCTCGTCGCCCAGCTTCGCGTTCGTGGTCTTGAGATAGGCGTCCGTCGCGACCGCCTTGACCACCGCGGCCTTCGGCCGGGCGGCGGTGATCCGCAGGAGGCCGCTGGTCGGCTCCCAGGTGTCCTCGCTGTCCACACCGGTGTCGTACGTGAAGTCCGGCAGACCCGATGCGCCGTGGCGGACCGGCTCCTCGCCCGGCCGGTCCTCACCGAACTCGGTGAGCTTCATGGAGGCGTCCCAGCGCACCGGCTCCGCCGCCGGCACCGGGCGTTCGGCGCCGGAGCCGGTGACCACCCGTACATCGCTCACCGAGACCCTGCGCTGCTGCGCGGAGCCGAACGGAGCTTCGCCGTCCACCTCGATGCCGGTCAGCGCCAGACCGCCCGCCGCCGACACCGGCAGGGACACCGCGACCGGGCGGCCGTCCACCGGCACGGCGCCCGCCAGGGCCCGGTAGGGCAGGCCGTAACGGTCCTCCAGGAGCACCGTGACCACCGGTGGCGCGAGGTCCGCGGCGGCTCCGGAGCGCTTCGGCGACACCGTGGTGATCCGCACGTCCAGCTTCAGCCGGGTGCTGTCCTTCGGCAGGACGAGTCCGGGGCGCGGGGCCGGCTCCGGGGCGATGGTCTCGAACATCCGGCGCGGGCTCGTCGCGGCGAGGTCGGAGCGCATCAGCATCCGCTCGTCCGCGTGGGCCGTGTCCAGGGCGAGGACCTCGGCCATCCGTCCGCCGGAGACCTCCACGTCCGCCCGGTAGGCGGGCGCCGCCTGCCGCACCCCGTCCAGGGCGCTGTAGGCGCCGGCTGTCGCCGCGCCGCCGCCCTGCCCGCCCACCAGCCGGACCGAGGCGCCGGAGCCGAAGTCGGCCTGGTCGGACTGCGAGCGGTCCCAGGAGGCGCTCTGCCCGATGGCCAGCATGCCCATGGCGACCGACAGGACCAGCAGCAGTACCGGACCCGCGCCGCGCAGCGGGCGGCGGCTGAACTGCCAGCCCGCCAGGGCCGCGGGCAGCCCCCGGCCCTTGGCCGCACGCCGTTCGGCGAGCTTCGCGGCGGGCGGCAGCAGACGCAGGGTGAGGACCGTTCCGGCGAGCAGCGCCAGCGCGGGTGCGGTGACCAGCAGGGGGTCGATGCCGAGGTTGCCCGCCCGGTCGCCGGTGAGCGCCCCGCTGCCGGACTGCCGGTCCAGCTGCCAGTACGCCACCGCCGCGACGAGCAGCAGCCCGAGGTCCGCGCCCGCCCGCACCGGACCGGGCAGCGCGGCGGCCCGGGACCTGCGGCCGCTCGCCCCGGCCGTCAGCGACGGGGCCACCACCGCCAGGGCGCAGGCCAGGGCGACGGCCGCCGAGACCAGCCACACGGTCCCGGTCGACGCCTCCCCGACCTTCAGCCCGATCCGGGACAGGGCGCTGCGCTCGGCCAGCAGCCCGGTCAGCGGCCCCGCGAGCAGCGGGGCGACCACCGCGGCGGGCACCGCGAGCAACAGCGCCTCGATCGCGGCGAACGAGGTGATCCGGCCCCGCGAACCGCCCCGGGCCCGCAGCAGTTCACGCTCCCCGTCCCGCTCGCTGTTCAGCAGCCGGGCCACCAGCAGCAGGGCGTACGCGGCGAGCAGCACCAGCTGCACCGCGACGATCATCAGTGTGGAACGGGAGACCAGCAGCGCCCGGTCGAGCTGGTCGAGCACGGTGGGCAGCGAGGTGCGCGCGGTGACACCGGACGCGAACACCGGTGCGGCCGTCAGCGCCTTCGGGGCCTGTGCCGACGCGTTCCGCAGCCCCTCCATGGAGCCGGTGGTCAGCGTGGCGAAGTCGGCGGCAGCCAGCCAGGACGTCTCGCCCTTGCCGAGCGCGCCGGAGGCGAGCACCGAGGGGTCGGTGAGCAGCGGACCGTACGTCGTGAACGCCAGTTTGCGCACTCCGCGCCCGCCGAGCGGATCCAGCTGCCAGTACGGGTCGGACCGGTCGGCGGCCTCGTAGACGCCGGTGACCAGGACCCGCTGCTTCTTGTCGCGCAGCCGGTCGGTGACGGTGAGCCGGGCGCCCGGCTTCAGCTTCAGGGCCTCGGCGGCGACGACGGGCAGCGCGACCTGGACGGGCCCGGCGCCGGTGGCGGCCTCGGGCGCCTTGCCCTCGGTGATCCGCACCCGGCCCCGGTCGAGGGCGGCGAAGTGGGTGAGGTCCGGCTCGCCGCGCCGGGCGGCCGGGTCCTGGAGGCTCCGCGGCAGCGCGTACGACCCCGAGCTCTCCAGCTTCCCCACGGTCACGGGCAGTCCGTCGAACGCGTCGCGGGAGGCCTCGCGGACGGCGTCGTCGGCCTCCGCGCGCTTCTCGTGGTCCACCGAGGCGGAGACGACGAGGGCGGCGGAGGCGGCCGATCCGTGGGTGAGCGTGTGGCGCAGGGCCGCGTCGCCCACCGAACCCGAGAACGCTGTGAGCGCGGCTAGGACGGATGTGGTCAGCAGGACGGCGAGCACCGCCGCGGAGAGCAGAAGGCGATGAGCCCTCACCCGCAGAAGGACGAAACCCGTCACCTGATCCCCCAGCCCCGGAAACACCGCATGCGCACGCCCCCCGGCGTACCCGTGATGCTTTCAGAGGCAACAGGTTCTGGTAACCGCTTGCCCCCGCACCTTGATGCGATCGTGATCGTTATGCGGGGTTGGAACGCCGAATTCCGGAGTTGTCCGGTCACGGATCGTCGCGGAGCGGTCCGGAACGCGGTGCGCGGTGGTCCGGACCCGATCAGTCCGCGGTGTTCACCATCGAGGCGGCGGCGTACGTCAGGTAGTCCCACAACTGCCGCTCGTGCTCCGGCGCGAGCCCCAGCTCGTCCAGCGCGACCCGCATATGGCCGAGCCAGGCGTCATGCGCCGCCCGGTCCACCCGGAACGGCGCGTGCCGCATCCGCAGCCGCGGGTGCCCCCGGTGGTCGCTGTAGGTGCGCGGGCCGCCCCAGTACTGCATCAGGAACAGCGCGAACCGCTCCTCGGCCGGGCCCAGATCCTCCTCCGGGTACATCGGCCGCAGCAGCTCGTCGCCCGCCACGCCCTCGTAGAAGCGGTGGACCAGGCGCCGGAAGGTCGCCTCGCCGCCGACCTGCTCGTAGAAGGTCTGCTCCTGAAGCGTGTCGCGCGGAATCTCAGTCACCCGTCCATGGTCGCAGACGCACCGGCCGAGGACAGGGGTCCTAGGACCAAGGGCCGGGAACCCCCGGTCCTCCGGTCCGCCGCTCGCCCGAGCGGCTCCGGCGCAGGACAGTGGAGAGATGGGAGCGATGGGAGAGAAGCCCGTTCGCGACGCCGAGGCCGACGCGGCGCGCGAGGCCCTGGTGCGGGAGATCGCCGCGCGCGGCGGATTCGCCGACCCCGCCTGGCGTACGGCCTTCGCCGAGGTACCCCGCCATCTGTTCGTGCCGTTCTACTACGAGCACGGAATCGGCGGCTACGAACGCCTCTGGGGCGAGGACCCCGACCCCGGCCGGCGCTCCCACTGGCTGCGCGGCGTGTACACGGACGGGGCGCTGGCCACCCGGCTCAAGGACGGCGAACTCGTCTCGTCCTCCAGCCAGCCGTCCCTGATGGCCCTGATGCTCGACGCCCTCGACGTACGGGACGGGAACACGGTCCTGGAGATCGGCACCGGCCCCGGCTACAACGCGGCGCTGCTCGCCCACCGGCTCGGCGACGCCGCCGTGACCAGCGTCGATCTGGACCCGGAGATCACGGAGTCGGCCCGCGCCCACCTCGCGGCGGCCGGATACCACCCGACGGTGATCACCGGCGACGGGGCCCGGGGCTGTCCGCAGCGCGCCCCGTACGACCGGATCATCGCGACCTGCACCCTGCCGTCCGTACCGCAGAGCTGGCCGGAACAGTGCCGTCCGGGGGCGCGGATCCTCGCACCGCTCGCCACCGGACTGGCACTGTTCCGGCC
>MUNB01000467.1 GCA_002154345.1 Streptomyces griseus
CGCTCGCCGAGCGCCACCGGGTGCCGCTGCTCGTCTCCACCGACCAGGAGCACGGCATCGTCTGCCGGGTCGGCGAACCCGCCACGCTGCTGCCGGGCGCGATGGCCCTCGGCGCGGGCGGCTCGCGCTCCGACACCCGGCGGGCCGCCTGGATCGCGGGCGCGGAGCTGGCCGCGCTCGGCATCAACCAGAACTACGCGCCGGACGCCGACGTCAACGTCAACCCGGCCAACCCGGTCATCGGCGTACGGTCCTTCGGCTCCGACCCCGACGCGGTGGCCGACCTGGTCGCCGCGCAGGTGAAGGGCTACCAAGGCGCGGGCATCGCCTCGACCGCCAAGCACTTCCCCGGCCACGGCGACACGAACACCGACAGCCACACCGGACTGCCCGTCATCAACCACAGCCGCGCCCAGTGGGAGGAGCTGGACGCCCCGCCGTTCCGCGCCGCGATCCGGGCCCGGATCGACTCGATCATGACCGCGCACATCGTGGTCCCCGCACTCGACCCGTCCGAGGACCCGGCCACGCTCTCCCGGCCGATCCTCACCGGCATCCTCCGCGAGGAGCTGGGCTACGACGGGGTGGTGGTCACCGACTCGCTCGGCATGGAGGGGGTGCGCACGAAGTACGGCGACGACCGCGTGCCGGTCCTCGCCCTGCTGGCGGGCGTGGACCAGCTGCTGAACCCGCCGAACCTCTCCGTCGCCTGGAACGCCGTGCTGGAGGCGGTACGGAACGGCGAGATCAGCGAGGCGAGGATCGACGCGTCGATCCTGCGGATCCTGCGGCTGAAGAGCGGACTCGGCCTGTTCCGGGACCCGTTCGTCAGCCACCGGGGCGTCGAGCGCACGGTGGGCAGCCGTGCCCACCGGGCCGCCGCCGACCGGATCGCCGAGCGCACGACGACCCTGCTCGCCGACCCGGGCACGCTGCTGCCGCTCTCCCGCCGCACCCACCGCAAGCTGCTGGTGGTGGGCGCCGATCCGGCCTCGCCGTCCGGGACGACGGGCCCGCCCACCGGCACCCTGGCCCACGCCTTCGGCGAACTGGGCTTCACCGCACGGGCGTTGTCCACCGGCACGGCTCCGGACCGGGCGAAGATCGCCGAGGCCGTAGCCGCCGCCGAGGGCAAGGACGCGGTGGTCGTGGCGACGTACAACGTCACCGCGACCAGCTCGCAGCGCACGCTCGTCACGGCCCTCGTGGCGACCGGCGTCCCGGTGATCACCGTCGCCGTCCGCAACCCGTACGACGTCGCCCACCTCACCGGCACCGGAGTCGCGGCGAGCCTCGCCGCGTACTCCTGGACCGATGTCGAACTGCGCGCCGCGGCCCGGGTGATCGCGGGCCGCGCCGATCCGGAGGGCACCCTCCCGGTTCCGGTGCAGCGCGCGGACGACCCGACGCAGGTGCTGTATCCGGTGGGCCACGGACTGACGTACTAGCCCTACGACGGCCGGACGGCACCGCCATCCGGCCGCAGACGCAAAGCTCCCCGCGCACCTGGCGTGGCCCCGCTCCGGCGGGCCGCGCCGGGTGTACGTCTTTACGGACGTATCGGGGGTTTCTTCATGGACGAGCACACTTCCCCGGGGGCCCGGCGCAGGCCGCCCGCCCCGCTGCCGGTCCTGGGCGCGGTCCTGACGGTCGCCGTCGCCGTGGCCGCGCTCCTGCTGACGGCCTGCCGGATCCCGGACGACGGAACGGTCACCGACGACCGGGGGCCCGTACCCGCCCAGCCCGGCCCGTCACCGTACGGCGTGGTGTTCCTCGGGCCCGGCGACTGCAGTTCGCGGGGGCCGGAGATCCGGGAGGTGTCCTGCCGCAGCGAGAAGGCGGCGGCCACCGTGCTGGCCCGGCACCTCGGCACCCCGGACTCGGGCCCGCCCTGCCCCGGCCCCACCGACTTCGTCCTGCATGTCTCCGAGACGGGCACCGGGGCCCGTTCCCGGCTCACCACCGGCTATGCCTGCATGCGGAATCTGGAGCCCCCGCATCCGGGCGACCCGGGGCAGGGCGGCGGCCCGCTGACCGTGGTCGGGGACTGCGTCACGGCGTCGCGCGCGGGCCAGGTCACGGAGACCGCCTGCGAGGACGCGGGCGGCCGCGCCCCGCGCTACCGGGTGGAGTCGGCGGTGCAGCGGCGGGCGCAGTGCCCCGGCACCACGGATCTGTTCGTCGCGCTGGGCGGGGACAGGCCGGTGGGCTGCGCCCGCCGGTCACCGGGGAGGTGACCGGCGGACCCAGCCCACGTGGGTGACGCCGAATCCGGGCGACGCCGGAACCGGCTGACCGCTACGGGCGCAGGGTGGCCTCGTCGCGCTCGATCTCACCGTTGCGCTGGTCCAGCTTCTTGTCGAACTTCGCCAGCGGCTTCGCCTTCGACGGGTCCGCCTCGACGGCCGCCGGGGCGACGCCCGCCCAGCGCAGGATGTCGGCGGTGGCCTTCGCCTTCTGCGCCTCGGGGAGGCCGGAGACCTTCGAGCCGTGGTTGCCGCCGGGGACGGTGTAGACGGCGCTGTCCTTCGCGCCGCGGCCGAGGCGGAACGGCTCCGCGCTCCACGGGTCGTTCTCGCCGTTGACGTACATCATCCGCCGGGCGTTGTGCTTCACCCAGCTGTCGATGTCCCGCATAGCGCCCCGGTCGAACGTCATCGGGATGGAGCGGGGCACGAAGTTGCGCGGGGGCTGGTAGCCGTAGCGGCTCAGGTTGCCGAGCCAGGGCTGCTTGATGTCCGGCGACCCGAGCTGGGTGCCCGCCTGGTAGTAGTACGGGGTGTACGTCTCCAGGCCCTGGTCGGCGTAGGCGGAGAAGCCGGAGATGGCGTCGACGGAGTTCCAGATGTCGTCGTCGGTGGCCTTCTTGGCGTCGGCCGGCAGGTCCACGCAGTCGGCGACCAGGCTGTACTGCCAGAACGCCCACACGTAGTCCATGACCGTGGCCTCGTAGGCGCGGTCGAGCGAACCGATGGTGTTGAACGTCCAGCCGTTGGCGGCGGCCTGCTCCTTGTACTTCTTCTGGAGCGGGGCCCGGCGGATCAGCGCCTCGCGCTGCACACCGGCCAGCTTGTCGCGGCACTCCTTGGTGCCGACGTTGTGGAAGAACCGGTCGTACGCCGAGTCCTCCTTGTTGTTGACGTCGTTGGGCGCGACGTAGGCGACGACGCCGTCCATGTCCTTCGGGTAGAAGCGCTCGAAGTACGTGGCGGTCATGCCGCCCTTGGACCCGCCGGTGGCCAGCCACTTCTTGTCGTAGATCTTCTTCAGCGCCGTGAACACCCGGTGCTGGTCGCTGGCGGCCTGCCAGATGTCCAGCTTGGACCAGTCGGCCGGGGCCGGCCGGGACGGGGTGAAGAAGCGGTACTCCAGCGAGACCTGGTTGCCGTCGACGATCTGCGTCGGCTCACTGCGGCTGGGGTTGGTCGAGACGTTGTAGCCGCTGGTGAAGAAGACCGTCGGGCGGGAGACGTCCTTGTGCAGCAGGGTGACGCGCTGCTGGAACGTGCCCTTGGACGGGCGCCGGTGGTCGACCGGCTGGGTGTAGTTGAGGACGAAGTAGCGGTAGCCCGCGTACGGCTTCTCCTCGATCAGACTCATGCCCGGGATGGCCAGGATGCGGTCCTTGATGTCCTCGTTGCCCGCTTCGCCGCCGACGGCGCCGCTGCTCCGCTTCGCGGCCGGCTCCGCGGCGGTGGCCGCACCGGCCGAGGCCCCCGTGGCTCCGACCGTACCTATGAGCACGGCGAGCGAGAGAACCCCTGTGAGTGACTTGCGCATGCACTCTCCCCTTGATTCACAACAGTCGCCGTGAACTTATCGGGGCAACACACGCCACGCCAGACCTGGTTGTCCGTGTCAGCACAGGATGTCAGCAGAGGATCCATCCGGTGGAGACCGATTTCTTGCCGATCCCGCCGGTGGCCCGGACGCAGCGGTTCAGCGCGTTGACCGTGACCGGCCCGGCCATCTTCGTGTACGAGCCCTTGTCGGAGACGGTGCGTCCGCCGCGCGGCTGGAGCGTGACGCTCATCGTCCGCCGTTTGCCGGGCTTCTTCGCGACGGTCACCGCGCAGACGTGGGCGCGGCTCTTGTAGACGCGCAGCTCTCCCGTGGAGAACCCGACCGTCTTCGCCGGGCGGCCGGTGCAGACGGAGGCGGCCTGGGCGGTGCCGGGGGCGCCGAGGAGGGGGACGAGTCCGAGCATCAGGGGCAGGACGAGGAGGCGGACCGGCATCGACCGCTTCCTCGCGGCCGCCGGTCGCACGGCCGCCGGTCGCGCGTCCGCCGGTTTCGCGGCCGTCCGTCTCGCCGGTCCCGCAGCTATGTCGAACACATTCGCCCCCACCTGACGTCTGTACGCACCAGTGCGTTCCTGACTACGACGCAGCGGGCGGGTGGGAGGTTGCACGGCGGGCTCAGACGCCCGCCGGTTCGTCCTCCCCTATGCCCTCGCCGATGAAGGTGCGCCACAGCCGGGCGTACCGCCCGTCCCGGGCGAGCAGTTCGTCGTGCGTACCGTCCTCGACGACGCGCCCGTGGTCCATCACCACGACCCGGTCGGCGCGGGCGGCGGTGGTCAGCCGGTGGGCCACCACCAGCGTGGTGCGGCGGCCGGCGAGCCGGTCGGTGGCCTGGTTGACCAGGGCCTCGGTGGCGAGGTCGAGGGCGGCGGTGGCCTCGTCCAGGAGCAGCACGTCCGGGTCGACCAGCTCGGCGCGGGCCAGCGCGATGAGCTGGCGCTGTCCGGCGGAGAGGTTGCGGCCGCGCTCGGCGACCTCGTGGAGGTAGCCGTCCTCCAGCGTGGCGATCATCTCGTGCGCGCCGACCGCGCGGGCGGCGGCCTCCACCTCGGCGTCGGTGGCGTCGGGCAGCCCGTAGGCGATGGCGTCGCGGACCGTGCCGGCGAAGAGGTACGCCTCCTGCGGGACGACGCCGAGGCGGTGCCGGTAGGCGGTCATGTCGAGGCGGCGGAGGTCGGTGCCGTCGGCGGTGACCCGGCCGCCGGTGGGGTCGTAGTACCGGGCGACGAGCTTGACCAGGGTCGACTTCCCGGCCCCGGTCTCCCCGACGAACGCCACCGTCTGACCGGCCGGGATCCGCAGGTCGACGCCGGTGAGGGCCTCCTCGTCGGAGCCGTACGCGAAGGAGACGTCCTCGAACGCGATCTCGCCGCGCAGCGAGAGCACGTCGAGCGGTTCGTCCGGGTCGGCGGTGGAGGTGGGCTCGCGCAGCAGTTCCTGGATGCGGCCGAGCGAGACGGTGGCCTGCTGGTAGCCGTCGAAGACCTGCGAGAGCTGCTGGACGGGGGCGAAGAACAGGTCGATGTAGAGGAGGTAGGCGACCAGGGCGCCGACGGTCAGCGTGCCGTTGTCGATCCGGCCCGCGCCGACGATCATCACCGCGGCGGCGGCGACGGAGGCCAGCAGCTGGACGAACGGGAAGTAGACGGAGATCAGCCACTGGCCGCGTACCCGGGCCTGGCGGTAGTGGTCGCTGCGCTCGGCGTAGCGGGCGACCCCGTCGTGCTCGCGGCCGAAGGCCTGGACGATCCGGAGGCCGGAGACGGACTCCTGGAGGTCGGCGTTGACGGCGCTGATGCGGGTCCGGGCCAGTTCGTACGCCTTGACGCTGCTGCGCCGGAAGAAGAAGGTGCCGATGATCAGCACGGGCAGGGTGGCGAAGACGACCAGGGCAAGCTGGATGTCCAGGACGAGCAGCGCGACCATGATGCCGAAGAAGGTGACCACGGAGACGAACGCGGTGACGAGTCCGGTCTGGAGGAACGTGGAGAGCGCGTCGACGTCCGTCGTCATCCGGGTCATGATCCGGCCGGTCAGCTCGCGCTCGTAGTAGTCGAGGCCGAGGCGCTGGAGCTGGGCGAAGATCTTCAGGCGGAGGGCGTAGAGGATCCGTTCGCCGGTCCGGCCGGTCATCCGGATCTCGCCGGTCTGGGCGATCCACTGGACGAGCACGACGACCAGTGCGAGCGCGGAGGCCGCCCACACCGCGCCGATCGAGATCTGGCTGACGCCCTCGTCGATGCCGTGCCGGATGAGGACCGGCAGCAGCAGGCCCATGCCGGCGTCGACGGCGACGAGCCCGAGGCTGATGAGCAGGGCCGCCCCGAACCCGCGCAGCAGCCGGCGCAGCCCGTAGGACTCCTCCGGGCGCACCGCGGCGGCCTCGTCGACCTCGGGGGTGTCGGTGGCGGGCGGCAGCGCCTCGACCTGGGCGAGCAGTTCGGGCGTGGCGGGCATACCGGCGACGGTGGTGTCCCGCTCCTCCTCCTTGCGGATCCACAGCTCGGGGGTGATGCCGCGCTCCGCGTCGAACTCGGCGTCCAGCTCCTCCTGGAGGGCGCGGTCGTCCTCCAGGTCCGTCCCGGTGCGCGGCGGCCGGTGGCCGGGCGAGGTGCCTCCGAGCTCGTCGGGGTCGGTGAGGAGGCGGCGGTAGAGCGCGGAGGTGCGCTCCAGCTCCTGGTGGGTGCCGACCGCGGCGAGCTTCCCGCCGTCCAGGACGGCGATGCGGTCGGCGAGCTGGAGGGTGGAGCGCCGGTGGGCGATGAGCAGGGTGGTGCGCCCCGCCATCACCTGTTTCAGCGCCTCGTGGATCTCGTGCTCGACGCGGGCGTCGACGGCGGAGGTGGCGTCGTCGAGGAGGAGGAGCCGGGGGTCGGTGAGGATGGCGCGGGCGAGGGCGACGCGCTGGCGCTGGCCGCCGGAGAGGGTGAGGCCGTGCTCGCCGACGGTGGTGTCGTACCCGTTCGGCAGGTCGGAGATGAACCCGTGGGCCTGGGCGGCGCGGGCGGCCGCCTCGATCTGCTCCTGGGTGGCGTCGGGCAGGCCGTAGGCGATGTTGGCGCGGACGGTGTCGGAGAACAGGAAGCTGTCCTCGGGGACGAGTCCGATGGCGGCGCGCAGGGAGGCCTGGGTGAGTTCGCGGACGTCGTGGCCGCCGATGAGGACGGCCCCGTGGGAGACGTCGTAGAAGCGGGGCAGCAGGAGCGAGACGGTGGACTTGCCGCTGCCGGAGGCGCCGACGACGGCGACGGTCTCGCCGGGTTCGACGGTGAGCGAGAACCCGTCGAGAACGGGCCGGTCGTCCTCGTATCCAAAGGTGACGTCGTCGAACTCGATCCCGGCCGGGGCGTCGGCGGGCAGCTCCTTCGTACCGTCCCGCAGGGAGGGCTCGGTGTCGATCAGCTCCAGGACGCGTTCGACGCCGGCGCGGGCCTGCTGGCCGACGGTGAGGACCATGGCGAGCATCCGGACCGGGCCGACGAGCTGGGCGAGGTAGGTGGAGAAGGCGACGAACGTGCCGAGCGTGATCTCGCCCCGGGTGGCCAGCCAGCCGCCGAGGGCGAGCATGGCGACCTGGCCGAGGGCGGGCACGGCCTGGAGGGCGGGGGTGTAGCGGGAGTTCAGCCGAATGGTGCGCAGCCGCCCGGCGAACAGCCGCCGCCCGACCTCGCGGAGCTTGCCGGTCTCCTGGTCCTCCTGCCCGAACCCCTTGACGACCCGGACCCCGGAGACGGCCCCGTCGACGACTCCGGCGACGGCGGCGGCCTGGCTCTGGGCGTACCAGGTGGCGGGGAAGAGGCGGGTACGGGAGCGGCGGGCGATGAACCAGAGGGCGGGGGCGACGGCGAGCGCGACGAGGGTCAGGGGCAGCGAGAGCCACGCCATGATCACCAGGGAGATGAGGAAGAGCAGGACGTTCCCGATGGTCATCGGGAGCATGAACAGCAGCCCCTGGATCAGCTGGAGGTCGCTGGTGGCCCGGCCGACGACCTGCCCGGTGGACAGCTCGTCCTGACGCTTCCCGTCGAGCCGGGTGACGGTGGCGTACATGTCCGTACGCAGATCGTGCTGGACGTCGAGGGCGAGCCGGCCGCCGTAGTAGCGGCGGATGTAGGTGGCGATGTAGACGAGGACGGCCGCGCCGATGAGCAGCCCGGTCCAGACGGCGAGCGACCGGGTGTGGTCGGTGACCACGTCGTCGATGATCACCTTGGTGATGAGCGGCACGAGGGCCATGACGCCCATACCGGCGAGCGACGAGCCGAGAGCGAGCACGACGTTCCGCCGGTACCGCCACGCGTACCCGGTCAGCCGTCGGCCCCAGCCCTGTTGCTCTGCGCTCGTCACGCGTTGCCTCCCCGTCCCGTTCGATCCGTCCCGTTCGATCTTCCGGAGGCACCAACACGGCGGGGAGCGGATTTCATCCCTCCGCAACAATCGGGGCGGCGAACCGGGCCGAAGCTGTCCCCTATACACATCT
>MUNB01000468.1 GCA_002154345.1 Streptomyces griseus
GGTGCACTGCTGGTTCTGCGGGGAGGACAGGACGTTGATGTCCTGGACCGCGATCGGCACGACGCCGACGAGGGAGCCGAGGTTCGCCTTGGCGGGCAGGCCGATGCAGGGCTTGTTCAGCGAGCCCTGGATGAGCGCGAACTGCGGGCTCCAGTCGCCGTGGGTGGCGGAGTTGCCGTAGGCCTGCGAGGCGCCGTTGCCGTTGATCGACGTGGTGCCGCTGTCGTTGCCGATGGCCATGGCGGAGGGGGCGGCCGCAGCGGAGGCACCGACGACCGAGGCAGCGACGGCTGCCGAGGCCATAATCTTCTTGATCATGAAAAGCCCTTCTGGATGAAACGTGTGCCCGCCTGTCCGGAGCGATCTGATCAACTCGTTCCGGCGGGGTCTGGTTATGCCCATTCACTCGAACGGTGCTTTTCCTTCCGGGTGTCCACGATTTCGGGTGTCCACGAGAAGGAAGAACGGCACCGGAGGAAGCGGACCGGCGAAAGCCGGTGGAGCCGCCGTCCTGGACGGTCAGCCGCCGAGGGGCACTCCGCCGAGCAGCGGGGCCGCGCCTCCGGCCACACCGGTGGCCTCGCCCGCCAGCTTGCCGACCGTGCCGTCCTTCGAGACCGTCTCGGTGGTGTCGCCGACGGTCTCGACCAGCGGGTCCACGACCTGCGGGGCGCTGGCCATGACCTGGTTGAGACCACGGTCGAGGCTGAAGTTGGGGGCCGTGACGTCAGTAGCGGCGAAGGCGGGAGCAGCCGCTCCGAGGGCGGCCACGGAACCGGCAACGAGCGCGGCGGTCTTCGCGTACTTCACTGGGAATCCCTTCTGCGCGGCATCTGTTTCGGTCACGTTCCCGTGCCGCACACAAGCCTTCTTTACCTGTGACTTCTGCCGCTTTCTCCTTGAATAACGATCAGGTCGCTTTCTGGAAACTGCGGGGCGGCGAGTTTCTCCGGCGGTGCACGAGAAGGGCCCCGGGCGGCGAATGCCGTCCGGGGCCCACCGGCTCACGGGCGCGCGGCCCGGCCGGTCAGAGGTTCACTTGTTGATGCAGGTGTTGCCGAAGGCCGGGTTCAGCGCACCGATCACGTTGACGGTGTTGCCGCAGACGTTCACCGGAATATGGATCGGGGCCTGGAGGATGTTGCCCGACAGCACGCCCGGGGAGTGCGCGGCAATGGCCTCGGCGCCCGAGTCGGCCATGGCCGGCGCGGCGGCGCCCATCGCCATGAGCGTTCCGGCGGCGACGGCGGCAATCTTGGTGTACTTCACTTTTCTTCCCTTTCCTCGGCGGAGTCCGGTGCGGTCACGACATTCGTGCCGCCCGAGCCGGGTCCTGATCGCTCGTGACTCCGGCGCTGCTATTCGTAACGACGGAGGTTCGCGATCGAAACTCTTCCGGGAGCGGTTTTCCGGAGAACCGCCCGAATGCCGCAATGCCCGGTACAGCAGCGGGCCCGAGCCGCTCGGTGGAGGAACTCCGAGGGCCCGGGCCCGGGTATTTCAGCCGTATCAGCCGTTGTTGGCGCCGTTGCCCGACAGGATCGGGATGTCGTCCAGGATGTGCGACAGAGCCTCGTCACCCTTGGCCTGGGTGGAGTTCTCGGTGCACTGCTGGTTCTGCGGGGAGGACAGGACGTTGATGTCCTGGACCGCGATCGGCACGAGGCCGACGAGCGAACCGGCGTTGGCCTTCAGCGGCAGGCCGATGCAGGGCTTGTTGAGCGAGCCCTGGACCAGGCCGAACTGCGGGCTCCAGTCGCCGTGGGTCTCGGCGTTGCCGAAGGACTGCGAGGCGCCGTTGCCGTTGACCGAGGTCGTGCCTCCGTCGTTGCCGATCGCCATGGCCTGCGTCGCGCCGAGACCGAGGATGGAGGCGGCGACAGCGCCCGTAGCCAGAACCTTCTTGATCACGATGAACCCTTCTCGTACCGATTGCCCCGCGGCGGAGCCCCCTGGTCAACTCGCGACCCGGCGTTTGGTTCCGCCCATTCACCCGAATGCCGGACAGAGGGCGCCCCCCCACCTCTGTTCGTACGGCCGTCCGTTCGTGAAGAAATTGCGCACGCCCGTCCCGAAACCTTTCGCCCGAACGGGTGGGCGAGGATCGACGGCCCTGACGCCGCTCCGCATCCGGGGTGAGCATTTCCCCGGGGTCAACACCGGCGGACTGCGGCCCAGTTGAGGGCGAATCGTTTTTCTCGCGCTGCGCACCGGGATGCGCGGGATCGAGAGACACCACCCGTTCGGGTGATTACACAATTTCCACGCAATTCCAAGTTTCCCGTACGCACCCGCATCGTTATGGCAATCGTCCAGCGCGCACGTCTTCATCACTTTCACCATGGCTTCCCACGCGGTCCGGCTGTGCAGCGGCTCCGCCCGATGGCTGCCCGTCCGCGCGCGAAGCACCCACGCGATGTCCTCGCGAATGTCCTAAGGAAGGGCAAGTAATGCGACAGGTCTTGAACAAAAGCATTATCGTCATGGCGGCCGCCTCGGGCCTCCTGGCAGCGGTGGGCGGCACCGCGCACGCCGACGCGTCGGCCGAGGGCGCGGCCGTCGGTTCGCCGGGGGTCGGTTCGGGCAACGCCGTGCAGGTGCCGGTGCACGTCCCGGTCAATGTGTGCGGCAACACCGTCAACGTCATCGCTCTGCTGAACCCGGCCTTCGGCAACAAGTGCGTGAACGCCGACGGCCCGAAGCACGAACACCCGCCGGTCAAGCCCCCGGTGGACGAGCCGCCGGTCGACGAGCCGCCGGTGGACGAGCCGCCCGTGGACGAGCCCCCGGTCGACGAGCCGCCCGTCGATGAACCCCCGGTCGACGAGCCGCCCGTCGACGAGCCGCCCGTGGACGAGCCGCCCGTGGACGAGCCGCCGGTCGACGAGCCGCCGGTGGACCAGCCGCCCGTGGACCAGCCGCCGACCGACACCCCCGGTACCGACACCCCCGGCTCGGACACGCCCGGGTCCAACACCCCCGGGGCCAACACCCCGGGCGCGCACCTGGCCGACACCGGTGCCGCCGACCTCGGCCTGGCGGCCGGCGCGAGCGCCGCGCTGCTGCTCGGCGGTGCGGTGCTGATGCGTCGTACGCGCAACGCGCGGGACTGACGGAGCTCCCGCGGAAGAACGAGGTCCGGCCGGACAGCGGGGACTGTCCGGCCGGACCTTCTGTGTGCCCGGCCGCCGGTTCGCCCGGGGCTCCGGGCGCGGTGGTGGAACGATGGGCCGGGGCACCGCGCGCCGCGCGGAAGGCCGGGAGCGAGCGGGACGACGGGAAGGGCCGGGGACGTGGCGACCGCGTTACGTATCGGGGTGATCGGCGGCAGTATCGCGGGGTGCGCGGCGGCCGTCGCGGGCCGGCGGGCCGGGGCGGAGGTCACCGTGTACGAGCGGAGCGAAGCCGAGCTGCAGGACCGGGGGTTCGGCATCGTGATCCCGCCGCCGCTCCACGCGGAGCTGGTCGGATCCGGGTATCTGGACGCGGCGATGCCGACGGCCCCGGTGGGCACGCGGGTCTGGCTGACCCGGGAGCCCGGTGGCCGGTCGGCGCGGGAGCTCGCCCGGCAGCCCTCCCCCGTGACCCCGTGCAACTGGGGCCTCCTGTGGCGGTCGTTGCGCGCGAGCGCCGGAAGCGCGCGCTACCTCCGGGGGCGGCCGGTGGTCTCGGTCGGTGCGGGCGGATCCGGCGGGGCGGTGATCACCACCGCGGGGGGGCGAGGAAACGTACGACATGGTCGTGGGCGCCGACGGGCATGCCTCCGCCACCCGGCAGCTCCTCGCCCCGGGGCTGCGGCCGCGGCCCGCCCCGTATCTGGTCTGGCGCGGTGCGATCCCGCTCGACGCGCGGTCCGGGCACCCCCGGGAGCTGGAGCTGCTGCGCGGCGCGTGGGTGACCCTGGGGTACCCCGGCGGGCACGGCATCTTCTATCTGATCCCGGGCGGCCCGCAGGACGGTGACGGAAGCGGTGGTGCGGGCAACCGGCTGCTGGCGTACGCCATTTACGGCCGCCCTCCCGAGGGGGCCGAGCCGGGGCCGTACGTGCACGAGCTGGCGCGGGAGCACTTCCCCGCCGCGTGGGCGGAGATCGTCGCGCGGGGCGGGCGGCGGGCGGCGGTCTGCCACCCGGTCGCCGATGTGCAGGCGCCCCGGGTCGCCCGCTCACCACTGCTGCTGGCCGGGGACGCGGCCGGGGTGACCAGACCGCACACCGCCACCGGCGCGGTCAAGGCCCTCCAGGACGCCCTGTGTCTGGAGCGGGTGCTCCGGGAAGGGCCGGACCTCGCCGCGGCGCTGGAGCGGTACGCGGACGAACGCACGGCGGCGGGCGCGCACTTCGTGGAGCTGGGCCGGCGGATGGGGCGCGCTCTGGTCGAGGAGACCCCGGACTGGCCGGCGATGGGGCAGAACGAGGTGGACGTCTGGTTCCGCGGGGTACTGGCCGGGGCGCGGCACTACTTCTACGAGGAGACCGCCGTCGTCCCGTGAGGCGGCGGCGGCCCGACTGCCCTCAGTCCGCGATGCGTTCGAAGACCGCGGCGAGGCCCTGGCCGCCGCCGATGCACATCGTCTCCAGGCCGTACCGCGCCTGGCGGCGGTGGAGTTCGCGGGCGAGGGTGGCGAGGATGCGGGCTCCGGTGGCGCCGACCGGGTGGCCCAGCGAGATGCCCGAGCCGTTGACGTTGACGCGCTGCTCGTGGTCCTTCTCGCCGAGGCCCAACTCCCTTGTGCAGGCCAGCACCTGGGCGGCGAACGCCTCGTTCAGCTCGATCAGGTCCAGGTCGGCGAGGGTGAGTCCGGCCCGGCCTAGGGCGGTGCGGGTGGCGGCGACGGGGGCGATGCCCATCGTCGCGGCGGGCACCCCGGCGCGGGCGAAGGAGACGAGCCGGACGAGCGGGGTGAGGCCGAGGCGTTCGGCGGTTTCGGCGCTGGTGACCAGGCAGGCGGCGGCCGCGTCGTTCTGGCCGCTGGCGTTGCCCGCGGTGACGGTGGCGTCCGGGTCGGACTTCGCCATCACCGGCCGGAGGGCGGCGAGTTGTTCGGCGGTGGTGTCGGGACGGGGGTGTTCGTCGGCGGTGACGGTCGTCTCACCCCTGCGGGTGCGTACGGTGACGGGGACGGTCTCCGCGTCGTAGCGGCCCTCGGCGACGGCGCGGGCGGCCCGCTGCTGGGAACGCAGGGCCAGGGCGTCCTGGTCGGCGCGGCCGATGCCGTACTCCCGGCGCAGGTTCTCCGCCGTCTCGATCATGCCGCCGGGGACCGGGTGGTTGACGCCTCCGGCGGTGACGCGGCCCCGGGCGAGGGCGTCGTGGAGCTGGAGGCCGGGGCCCTTGATGCCCCAGCGTCCGTCGTGGGTGTAGTAGGGGGCGGCGCTCATCACGTCGACGCCGCCCGCGATCACGACCTCGCTGAACCCGGCCCGGATCTGCATCGCCGCGTCCAGCACCGCCTGGAGCCCGGAGCCGCAGCGGCGGTCGATCTGGGTGCCGGTGACCGTGGTGGGCAGTCCGGCGTCCAGAGCGGCGACCCGGCCGATGGCGGGGGCCTCGCTGGTCGGGTAGGCATGGCCGAGGATCACCTCGTCGACCCGGTCGGGGTCGATGCCGGTGCGGGTGACGATCTCCGCGATGACGCGTGCGGCCAGCGCGGCCGGGGTCTGCTGGGCGAAGGCCCCGCCGAACCGGCCGATGGGGGTGCGCAGGGGTTCGCAGATGACGACGTCGAGCGGCACGGCGGGGCCTTTCCTTCAGGGCGACGGGCGGGGCGCGGGTGGCGGGGTGCGCGGAGCGGCGGGTGCTGAGGTGACCTTCGCATCCGGTGACTGAGCCGGTCCAATACCGGATGTGTCCCCCATCGAGAGGCCCGGCGTCTCAATCGGTTCGCCGCGTGGTCCGCGTACGGGGGTCGGCAGGGCGTCCCGGGCGACGGCGAGCACGGCGTGCAGGGCGGCGGAGGGGTTGTCGGCACGCCAGGCCAGGGCCGCCTGGCGGCGGATGGGCGGTCCTGCGAGGGGCCGGTAGATGAGTCCGCTCTGCTGGATGTGGCGTACGGAGGTGACCGTGAGGGTGACGCCGACCCCGGCGGCGACGAGCGCCATGATCGTGTACGAGTCGGGGGCCTCCTGGACGACGCGCGGGGTGAACCCGGCGCTCTCGCAGGCCTCGGTCATGGCGTCGCGCACGGTGGAGCCGGTGTTGGCGGGGAAGGAGACGAACGGCTCGTCCGCCAGCTCGGCGAGCGGCACCGCCGCGTGCCGGGCGAGCGGGTGGTCGAAGGGCAGGGCGCACAGCAGCTCCTCCTCGTCGATCACCCGGTGGGCCACTCCGGGCCGGGTCACCGGCAGCCGGACGAAGCCGAGGTCGAGCGAGCCGTCGGCGACCCGGGACAGCGCGACGTTGGCGTACGTCTGGCCGGTCATGACCAGTTCGAGCCCGGGGTGTGCGGCGCGCACGGCGCGGGTGAGACGGGGCAGCGTCTCGTGGCTGGAGGCGCCGGCGAAGCCGATGGTCACCCGGCCGTACTCGCCCCGGCCCGCCGAGCGGGCGGCCCGGACGGCGGTGTCGAGGTCGTCGAGGAGGGTCCGTACGGGATCGAGGAAGGTCTCCCCCGCGCCGGTGAGCCGGACGGAGCGGGTGTTGCGGCGGAAGAGCTGGACGCCCAGCTCCTTCTCCAGCTGCCGGATCTGCTGGCTCAGGGGCGGCTGTGCCATCTGGAGGCGTTTGGCGGCCCGGCCGAAGTGCAGTTCCTCGGCCACGGCGAGGAAGGCCTTCAGGTGGCGCAGTTCCATACGTCTGCCTCCCCTCCCGGTCCTCCGAGGTCCGAATGAGACCTGATGCCTCTCAATGCGAGCCTAATTCGGTATTGGACACCGATCAATGGCCCCTGGCACGGTGGTGCGACCTGTACACCGACGCCGGGGAGCGCTGTGGAACGGACGGCCGGCAAGGTCGTGTCGATGCGGGAGGCCGTCGCGCGCTTCGTGCACGACGGGGAGACCGTGAGCCTGGAAGGGTTCACCCATCTCATCCCGACCGCCGCGGGCCACGAGATCATCCGGCAGGGGCGGCGCGGGCTCACCGTCGTGCGGATGACGGCGGACATCGTGGTGGACCAGATGCTGGCGGCCGGGTGTGTGGCGCGGCTGGTCTCCTCCTTCGTGGGCAACTCCTCCGCCGGTTCGCTCGGTGAGCTGCGGCGGCGGATCGAGCGGGCCGATCCGGAGCCGCTGGCGTTCGAGGAGTACAGCCACTACGGGATGGTGTGCCGGTATCTCGCCGGTGCGCAGCGGCTGCCGTTCCATCCGCTGCGCTCGTACGGCGGCAGCGACCTGCCCTCGGTGAACCCGGGCATCCGCAAGGTGACATCGCCCTATCCCGGGCCGGACGGGCGCGAGCCGGAGCAGATCTACGTGGTGCCGCCGGTCAACCCGGACGTGACGTTCGTCCATGCGCAGCGCGCCGACCGCCGGGGCAACACCCAGATCTGGGGGCTGACCGGGGTCCAGGCCGAGGCGGTGTTCGCGGCGGAGCGGGCGGTCGTGGTGGTGGAGGAGCTGGTCGCGGACGAGGTGATCCGCTCGGACCCGAACCGCACGCTGATCCCGGCGCACGCGGTCGACGCGGTGGTGGTCTGCCCGCGCGGGGCGCACCCCTCGTTCGCGCAGGGCTACTACGACCGGGACAACGCCTTCTACCGGTCCTGGTCCGCGATCAGCGCGGACCCGGTGCGGCTGCGGGAGTGGCTGGAGGAATGGGTGTACGGAACGGCCGACCACGCGGCGTACGTGGCGAAGCTGGGCGAGGAGTTCTGGGCGGGGCTCGCGGTCGGTGAGGCCCTGAGCGAGCCGGTGGACTACGGGCGGCGGCTGTGAGCGGCCGGCCGGCGGAGTCCGGGGAGCCCAGGGAGTCCACGGATCCCACGCGGTCCGTCACCTCCTCGGAGCTGCTGTCCGTCGTCGCCTCGCGTGAACTGGCCGGGCGCCGCACGGTGTTCGCGGGCATCGGGCTGCCGACGCTGGCGGCCGAGCTGGCGCGGCTGACGATCGCACCGGACATCGAGGTGGTGTACGAGTCCGGGGTCTGCGGCGCGCACCCCTCCCACCTGCCGGAGACCATCGCGGACGCCGTCCTGATCACGGGCGCCGAGGCGGTGGTGTCCATGCCGACGCTGTTCGGCTCGGTCCTCCAGGGCGGGCACATCGACGTGGGCTTCCTGGGGGCCGCGCAGATCGACCGGTGGGGCAGCCTCAACACCTCGGTCATCGGGGACTGGGACCGCCCGTCGGTGCGGCTGCCGGGTTCCGGGGGCGCGGTCGAGGTGATGGCGAACGCCCGGGAGGTGTTCGTGGTGATGCGCCGCCACACGCCGCGCTCCTTCGCCGCTGAACTGGACTTCTGCACCACGCCGGGTCCGGAACGGGCGCTGGCGGACGGGATCCGTCCGCTGGGCGTCGGCGTCACCCGGGTCGTCACCGAGCTGGGCGTCCTCGCCCGGGAGGGCGTCGGCGACGAACTGCGGCTGGTCGCCGTGCACCCCGGGGTCACCGTGGAGCAGGTCCGGGCCGCGACCGGCTGGGAGCTGGAGGTGGCCGGCACGGTCGCGACGACGGACCCGCCCACCCCTGCGGAGCTGCTGCTCCTGCGCGACGATGTCGACCCGGGCCGGGTCTACCTCCGTTGAACAAACCGTGTACCCCACCGCGGGTACCGCCGTCGAAAGGGCTCTCACCGCCATGCGTATCAGGATCGTCGGAGCCGGGGCCATGGGCCGCGGTATCGCCCAGTGGGCGGCGAGCGCCGGACACACCGTCGAGCTCGGGGACGTACGGCCCGAGGCGGTGACGGAGGCGCTGGGCTTCGTCGCCTCGATGCTGGACCGGGCGGTGGCCAAGGGCCGGATGTCCGCCGCCGACCGGGACGGGGCCGTGGCCCGGCTGGTGCCGCTCGCCGAGCCGTGGGCGGCGGGTCCGGAGGTGGAGCTGGTGATCGAGGCCGTACGGGAGGATCTGGAGACCAAGGCGGAGGTGTTCGGGAAGCTGGAGCGGGCACTGCCCGCCTCCGCCGTCTTCGCGACCAACACCTCCTCCCTGTCGGTGACCCGGATCGCGGCGACGCTCCAGGACCCCTCGCGCCTGGCCGGGCTGCACTTCTTCAACCCGGTGCCGCTGATGCGGATCGTGGAGGTGGTGCCGGGCGCGGCCACCCGCCCGGAGATCCCGGCGCTGCTCACCGAGCTGGTGGAGGGGTGCGGACACCGGGCGGTGACGGTGGCCGACACCCCCGGGTTCCTGGTGAACCACGCCGGGCGGGGGCTGGTGACCGAGGCGCTGGCGCTGCTGGAGGAGTCGGTGGCGGACCCGGCGGAGATCGACCGGATCGGCCGGGACGTGCTGGGGCTGCGGATGGGCCCGTTCGAGCTGATGGATCTGACCGGTCTCGATGTGACGGCCGCGGTGATCGACTCGATCTGGCAGGGCTTCCGGTACGAGGACCGGCTGCGCCCGTCCTTCCTGACCCCGAACCGGGTGGTGGCGGGGCTGCACGGCCGTAAGACGGGCCGGGGCTGGTACGCGTACGGCGACGGGGCGGCCGGCCCGGCACCGGAGAGCGCGGTCACCGGGGATGCGGATCGCCCGGTGTTCCTGGTGCCGGGCGGGCGGCCGGAGACCGCCGCGTACGAGGAGGCCCTGGCCGGTGCGCTGGAGGCGGCGGGGGCCCGGCTGGAGCGGGGTGCGGGTCCGTCGGCGGATGCCGTGGTGCTGGTGCCCGTCTGGGGGACGGCGGTGTCGGCGGCGGTCGCGGCGGGCGGGCTGCCCCGGGAGCGTACGTTCGGCGTCGAGGTGCTGCCGGCGGCGGGGCGGCGGCGGGTCCTCGCGGTGACGGCGGCCGGTGATCCGCCGGCCGCCCGGGACGCGCGGGCGGTGCTGGCGCGGGCCGCGGAGGGCGGTGAGCCGTACGCGGTGTCGGTGGTGCGGGACACCGCGGGCACGGTCGCGCAGCGGCTGCTGTCCTCGGTCGTCGCGGTCGGCTGCTCGATCGCGGAGCGCTCGCTCGCCGCGCCCGCCGACATCGATCTGGCGGTGACCACGGGGCTCGGCTATCCGGCCGGTCCGCTGGCCTGGGGCGAGCGGGTCGGGGCCGCGAGGGTGCTGGGGCTCCAGCGGTCGCTGCACGCGACGACGGGCGACCCGCGCCACCGGCCGACGCGGTGGATCACCGAGCGGGCGGCCCTGGGCCTCGCGCTGACCGATCCGGGGACCTCGCCGGAGGACTGCCTGGGGTGAACCCGCCGGTTCGGGTGACCGATTCGTACAAGACGGCCGCGGTGCCGCGTGCCTACGGTCGGGGCATGACTCCACGACTCGACGCGATCAGCATCATCACGGCGGACCTGGCGGCCTCGCTCGCCTTCTACCGCAGGCTCGGCCTCGACATCCCCGACGGGGCGGAGTCCGCGCCCCATGTCGAGGTGACCCTGCCGGGCGGGCAGCGGCTGCTGTGGGACACGGAGGAGGTCATCGCCTCGTTCGATCCCGCCTGGAAGCGCCCGGCGGGCGGCGGTGAGCGGGTCGCCCTGGCCTTCGTCTGCGACAGCCCGCGGGAGGTGGACGCGGTGTACGCGGAGCTGACCGGGGCCGGGTACACCGGGCATCTGAAGCCGTGGGACGCGGTGTGGGGGCAGCGCTACGCGGTCGTGCTGGACCCGGACGGCTGCGGGGTCTCGCTGTTCGCCGCGGCCGACGCCTCGTAGCGCCCGAAGTGGGCCCCGAGGGTCGTGCCGGCCAGGTCGCGCATCTCGCGGGCCAGGTGCGCCTGGTCGGTGCAGCCCGCCCGGTACGCGGCCTCGGCGTAGGGCAGGCCGGTGCGGATCAGGGCCAGGGCGCGTTGGAGCCGGAGGATCCGGGCCAGCGTCTTGGGGCCGTAGCCGAAGGCGGCGAGTGAGCGGCGGTGCAGCTGGCGGGGGCCGAGGCCGGTCTCGGCGGCCGTCGACGCCACGGAGCGGCCGCGCCGCAGCCGGTCGGCGACGGCCGCCGTGAGCGGGTCCGGGGGGCCGGTGTCGGCGGCCCGGCCCAGTGCGAACTCCTCCAGGGCGGTGACGGGGTCGGCGGCCCGGTCGATCCGGCCGGTGAGTTCCCGGACGGTGGTGCGGGGCCAGAGGTCGGCGAGTTCGACCCGGTGGTCGCGCAGCTCGTACGCCGGTACGCCGAGCAGGACGGGGGCGGTGCCGGGCCCGAACCGGATCGCGGCGCAGGAGCCGCGGTCGCGGGGGTCGACCTGGAAGGCGTGGGTGTCGGGCCCGGCGACGACGAGACGTCCGGCGGTCCAGATCAGGTCCATGCAGCCGTCGGGCAGGACGGGCCGGGCGGTCTGTCGCGGGCCGGGCGGAACGTCCAGCGTCCAGACTACGGCCCCGTCCAGCCGGGAGGGCCGCTCCCGGTAGCGCGGGTGCTCCTGGTCGCGCTGTTCTTCCCGGGCCATGCCTCCACGCTAGCGCCTGTCTGGCCATTCCCGTCTGCCTCACGACGCCATGCACGCACTCTCGCCGCACCGACCCCAGACCCAAGTACGTCCAGTACGAGGGCCTGGGGCCGGCACGCCGAGAGCACGCACCTGACGCCGCACGGCCGCCCTACGGGCAACGACGGGAATGGCCAGACAGGCGCTAACGCGAGGGCGGCTCCTCGGCTTCCCTGGCGTGCGTGGGTTCCCTGGGCTCCTGCGGGTCCTTGGGTTCCTTCTCCCAGGTCGCGTGCAGCCGGGACTTCACGTCGTCGGGCGGCAGGAAGCGGGACCAGCGTTCGGGGAACTCGGAGGGCATGTACGCCGGGCCGTCGTCCTCGTCATCGTCGTCCTCGTCCACGGCCTCGTAACCGGTTGAGCGGGTCCGGGCGACGAACTCGGCGGCCTGCGCGGCCCGGACGCGTTCGGTGGCCTCGCGGGCGGCGGCCGTGGCGAGCGAGGGCCACACCCGGTCGATGGCCGCGTTGACCGCGGCGCCGACCAGGACCGCGAAGGCGGAGATGCCGATCCACAGCAGGACGGCGATGGGCGCGGCCAACGAGCCGTAGATGGTCGGGCCTTCGACCGTGTTGGTCAGATAGATACGCAGCAGGAAGCTGCCGAGGACCCACATGCCGAGCGCCACCAGCGCCCCGGGCACATCCTCGATCCAGGGCGAACGCACCGGCACGGACACGTGGTAGAGCGTCGTGAGGAACGCGACGGTCAGCAGCATCACCAGCGGCCAGTACAGGACGGCTATGACCTCGGTGCCCCAGGGCACGAACTCGACCACCCGGTCCGGGCCGACGACCAGCAGCGGCAGCACCACGGCGCCGAGCAGCAGGGCAACGACGTACAGCAGGAAGGCCAGCAGCCGGGTCTTGACGATGCCACGGTGGCCGTCGAGTCCGTACATGACGGTGATGGTGTCGATGAAGACGTTCACCGCGCGGGAGCCCGACCACAGGGCGATGGCGAAGCCGATGGAGATGACGTCGGGGCGGGCCCCGGTCGTGACGTCGGCGAGCAGCGGTTTGGCGAAGTCGTTGACCCCGCGTTCGGACAGCACCGTCTGTGCGGCGGAGAGGATGTTGCGCTCGATGGAGGCGACCGTGGTCGTGGTCGTCCACTCGTCGACGTAACCGAGCAGTCCGATCAGGCCGAGCAGCAGCGGGGGCAACGAGAGCAGGGTGAAGAACGCCGCCTCGGCCGCGAGCCCCAGAATGCGGTACTCGATGCACGAGTTGACGGTGTCCTTGAGCAAGTGCCACGCCATCCGCCTCTTGGAGACGTTGCGGTAGAGCACTCGCGCCCGGTGGAGCCGGCCCGGTGGCCGCTCGGGTGTTTCATTTGCTGCCTGCACGTCCTTACCGTATCGGCATGGCAGCCACCACCCACACCGTGACCAATCAGGTTCCGCCGCTGGTCGGCTATGACGTCTTCGCCGCCGACCGGGTGCTGTCCGAGGCCGTCGAGCGTCATGTCGAGCCCGGTGTCCGGCCCGTGGCACGGGAGGAGCTCGGGGAGCTCGGCCGGTCCGCGGGCTCCGCGCAGGCGCGGGAATGGGGTGCGCTGGCGAACGCGTATCCGCCCGTCCTGCGCACCCATGACCGTTATGGGCATCGCATCGACGAAGTGGAGTTCCATCCGTCCTGGCACCGGCTGCTGGGGCACGCGGTCGAGGCCGGGCTGACGGATGCCTGGGGGCGTCCGGCCGGCCATGTCCGGCGTGCGGCGGGGTTCCTGGTCTGGACGCAGGCCGAGGCGGGGCACGGCTGCCCGCTGTCGATGACGCACGCGGCGGTGCCCGCGCTGCGGACCGATCCGGCGCTGGCCGCCGAGTGGGAGCCGCTGCTGACCTCGCACGTGTACGAGGAGGGGCTGCGGCCCGCCGGGCTGAAGAGCGGGGTGCTCTTCGGGATGGGCATGACGGAGAAGCAGGGCGGCACGGATGTGCGGTCCACCACCACGCGGGCGGAGCCGGCCGGCGGCGAGGGCGCGTATCTGCTCACCGGGCACAAGTGGTTCTGTTCGGCGCCGATGTCGGACGGCTTCCTGGTGCTGGCGCAGGCGCCGGGCGGACTGAGCTGCTTCCTGGTGCCGCGCGTGCTGCCGGACGGTACGCGCAACGTCTTCGCGCTCCAGCGGCTCAAGGACAAGCTGGGCAACCGGTCCAACGCCTCCGCCGAGGTGGAGTTCGACGGGACGTGGGCCCGCCGGGTCGGTGAGGAGGGGCGCGGGGTGCGCACCATCATCGAGATGGTGGCGGCCACCCGGCTCGACTGTGTGGTGGGTTCGGCGGCGCTGATGCGGCAGGCGGTGGTGCAGGCGATCCATCACAGTGCGCACCGCGCCGTGTTCGGCGGACCGCTGATCGACACGCCACTGATGCGCAACGTCCTGGCGGATCTGGCGCTGGAGTCGGAGGCGGCGACCGTGCTGGCGATGCGGCTGGCCGCGGCGTACGACACGGACACCGAGGAGGAGCGGGCCTTCCTGCGGCTCGCGGTGCCCGCCGCGAAGTACTGGGTCACCAAGCGCTGTCCGGCCGTGGTGGGCGAGGCGCTGGAGTGCCTGGGCGGCAACGGGTACGTGGAGGAGTCCGGGATGCCCCGGCTGCTGCGTGAGGCGCCGCTCAACTCGATCTGGGAGGGCTCGGGCAACGTACAGGCGCTGGACGTGCTGCGGGCGCTGCGGCGGGAGCCGCGGGCGCTGGACGCGTTCCTGCGGGAGGTGGGGAAGGCGCGCGGGGCCGATCACCGGCTGGATGCGGCGATCAAGGACCTGCTGACGGAGCTGGCGGATCTGGAGGGCATCGAGGCGCGGGCGCGGCGGCTGGTGGAGCGGATCGCGCTGGTGCTCCAGGGTTCGTTGCTGGTGCGCTGGGCTCCGTCGGAGGTGTCCGACGCGTTCTGCGCCTCGCGGCTGGGGCGGGACCGGGGCACGGGGTTCGGGACGCTGCCGCACACGCTGGGGCTGGCCTCCGTGGTGGCGCGGGCCCGGCCGGTCGTCGACTAGCAACCGCGCGGCGGAGAAGCGACGGAGGGTGGTGCTGCGCCGACACGGCACCACCCTCCATGCTTCTGCACCACCGGGCGACCGGGACAGGCCCGGCGCACAGTGTTCTGCCAGTCTTGTACGGACCCGCGGGCATCGCCAGAGTTGCAAAGGGTTGCAACCATTGTGTGGACTGATCAGTGGCTCCGGGCCGGTGGACGGCAGGATGGGACGGGCCGGGGGTCGGGAAG
>MUNB01000469.1 GCA_002154345.1 Streptomyces griseus
CAGCCGGACCAGCCGGACCAGTCAGACCAGCCCGGATCAGCCGGACCAGCCGGACCAGCCCGGACCAGCCGGACCGGTCAGACCAGTTGGACGACCGGCCCGCCCGTGGTGCGCCCGCCCACCTCCTCCCTCTCGCCCGGGTCCCAGGCCGCGAACGGGTCGAAGCCGCGGTGGCCGATCTCGCCGAACACGGTGACCGGGCCGCCGCCGGAGAGGGCGACGAGCTTCCACAGCCCCGGCCGGGACAGCGCGGCCGGGGCGATCGGCAGCGCGGAGTCGGCGTGTGCGTCGGCCACCTGCCAGCCGTCCTCGGACGGCACGGGTATGACGTCGCGCAGGGTGACCGGGCAGGCGTCCAGCCAGGGGTCCTCGCGCAGGGCGGTGCCGTAGACGGCCGGGGCGGCCGCTGCGGCGATGCCCGGCGGCGGGCCCGCCGGGGCCGTGGTCCCGAACTGCTCGCCCAGCTCCGCCCGGAGCTGCCCGCCGCCCGGATACGGCGTCAGCTCGGCGTCGATCGTGGCGCCGACCGGCAGCGTCTGCGCCGGGGACCGGCCCGCCGCGCCGAACGACAGCAGCAGAGCGGTGCGGCCCGAATCCCGCCCGTACAGCCAGATCCGCCGGGTGACGATCCTGCCGTCCGGGGTGTCGTACTGCGCGAGGACCAGCCAGCGGTCACGGACCGGGACGCCCTCGGCGGACATCGGCAGCCCCACTCTCGTCCGCACCGTCGCGGCCAGCGGGTCCGGCAGCCGCTCCCGGCCGAGCCAGGCCGTGTCCAGCAGATGGAGCAGGCCGCACTCCTCCAGCAGCCGGACCGGCCAGCCCGGACCGGACCCGGTGATCGCGCCCAGCTCCCGCACCCGGGCCGCGAGACCGGGAGCCTGGGCGTCGACCATGCGGGCCGCGGTCTCGTCCCAGAGGGCGTAGCCCGAGCGGTCGGTCGCGGCGAGCCCGCCGCGCAACAGGTCGGCCAGACGCTGCTCCAGCTCCTCGGCGCCGCCCGTGACCCGCTCGGCGCGGCGCTCCGCCCGCTTCCTGGCGGCGGCGTCGGCGGGCCCCCGCGAGGCTCCGCCGCCCGTGGCCGCCCCGGCCTGCTCCGCCGCCCGTCCGCGTCGGCCCTCGATCCAGGCCGCGGCCCAGTCGGCCGGTTCGCCCGGCCGGAACGCGGTGTCGTCGGACGCCAGGAGCAGCAACAGACCCAGCGCGTGCTTGCACGGGAACTTCCGGCTCGGGCAACTGCAGGAGCAGGCCGGACCGGTGGTGTCGACCACGGTCCGGTACGGCGTGCTTCCGCTCCCCTTGCACAGCCCCCACACCGCGCCCGCTCCATCGCGGCCCGTCCCGGACCACGGGCCGGCCGTACCGAGTCGCGTGCCCGCCGTGCGTGATGCATCGTCAGGAGCCAGCGCCAGCACCTGCTCCACCGACCAGCGCGCCACCGGTCCACCGGTGGGCGAGGGTTCTCCGCCGTGAGATAGCAGCATGTTCCCGACGGTAGGCGGCACCACTGACAATCCCCTCGTGCACCGGCCCTGACCTGCGATCAGGGCCCGTTGTCAGTGGCATGGTGCACGGTGGAACCAGATCAGGTCGACCGATCTGGAGGGGGATCCATGACCGTGCCCGAAACCACCGCGGCCATCGAGCCGGAGGCGGGCGCCGAGGCGCTCCGCCCGCACGCCGAGGACGCGTTCGCCGACGAGCTGAAGGCACTGGCGGCCGCCGACGACCGCCCGAGGCCCGCCCGTTGGCGACTGTCGCCCTGGGCCGTCGCCACCTATCTGCAGGGCGGCGCCCTCCCGGACGGGACGGTGATCACGCCCAAGTACGTGGGTCCGCGCCGCCTGGTCGAGGTGGCCGTGACCACGCTCGCCACCGACCGGGCGCTGCTCCTGCTCGGCGTTCCCGGTACGGCCAAGACCTGGGTGTCCGAGCACCTCGCCGCCGCCGTCAGCGGCGACTCGACGCTGCTCGTGCAGGGCACCGCCGGGACGCCCGAGGAAGCCGTGCGCTACGGGTGGAACTACGCCGAACTGCTCGCCCACGGCCCCAGCCGCGAGGCCCTGGTGCCCAGTCCGCTGATGCGCGCGATGTCCGAGGGCATGACCGCCCGGGTCGAGGAGCTGACCCGCATCCCCGCCGATGTGCAGGACTCGCTCATCACGATCCTGTCCGAGAAGACGCTCCCCGTGCCCGAGCTGGGCCAGGAGGTCCAGGCCGTCCGCGGGTTCAACCTCATCGCCACGGCCAACGACCGGGACCGCGGCGTCAACGAGCTGTCCAGCGCGCTGCGCCGCCGGTTCAACACCGTCGTGCTGCCGCTGCCCGCCACCCCGGACGCCGAGGTCGACATCGTCTCCCGGCGCGTCGACCAGATCGGCCGCTCGCTCGACCTGCCGGCCGCGCCGGAGGGCCTGGCCGAGATCCGGCGCGTGGTCACGGTCTTCCGCGAACTGCGCGACGGGGTGACCACCGACGGGCGCACCAAGCTCAAGTCGCCCTCCGGCACGCTCTCCACCGCGGAGGCGATCTCCGTCGTCACCAGCGGCCTCGCCCTCGCCGCCCACTTCGGCGACGGGGTCCTGCGGCCCGGCGATGTGGCGGCCGGCATCCTCGGCGCGGTCGTCCGGGACCCGGCGGCGGACCGGGTGGTCTGGCAGGAGTATCTGGAGACGGTGGTCCGGGAGCGGGACGGCTGGAAGGACTTCTACCGCGCCTGCCGCGAGGTATCCGCATGACGAGCCCCGCCACGACCGGGGCGGCTGTTCCGGGTTCCCGTGCGGACGTCGGGCCCTGGCTCCTCGGGGTTCGGCACCACGGTCCCGGGTCCGCCCGTGCGGTCCTCGCCGCGCTCGCGGCGGCCCGCCCGGCCGCCGTCCTCGTCGAGGGCCCGCCCGAGGGCGACGCGCTGCTCCCGCTCGCCGCCGACCCGCGGATGCGTCCTCCCGTCGCGCTGCTCGCGCACGCCGTGGACGACCCGGGGCGGGCCTCCTTCTGGCCGATGGCCGCGTTCTCGCCGGAGTGGGTGGCCATCCGCTGGGCCCTCGACCACGACGCCCCGGTCCGCTTCATCGACCTGCCCGCCGCGCACTCCCTCGCCCTCAAGGAACCCGCTCCCGGCACCGGACGTGAGGGGGCACCGGGGGAGCGGGCGGCGGACGAGGTCACACCGGTCGTCGACCCGATCCGGGTGCTCGCCGAGACCGCCGGATACGACGACCCCGAACGCTGGTGGGAGGACGTCGTCGAGCACCGCTCACCGGGCGGCGACACACCCGCCGGAGGAACGTTCACCGGCGACACACCCGTCGGCGGAACGGCCACCGGCGAAACACCGGGCGGCGAGACACCCGTCGGCGGAACGCCCGGTGACGCGCTCGCGCCGTTCGTCGCGCTGGCGGAGGCCATGAGCGCGCTCCGCGAGGCGTACGGCGACGGCGGGCAGCCCCGGGACGCGGTGCGCGAGGCGTACATGCGCATCCAATTGCGTACGGCGCGCAAGGAGTTCGGTGACGGCGTCGCCGTCGTCTGCGGCGCCTGGCACGTGCCCGCACTCGCCGCGCGGACCACCCTCGCCGCCGACCGCGCCCTGCTCAAGGGCCTCCCGAAGGTCAAAACCGACCTGACCTGGGTGCCGTGGACCCACCGCAGGCTCGCCCGGCACAGCGGATACGGCGCCGGGATCGACTCGCCCGGCTGGTACGGG
Source organism: Streptomyces griseus (assembly GCA_002154345.1). GTDB lineage: Bacteria > Actinomycetota > Actinomycetes > Streptomycetales > Streptomycetaceae > Streptomyces > Streptomyces caviscabies. The sequence continues at coordinate 3,707 of MUNB01000469.1, forward strand.
CACCTCTTCGACGCGGCCGACCGGCCCATCGAGCGCTGGATGACCAAGGTCGCCGGACTGCTGCGCGCGGAGGACCGGTTCGTCTCCACCGCCCATGTCATCGAGGCCGTCCGGCTCGCCGAGACCCTCGCCGCCCTGCGGGGCCGCCCGCTGGCCGGGCTCGGCGAGACGACCGACGCGGTGCGGGCCGTCATGTGCGACGGGTCCGACGTCCCGCTCGCCCTCGTCCGGGATCGGCTGATCGTCGGCGAGACCCTCGGAGAGGTGCCGGACACCGCCCCGGCCGTCCCGCTGCAACGGGACCTGACCCGCAGCCAGCGCACCCTCCGGCTCAAGCCGGAGGCGTCGGAACGCGAGCTGGACCTCGATCTGCGCAAAGAGACCGACGCCGCCCGCAGCCGCCTCCTGCACCGGCTGCGTCTCCTCGGCATCGGCTGGGGCGACCCGGTCGCCGGGCGGGGCAGCACCGGCACCTTCCGGGAGAGCTGGCGACTGAGCTGGGAGCCGGAACTGCACGTCCGGGTCGCGGAGGCGGGCGTATGGGGCACCACCGTGCTCACCGCCGCCACCGCGAAGGCCGAGTCCGGGGCCGTGGCGGCGACCGCGCTGGCCGACGTCACCGCACTCGCCGAACACTGCCTCCTGGCCGGACTGCCCGACGCGCTGCCCGTCGTGATGAAGGCCCTCGCCGACCGGGCCGCCCTCGACGCGGACGTCGGCCACCTCGCGGACGCGCTGCCCGCCCTGGCCCGCTCCCTGCGGTACGGGGACGTGCGCGCCACGGACACGGCGGCGCTCGCGGAGGTCGCCGCCGGACTCGCCGAGCGGATCTGCGTCGGCCTGCCGCCCGCCTGCACCGGCCTCGACGCCGACGGGGCCGAGGCGCTGCGCCGTCAGGTGGAGGCCGTGCACGGCGCGATCGGGCTGCTCCTCGCCGGACCGGCCCCCGCCGAAGTGCTGAGGGAGCGCTGGGACGCCGTCCTGCACAAGCTGGCGGCCCGGGACGCCGTCGCCGGGATCATCCGGGGCCGGGCCACCCGGCTCCTCCTGGACGAAGGACGGCTCGCGGAGGACGAGGCGGCCCGGCTGATGGGCCTGGCGCTCTCGCCCGGCACCCCGCCCGCCGACGCCGCCGCCTGGATCGAGGGGTTCGCCGGCGGTGCGTCGGGCGGCGGCCTGCTGCTGGTCCACGACGAGCGGCTGCTCGGCCTCCTCGACGCCTGGCTGACCGGTGTTCCGGCCGGCCTGTTCACCGATGTGCTGCCGCTGCTGCGCCGCTCGTTCTCCGCGTACGAACCGGGCGTACGGCGCACCCTGGGCGAGCTGGTCCGGCGCGGGCCCGCTCCCGAAGGCGCCCGCGGGGCCGACGCCGGCCGGGCGCCCGGAGGCTTCGGACCCGGTCTCGACGAGGCCAGGGCCGACGCGGTGGAGCCGGTGCTGCGCCTGCTGCTCGGCCGCACACCCGAGCCCACGGACGCGACCGTATGACCACGACCAGCAGAACGACCAGCAGAACGGACAGGAGGACGGACCCGATGGCGGAGACGACACCGTCGCCCGACGCCGAACGGCTGCGGCGCTGGCGGATGGTGCTCGGCGCGGACAGCGCCGACAGCACCGGACACGCCCTCACCGGCCAGGACGCCGCGATGGACGGTGCGTTGAACGCGCTGTACGGCGGAGGAGCGGGCAAGAAGCCCGGTGGCCGGGGCACCGGTGGCCGTACGGCGGGGCTCGGCGCGTCCGCGCCCTCCGTGGCCCGCTGGCTCGGCGACATCCGGACCTACTTCCCCAGCTCCGTGGTCCAGGTCATGCAGCGCGACGCGATCGACCGGCTCGGCCTGGCGGCCCTGCTCCTGGAGCCGGAGATGCTGGAGGCGGTCGAGGCGGACGTCCACCTCGTCGGCACCCTGCTCTCGCTCAACAAGGCGATGCCCGAGACGACGAAGGAGACCGCACGCACCGTCGTCCGCAAGGTCGTCGAGGACCTGGAGAAGCGTCTGGAGAGCCGCACCAGGGCCACCCTCACCGGCGCCCTGGACCGCTCGGCGCGGATCAGCCGGCCGCGCCACCGCGACATCGACTGGAACCGCACCGTCCGCGCCAATCTCGCCAACTACCTCCCCGTACCGGGAAGTGCGGAGGGGACGGGCACCATCGTTCCCGAGCGTCTCATCGGCTACGGGCGCGCCTCCCGGTCCGCGCAGAAGGACATCGTCCTGTGCATCGACCAGTCGGGCTCGATGGCCGCGTCGGTCGTCCACGCCTCCGTCTTCGGCGCGGTCCTCGCCTCCATGCGCACCCTGTCGACCCGGCTCGTCGTCTTCGACACGGCGGTCGTCGACCTCACGGACCAGCTCGACGACCCGGTCGACGTCCTCTTCGGCACCCAACTCGGCGGCGGCACCGACATCAACCGGGCGCTCGCCTACTGCCAGTCGAGAATCACCCGCCCCGCGGACACCGTCGTCGTCCTCATCAGCGACCTCTACGAGGGCGGCATACGCGACGAGATGCTCAAACGGGTCGCCGCGATGAAGGACTCCGGCGTGCAGTTCGTGACGCTGCTCGCGCTCTCCGACGAGGGCGCACCCGCCTACGACCACGACCACGCGGCGGCGCTCGGGGCGCTGGGCGCACCCGCGTTCGCCTGTACGCCGGACCTCTTCCCCGACGTCATGGCGGCGGCGATCGAGAAGAGGCCACTGCCCATACCGGACAAGGAGACCCAACAGTAACCAGGGACTTGCGTGACCCCCACGGGCTCGTGCAAGCATCGACCCGTCGGTCGCGGAGGGCCGCATTCCGCCGTCCGCGTACCAGGGAGGAGCCACCGAGGTGACCACGACCACCGCTGCCCGCGCAGCCGTCGACCCGCGCCCGGCGCGGG
>MUNB01000047.1 GCA_002154345.1 Streptomyces griseus
GGTTGGGGTGAGGGGTCGGGCCGTTGGGCTTGAGGTCGACGTCCGGAGTCTCCCGCCACTTGGGGTTCTTGAAGTCGAGGTCCGGACCTCCCTTGAGGAAGTTGCCGTCGAAACTGCGGACGATGTCCTTGGCGAACTTGTCGAAGACACTGGTGAAGAAACCCGCTGCCGCGCCGAACGCGGCTGCCTTGCCGATGTCGCTCCAGTCGATGCCGTCGGGACGGCGTCCGTCCGGAGCGAAGTTCATCATCGCGAGCCGGACCGCGAAGGTGGTGAACGCCTCGGCGAACGCTTCGGTCAGCGAGGGCGCCAGGTGCAGCCGCTGGAGGAGGTGGCTGAGGGTGGTGAGGATGAAGAACCGGCTGCGCAGCTTGGCCATCATGATCTGGCTGGCCGAAGCGCCACCGGTGAAGAAGGACATCGCCAGGTAGATGGCGATCTCGATGAGCAGCCGGATGATCTCGGCGATGACCTGCCACTTGGACTCCATGATGTCCATGGAGGTCTTGCGGCGGCCCTCGGCGATCTTGTCCAGCTGGTCGGAGAATTCGCGCAGGTAGTTCTTGCCGCCGTCGTCGATGAGCATGCCCATCGCCTTGGCGTACGACGAGGCGAGATCGTCCGGCATGGACTCGCCGATGTCATGGATCGACTTGTCGATCAGCGAGGACAGCCGGTCCAGTTTGCGCCCGAGGCCGGAGTAGGGCCGACGGCTCTCGAAGGCGAGGTCCTCGTCGGCGTCCATGAGCTTCTCCCCGGTGAGGATGAAGATCATGGCGTTGACCTCGGGCGATACCTGGATGCTCACCGACTGCCGCCCCGGGGACCGTGCGGGCAGGACGGAGCGGCCGCTCCCGGTCGCGTACGGGAGCGGCCTGCGCTGCGCGGGTCAGCGGCGGCCATGCCCGCCCGGGCCGTCGAATCCGTCCGCCTCGAGGCGGCTGTTGCCGTGCTCGATCTCGTCGATGTTGCGGTCGCGGGTGTCCTTCATCATCCGGACGTTGCTGACCGTGGCGTCGGTGATGCCCACCAGCGCGTCACGGATGGACAGCATGGTGTCCTTGGTGGTCTGCCGCTCCTTCTGCTCCTGCGGCTTGGCCTTCTCCGAGAACTCGCTGTTGGTGCCGGGCCAACTGACCGTGGGCGCCAGCTCGTCGAGGAACTCCTCGGTCATGCTCCGGGTGAGCGTGCCGATCTCCTCCAGCTGTCGCGCCAGAGCCTCGATGCGGTGCGGGTCGACGTAGTAGCGCTGTCCCATCGTCAGTCCTCTCCCTCGTCGCCGATGGCATCCCGCCAAGCCGGGGTCGCCGGACCGCCTCGTGAAGTGTCCTCGTCGTCCTCACGCAGAACCTCGGGGCCGAAGATCCTCTCCCAGTCCAGTTCGAAGCCCTTCAGCTCCGGCAGGTCGCTGCTCGGCTCGGCGAAGGGGGCCATCACCTTCATCACGTGCCGGTTCATCTTCAGCCGAGCCGCGCCGGCCGCTTCCAGGACACTGGCGGCCAGTTCCTGCGGCGACATGTCGCGGTACTTGTTCTCCAGGAACTCGATTCCGGTCAGTTCGCCCTGCGGGCCCGCGGTGGCCCGGACCGCCCGGTCGGAGGAGAGCACGGAGAACGAGGCCGACCGTAGTTCGCGCTCGGTACGCGCCACCGCCTCCTGGGCGGCGTGCAGTTCGGCCATGGCCTTTTCCAGGCGCTTCTCCAGCGGTTCCGTCATGCGCGCACCCCTCCTACCTTCATGATCATATCGACATCCGTACACATGACCGTACGTTCACCTCGGCGGCTGCGTACTCCGGCCCCGCCTCTGCCGCCCCCACGGCTGTCATCGGCCGATGACAGCCGGAGTGCCGCCCTCCTCCGTGCCCCACACGTCCACGTCCTCCTCCAGGTAGTCGGCGGCGGTGGCGGGCCTGCGCTCCTGCTCCCCCTCCTCCTCCGGGGAGTTGCCGCCGGTGGTCGAGACCCGTTGCGCGGGGGCCAGGAAGGTGTCGCTGTCCTCCTGGCGGTTCCACGGGCTGCGCCTGCGGCGGTTGCGGCGTTCGCTCTCCTCCGCCGCGTCGACCAGGACGGCGCGCACACGCTCGCCGTTGCCCTTCTCGCCGCCGCCCGCGCCCATCCCGCCCATTCCGCCGCCCATCGGCATACCGGGGGTGCCCGGCGTGCCCGGGGCGCCGGGGGCTCCCGGACCGCCGCCGGAGCCGGCGCCCGGGGTCGTCGCGTTGTTCGCCGCGCTGTCGGAGAGCGGAGCGACCTGGCCGAGGGTCTCCGCGGACGGAAGGTTCGCACCGGAGAGGCCACCGCCGGAGCCGCCCGCTCCGGCCTGGGCGCTCAGCCCCAGCTCCGAGAGGGAGACGTCCCGGGTGCTGGTCCCGTCGCCTCCACCGCCCCCACCGCTGCCGCTACTGCCGTTGGCGAGGTCCTTGAGCCCGTCGAGATCGAGGTCCCGGTTCCCGTTCAGGCCGTCCAGGTCCTGGTTCCCGTTGAGATCTCCGAGGTTGCCGAGATCACGGTTCTGGCCGAGGTCCCGCAGGTCGTCCAGGAAGTCCGGCCTGCTGTCGTTGCCACCGCTGTTTCCACCGGCCGAGTTGAGCTCGTCCAGGGCGACTGTCTCCGTCCTGCCCTGCGGGTCGGTGACGGTGGCGATCCCGGTGTCCGGGTCGATGGAGTGACTGGAGCCGTCCGGGAAGGAGTTGAGGAACCGGCCGTTGTCCAGCGAGGAGACGGAACCGTCCGGGTTGGTCACCTCGGCCCCGTGGGTCAGGTCGGTGGTGACCTTCGAGCCGTCCGGAGCGATGCTGGTGAGCTGTCCCGTGTCCGGGTCGAAGACGGCCTTGCCGCCGTCCGGGAAGGTGGTGGCGAAGTCACCGTTCTCCAGCCCGGTGAGACTGCCGGTCGGGGACTCCAGGCCCGCGTCGTCGGCGTTCAGGTTCCCGAGGTCGCCCAAGTCGTTGACGGTCTCGCGATCACCGAGGTCACCGAGGTCACCGAGGTCACCGGGCGACTCGGTCGGCAGGTCGGCGTTGATGTTCCCCAGGTCGCCCAGGTCACCGATGCCGTTGCGGTTGTTCAGACCTTCGAGGCTGCCGAGGTTCTCCGTGGTCACACTGCCGTCCGGGGCGGTGGAGGTGACCTGACCGGTCGCCGGGTCGATCTCCTGCTTCGTACCGTCGGGGAACGTCGTCGTCAGCTTGCCGTCGTCACCGAGAGAGGTGACCGAACCGTCGGGATTGGTCACCCGGGTTCCGTCGCCCAGATCCTGCGTGGTGACGCTGCCGTCCGGGTGGGTGGTGGTGAGCAGTCCGCTGTCCGGATCGAAGGAGGTGCTGCTGCCGTCCGGGAAGCCCGTGGTGAGCTGGTTGCCGTCGAGCTGGGTCCGACCGCCGGTCGGGGTGTCGAGGGAGCCGCCCGACCCGTTGTTGAGGTCGCCCAGGCTGCCCAGGTTCTCGGTGATCGCCTGGTTGGCCGCGTCGTTGGGGTTCCGCGTGCCGGGGCCGCCGTTGAGCTGGCCGAAGTTGCCGAGGTTCTGGCCCACGGGGAGCGGGCCGCCGCCGGCGGTGTTCACGTCACCCGGGTTGTTCACGTCGCCGAGATTGCCGAGGTTCTCCGAGACCGCGTTGGTCACGTCGTCGAGGCTGGGCGTGTTCGATCCGCCGGGGCCGGGGCTGTTGATGCCGTCGAGGTTGCCCGTGCTCTCCGTCACCGGGATGTCCTGCTTGAGGTTGAGCAGATCGTCGAGGTCGCCGAGGCCCTCGCCACCGCCACCGCCGGGCCCGTTGATGTTGCCGAGGCTCTCCTCCATCTGCTTGGCCTGTTCCTCGGCCTCCCGCTTGGCCTCCTCCTGCTCCCGACGCTGCTCCTCACGGAGCTCGTCCTGGTACTTCTTGTCCTCCTCGCGCTGCTTGTTCTGCTCCTCGCGCAGCTCGTCCTGGAGCTTCTTGTCCTCCTCGCGCTGGAGGCGCTGCTCCTCACGCAGCTCGTCCTGAAGCTTCTTGTCCTCCTCGCGCTGCTTGTTCTGCTCCTCGCGCAGCTCGTCCTGATACTTCTTGTCCTCTTCCCGCTGCTTGCGCTGCTCCTCGCGGAGCTCGTCCTGGTAGCGGCGGTTCTCCTCGTTCTCCTCGTTGATCTTCTCCTTCTCCTCCTCCAGCTTCTTCTTCTCGTACTCCTCGCTCGCGGTGCCGGTCGACTTGGGCTCGGGTACGTTCTCGGAGAAGTCCTTGGAGAGCGTCAGGAACTGGTTGTTGAGCCTCGACTGCACCTCGCGGGCGGGTTTCACGAGCAGGTCGTCCACGGCCCGGCTCCAGATGTCCACCGCCTTGTCGCCGACCTTCGCCCAGTTCGCGATGTCGGTGAGGTCCCCGTAGTCGGGGTGCACCTGGGTGAACCCCTCCTTCGGGCTGTGGCTGACGGTGGTGGAGTAGCGGGTGGTGTACGACTTGATCTCGGTCCTGGCCACGTTCTCCGCGTCCACCCACTTGGCCAGGTCGTCCAGGACGTAACGCAGCACCCGGTGCGGGTCGTAGTAGTCGGACTGGGCCCAGGTCAGCCAGTTGTTCAGCAGGTCCCGGGCGGCCTGCTCCAGGTGGGAGCGGCCGAGGGAGAGCGCGCGGGAGTAGACCGTGCTGCCGGTGCCGGTGGCGTCCCCGCTGCCCGCCGTCTCGTTGAAGGTCTCCACGTAACTGTCGTAGTTCTCGCGGATCTTCTTGATGAGGCTGCGGAAGACCTCCGCGGCCTCGCCCTTCCAGCTCGCGTCGTCCCTGCCGAACCGGTCCTCCCAGTCCTTCAGCAGCGGCGCATGGTCCTTGAAGAACTTGGCCGCGTAGTCGAAGGAGTAGCCGGCCTTGGTGAAGGAGCTCAGGTCGACGACGTCGGACTCCTTGGCGACCAGGCCACTGAAGCGGCCGTCGCCGCTGTTGCCTTTCAGCAGAGCCATCAGCGCCGCACGGGGACCGTTCATGTACCGGGCCAGCGGGATGGTGCTGAACTTGTCCTTGTTGTAGTCCGTGAACTCGTTGCCCTCGCGTACGGACACGTTGTTGACGTCGGTGGAGTCGGTGCCGGCGAAGACGGTCTCGTCACCGGACTTCACGCGGCCCTCGAAGACGATCCGGGCCTGCATGACGGAACGCTTCTTACCGCTGTCGAAGAACCAGATGTCGTAGTCCTGGTTCTTCGGATCCAGCATGAAGCCGGAGTCCTTGAGGAGAAGGCCGAGGCTGCGCTCCTTGATGTCCATCCGGAAGAGCTTGCCGCCGTGGTCGGAGCGGAGCGTGTCGAAGATCTCGCTGCGCTTGGGCACGGGATAGCCGGTGATGTGCGTGACAAGGTCGGCCCAGTTGTCGCTGGACGCCGCATCCGTGTTCTCGTACTTGTCGACGTTCTCGACGGATGATTCGTCGTACCGGTCGGCCACCGCGCGCCCTCTCTCGTCCTTCGCCGTCCACCCCGGTGCTCGGGGCGGCTACTTCTCTTCCGTGCCCGAGGAGCCGCTCGTGAGCGTGTCGACCTCCTCGAAGGTCTGGAGCAGCGTCTGTGCGTCGATCGCGTCCAGGTTCTTGTTCTTGGTCTTGTTGGCCTCTTCGATGGTCTCGGTGAGGGCTTCCTTGAGCTCCTTGAAGAGCTCCATCTGGTCACCGAGCAGCTTGTCGAGGGAGGTCGCGACGGACTTCACGCTCTCCACCAGCGTCGGACCGGAGATCAGCTTCTCCCGGTTGATCAGCCCGAGGCGCAGCAGCTGTGATTCCTGGTCGAGGTTGTCGGCCGTGGTGTAGCCGCCGATCAGCTCGCTGAGCGGGCGGATACGGCTGTCGCCCTCACCCTCTCCGTCCTCCTTGTGCTTCTTGGCCTTGGTGTAGACCGGGTGCACCTCGTTGTCGCGGAAGTTCTCCATCTGCTTGAGGTCGAAATGCTTGACGTCGGCGTGCTCACCGGCCATGGGACGTCCTCCTGCGATCGGGCCCGGACGGGATGACTGCAACGGGGCTGCGGGAAGCCGGGGCCCGCCCTCCTGCGCGCGGCAGGGCGGGCCCCGGGCGGTGGGCTAACGGGCCCGCACACTGCCCCAGTTGTCGGCGCTGCGACGCTCGTCCCGGGAGTGGTTGTCGTGGATGCTCTGGACCAGTTCGCCGCTGTCGCCGAGGAGCAGGGCCATGTTCTTGGTCGCCTGGTCCCACTCGGCCTGCACGCCGCGGTACATCGCCTGGTCGTCACCCTCCCAGGAGGTGACGAGCGGCTTCAGCTCGTCCTCCAGGTTGTTGAGGGTGGTGATGATCTGCTGGGTCTGCTGCTTCAGCTCCTCGATCGCGTTGCGGACCGTGGAGTACTGCACATCGATGATGCCGTCGGCCATGACATCTCCTCTCGGGTGGCCGGGCGCGCGGGCCCGGAGCTGCTCACGGGGTCCGGCCGCCACGGAGGGGGCCGGTCACGCGAGGGGGTCAGCGCAGCGCTTCGAAGACGCCTTGGCTGGTCTTGCTGTTGAGCACCTCGGTGAGGTCCTGGTTCTCCTTCGCCAGCCGGTTGGCCGACGTCACGTTCTCCTGGAGCGCGTCGATCATCTTGCTGATCTGGACGACGACCTTCTGGGCCTCGCCGTTCCAGCTGCGGAAGAGCTTCAGCAGGGCCTGGCCCTCGTCACCGCCCACGCCCGAACGCGCGGCGATCTCGGCGACGTTGTTCTGAGTCTTCTCCACCGAGGCACGGGCCGACTCCAGTGAGGAGACACCTCCCAAGCCCTTGGCATAATCGGCCCTCCTCTGGCCACTGTCCGCCATGTCACGCTCCCTTCGTCGAGGTAACTCTCGTCACACCGTTGTCCGCCGAGGCTATGGAGAACTCACCGTCCGACGCAACGCATGTAAGGAAGATTTGAGCATAGGTTTGGGTATCGGATTACCCGCCGGGGCACGGCAGTTGCCGCATGTTTCCGGGAAATGAACAGGCGTCGGCGCCGGACCGCCCGCGAACGGGAAACGGACAGGAAACGGGCGTCGAAGAAATCCGAACGGTCACCGGGGCAGCCCATTTTCTGAGCTTTGTTTGAGGTTGACCGCTCACACCCCTCACCAAATCTCCCCGACCCGGCTCCCTTTATGGCCGACGCCGCGCACGCTCTTCTTCACACTTGCGGTCGTTTGGGGTGTTCGCCGGAATCATGGCCGAGAATCGGCTGCTCCGGCGGCCTCCACCGCACCCGGTGCGCCGTCCTCGACCGCCGTGCCCTTCCTGCTCGCGGCCCCGTCCTTGTCGGCAGCGCACTCGGGGGCCGTGATCCTGGGCTCCGCGATGCCCGAAGCGGCAGCGGGGTCCAGGTCCGCACCGGTCGGCAGGGCCGCGAGCAGCGGTGCCGGGACCGAGCCGATGTCGTCCTCCCCGTAGCCGAGCGCCCCCAGGGCTTCCTTGGCCGGGACGCGGTACTTCACGCCGTTCTCCGCCACCAGGTAGGTCGTCCCCGCGTGCGCCGCGCCACTGGCGTGCAGGGCCCTCACCAGGGCGCCGCGCCCGGGACGTACCACCGTGGCGTCCGTACGGGCGCAGGCGTCGGCAAGCGGCTGGGCGGCTCCCCGCGAGAACGCCACGGGGGTGAGCCCGGTGAGCGGGACCAGCACCGACCTGATCCGGGCGCCGCCGCTGCCGCCGTCCACCTGGGCGCAGAGCGCGCTGCCACGGGGCGTGGACCGGGGCAGCGGGGGGGTACTCGGCAGCTCTGCGGCGTTCCCGCCACCGGCCGTCTCCTTCGCCCGGTGCGTGCGCAGCACGTCCGCGCCGACCTTTCGGGCCTCGGGCGAGCGCCCTTGGTAGGCCTCCTTCTGCGTGGCCGGGTCGCCCAGCACCAGGGCGGCCTGAAGCCCGGAGAGCGGCACGAGGCCGTCCTTGCGCAGCAGGTGGTACGTGGAGCCACCGCCGACCACGCTCACCTCGAAGAGCTGACCGATCCGGCTCGGCTCCCCGCCGATCGCCGGCCCCTTCCCCCCGCGGCCCGGGACCTCCGGCGGCTTCAGGGCCGGGCCGGGGGCCAGGGCGTCGAGGAAGGCGGCCGAGACCGGCATGGCCTGTTCGGAGCCGTAGCCGAGGGCGTTGCGGGCGTCGGAGGCGCGGTCCAGGGGCAGTCGGCTGCCCCGCCACACCAGATACTCGCGGCGGTCGGGCCCGCGTACGAGCACTCCCCGGTCGGCTCCGACGTCCTGGGTCTCCAGCGGCGCCCCGGCGACCAGCGTGGTGGCTCCGGGCTCGTCGACACCGGTGCCCGTGACACCGCCGGTGGTGCTGGGCAACGCTCCGGACGGGCCGGTGACGCACATGTTCCAGGCTCCGGAGTCGAGTTGTCCGGGGCCGGGCAGGGTGTCGGGGGCACCGGGGATACCGGCCGGGGACCCGACCGGGACGTCCCGCAGCGAGGCCGTGGAGACGTCCACGGCCTTCAGCTGGGAGCCTCCGATCAGCCGGGCCGAGGCGTAGTTGCGCACCGGGTGGAGCACACCGTCGGTGCCGGTCCACAGGTAGCGGGCACCTGTCTCACGGTTGACCACCAGGTTCTCGCCCTTGCGCCAGGTCTCGTTGCCACCGGGCCGCAGGAGTCCGTAGACGGTGGCTCCGGCGCCGATCAGGACCGTCACCAGGAGACCGAAGACCACACCACGCGTCGTCCGGCCCAACGGGCTTTCCGGGGCGTCCGGGTCGGCCGTCAGCAGGCCCGAGCTGAGCCTGCCCATCATGAAACCGTGGGCCTGCACCTGGTCGCGCTTGGACTGCACAGCCTCTCCTCAACTCTTTTTCGATGGACCGGCGATGGAACGGCGTACGGGGTTGCTCAGCCGAACAGGCCGCGCAGCCAGCCGAAGAGACCCGCCACCCACAGGGCGAACGGCAGCAGCGCGACCGCGAGCCCGGTGTGGGCCAGCTCGGCCGCCCGGCCCCAGTACGGCAGGACCCGGCGGCCGGGCACGATCCAGGACGCGGTCACCAGCGCGGCCGCGGCGGCGAGCAGCACCGCGAAGACGACCACGCGGCCGTCGGCGTCACTGTCCACCGCCCAGGCGCGGGCGAAGAGGAGCAACCCCAGGATCCCCGGAACCGCCAGCGTGAGCCGCTGGCCGATGTGGACAAGCCCCCGGGAGTGCAGGAGCAGCAGCAGGGACAGGGCGAGCCCGGTGAGCGTCTCGGGCAGGTCGGGGGTGTGGGCGAGGACGGCCAGGGCGGCGGCGGCGACGGCGCCGGTGGCCGCGAAGAGCGCGGTGACCCAGCGCCCGGCGAGTTCGGTGCGCTCGGCGACCTCGTCGCCCGCGTACGGGTCGATGCCTTCCTGGAGCTGTCCGGCGGAGGAGGGGAGCGACGGCATCCGCATCCCGGCCAGTTTGAAGGCGAAGGGTGCGACCGCACCGGCGGCGAGAGCGACCACCGTCGCCACCAGCGCCACGGCTGCGGGCACGTCCAGACCGGTGTAGCCCATCAGCGCACCGGAGAGGGCGGCGGCGACCGCGACCACGGCGGTGGCCAGCAGAGCGGGTGCGCCGACGGCGGTCGCCGCGAGCGCGAGGACCGCGCCGCCCGCCGCGGCCGCGCCCGCCGCGAGCAGCCGTGCGCCCGCGACCTGCGCCGCGTCCGGGCCGGTCAGGTCGCCGCCGGGCAGCACCCAGCCGACCAGGGCGAAGCACGGGGCGACCAGCAGGCCCAGTGCGGTGGCGGAGAGCCGGTCGCCGACCGCGCGGCTGGCGGAGCCGGCACCGGCGAGAAGCAGCACCCCGGCCACGGCCGCGCAGGCAGCCCGAATACCGGTGGAGCGGGCGACTCCGGGCCAGAACACCAGCACCAGCGCGGCCACCACGGTGGCCACCGCGGTGCCCACCAGCAGGCCTCGCGCCGCACCCGCGTGCCAGGTGTGCAGTCGGCGGCCCACCGTCTCGGCGATCCCGTCGACCAGGTCGTCCAACCGCGCCTCGGGCAGGGCCTCGGTGTGCGGGCGCAGATGCAGCACGGCGCCGTCGGCGAGACCGGCCTGGGCCAGGGTGGTCTCCTCGTCGAGCGGGGCGTCGCCGAGCCGCTGGAGCACCCAGCCGGCGTGGTCGAGGCCGGCCTCCTCGGCCTCCTCGCCGACGTAGCGCAGGAGCGTGGGGAGCAGATCGGCGACCGGCACGTCGGCGGGTACGGCCAGATCGATGGTGACGCTCGGCGCACGTACGGTCAGGCGGCACGATTCGGCCACCGCACTGTCGGTCATCAGCAGAACTCTCGTCTTCGGTGCGGGCTTTGACAGGCTTCCCCGGGAGCGGGAATGTGCGAAGAGTACGGATAAGTCCGCGTGGCTGTGAGCGAGGGGGCCGGGCAGAGAAAATGTGCCCGCACACCCGGTGACCGCCACTCCCGCGTGGACAGGGCGCGTTCCGTGAATGCAGACTACTGCCTGCGGCCACCGGCCGTGCGGCGGGCCGGGGTGAGGAATCCGGCAAATGGGCGGCCGACACGGAAGTTGACTGCCCCCGCTGTCAACTCGAAACATTCACCCGGCGTTCATCGTGGCACCCGCGCCCGGGGAATCCGTCGAGTGCGGCCCTTTCCTCCCCCGGATGCGCCGGTATTCGGCGGAGCCGGAAAGTCAGTGAACCGGAGGTTCTTTTCCTTGAGTGTCGTGCTGTTTCGCCGCCCGGCCCGCAGGCGCGGGCCGGAGATGCCCGAGGGGCAGTTGACCCTCCAGGAGCCGCCGGTCCTCGCCGAGACGGTGCCCGACACCTCGGCGGTGTGGACCTACCTGCCGATGGCGCTGATGTCGGTGTCGATGATGCTGATGTTCCTGCGCCCCGGCGGGGGGAACGGCGTCTTCATGTACCTGGCCATGGGGGTCATGGCGCTCTCCGCCGGCGCCATGCTGCTGGGTCAGCTCATGCGCCGCTCCAGCGAGCGCAAGCAACGGCTGAAGGGCGAACGCCGCGACTACCTGCGCTATTTGGCCCAGACCCGCAAGCGGGTGCGCACCACCATCGCGGAGCAGCAGCGGGCGCTGGCCTGGCGCCACCCGGAGCCGGCCTCGCTCCGCTCACTGGCCCGCACCTCCCGGCTGTGGGAGCGCCGCCCGGCCGACGAGGACTTCGGCGAAGTCCGGCTCGCGGTGGGTGAACAGCAGCTCGCGCTCACGCTGAACCCCGTCTCCACCCGCCCGGTCGAGGATCTCGAACCTCTCTGCGCACACGCGCTCCGCCGCTTCATCCGGGCCTACTCCACCATTCCCGAGCAGCCGCTGGGCCTCTACCTGCGTTCCTCCGCCCGGATCCTGCTGCGTCCGGAGGGAGAGGCCCCCGACGGGGAGACCCCGGAGCACGACGCCGTACGGGCGCTGGTGCGGGCGATGCTCGGGCAGCTGGCGGTGTTCCACGCACCCGAGGAACTGTGGATCGCGTTCTGCGTCAGCGACGAGCGGCGGGCCGACTGGGAGTGGGTCAAGTGGCTGCCGCACGTGCTGGATCCGCACGAGGAGGACGGCGCCGGGCAGGCCCGCCGGATCACCGCCGACCTCGCCGAGCTGGACGACCTGCTCGGCGCCGAGTTCGCCGAGCGCCCCGGCTTCGATCCGGACGCCCGCCCCGGCCGTGACGAGCCGTACACCGTCGTCGTCCTGGACGGCGTCAGCGTCCCGGAGGGCCACCGCTGGGAGGGCCACGGCTACCGCAACGCCCTCATACTCGACGTCTCCGGGGCGCTGCGCTGGCGGCCCGGCCGCAACACGCTGCGCCTCACCGTGGGGCCCGACCAGGTCAACCTGGTGCGCACCGACCGCAGCCGCAAGGAGCGCACGGTGCCGCTCGGCCGCCCCGACCGGCTCGGCCCGCTCGGCGCGGAGGCGCTGGCCCGGCTGCTGACCCCGCGCCGGATGAGCCTCGGCACCGACATCGCGCAGCCGCTGGACACCGACGTCGAGCTGACCACCCTGCTCGGCATCCCCGACCTGCACCGGCACGACCCGCAGACCCTGTTCGCCCGGCACTCCGGTTCCGGCCGGCTCCGGGTGCCGATCGCGGTCGGCGTGGACGGCCGCCCGGTCGAGCTCGACATCAAGGAGTCCGCGCAGGGCGGCATGGGCCCGCACGGCATGCTCATCGGCGCCACCGGATCCGGCAAGAGCGAGCTGCTGCGCACCCTCGTCCTCGGCCTCGCGCTGACCAACTCCTCCGAGACGCTCAACTTCGTGCTGGTCGACTTCAAGGGCGGCGCCACCTTCCTCGGCCTGGAGGAACTCCCGCACACCTCCGCCGTGATCACCAACCTGGCCGACGAAGTCGCCCTGGTGGAACGCATGCAGGACGCCCTGCACGGCGAACTCATCCGCCGCCAGGAGCTCCTTCGCTCGGCGGGCAACTACACATCGGCGCTGGAGTACGAGCGGGCCCGCGCCGCCGGAGCCGATCTCGCGCCGCTGCCCAGCCTCTTCGTGGTGGTCGACGAGTTCAGCGAACTTCTCTCCACGCACCGGGAGTTCATGGAGCTGTTCGTGATGATCGGCCGTCTGGGCCGCTCGCTGGGCGTGCATCTGCTGCTCGCCTCGCAGCGCCTGGACGAGGGGCGCATGCACCAGTTGGAGAGCCACCTCTCGTACCGCATAGGCCTGCGGACGTTCTCCGCGATGGAGAGCCGTGGTGTGCTCGGGGTGCCGGACGCCTACGAGCTGCCGGCCGCGCCCGGCAGCGGCTATCTGAAGTCCGGGGTGGAGGCGCTGACCCGGTTCCGCGCCGCGTACTCCTCGGGGACGTACCGACGCCGTACGGGGGCCGTCGTGCAGGCCCGGGTGGCGAGCCAGGTGGTGCCGTGGACCAGCGGCTGGGTGGTGCCGCGCACCCTGGAGGCCGCGCCCGAGCCGGAGCCGTCGAGCGAGGAGGACGAGGAGGCGCTGCTGGAGGTGGCGCTGGACCGGCTCCGTGGCTCCGGGCCGGACGCCCACCAGGTCTGGCTGCCGCCGCTGGACGAGCCGTCGCCGTTGGACGCGCTGCTGCCGGGGATCGCGCCGGACAAGGAGCGGGGGCTCATCGCCGGGCGGTGGCCGGGCACCGGGAAGCTGCGGGTTCCGGTCGGCCTGGTGGACAAGCCGTTCGAGCAGCGGCGCGACCCGCTGATCGTGGACCTTTCCGGGGCGGGCGGCCATGTCGCCGTCGCGGGTGGTTCGCAGAGCGGCAAGTCCACGGTCGCCCGGACGCTCATCGCCGCGCTCGCGCTCACCCACACCCCGGCCGAAGTGCAGTTCTACTGCCTGGACTTCGGTGGCGGCGGGCTCTCCCAGCTCGCCGCACTCCCGCACGTCGGCGGGGTCGCTGCGCGGCTCAACCCGGACCGGGTGCACCGGACGGTGGCCGAGGTGATGGCACTCCTGGCCCGGCGTGAGCAGTTCTTCGTGGACCACACGCTGGACTCCATGCAGTCCTACCGGCGGCGCCGCGCCGCCGGGGAGTTCCCCGACGAGCCTTACGGCGATGTGTTCATGGTGGTCGACGGCTGGTCCACGGTCCGCCAGGACTACGACGATCTGATCCCGAAGTTCAACGAACTCGCCGCCCGGGGACTCAACTACGGCATCCACCTGATCATCACCACCACCCGCTGGGTGGAGTTGTCCGCACAGGTCCGCGACCAGGCCGCCACCCGCCTGGAGCTGCGGATGGGTGACCCGATGGACTCCGAGATCGACACCCGCAAGGCCCGCTCGGTGCCGCGCACCGGTGGCCGGGGCATCACCGCGGACAGCAAGATGCACTTCCTCGCCGGCCTGCCCCGGCTGGACGGCAGCGGTTCCCTGGAGGATCTCGGCGAGGGTGTTGCCCACCTGGTCGGAGAGATCTCCCGGCACTGGTCCGGCCCCTCCGCCCCGCAGGTCCGGATGCTCCCGCACCGCCTCCCGGTCTCCGAACTCCCGGTGCCCGAGGCCACCGAGGGCGGCGGCATGCGCCTCGCGCTCGGCCTCGACCAGGACGCCCTGGAGCCGGTCTGGCACGACTTCAGCCGGACCCCGCACCTGATCGCGGTCGGCGACACCGAGAGCGGCAAGACCAACCTGCTGCGCCTCGTCACGAAGGGCATCACCACCCGGTACACCCCCGAGGAGGCGAAGATCATCGCGGTGGACTACCGCCGCACCCTGGTCGACGCCATCCCCGAGGAGTACCGCATCGGGCACGTCATCTCGCTGGACAACCTCAACGAGACCATCGAGGGCGCGGCCCGCGCACTGAAGACCCGGGTGCCCGGGGCCGACATCTCACCGGCGCGGATGCGCAACTGCGACTGGTGGACGGGCCCGCGTCTGTTCATCCTGGTCGACGACTACGACATGGTGTCGGGCAACTCCTTCCAGAGCCCCTTCGAGCCGGTCTTCGAGCACCTGACACTCGGCTACGAGATGGGCCTTCACCTGGTCGTCGCCCGCAGCGCCATGGGCGCGGGGCGCGGTCTGAGCGACGGGCTGATCCGCCGCCTGGACGAGGCGAACAACCCGGCGGTTCTGCTCTCCTGCCCGCCCACGGAGGGCCGCCTCTTCGGCAACGCCAAGCCGCTGAACCTGCCGCCGGGCCGGGCCCTGCACATCCAGCGCCGCAAGCCGCGGCTCGTACAGACGGCCCTGGTGGAATAGAGCCGGGCTGAACGCGAAGGGCCCCCTCCGGCCGGAGGGGGCCCTTCGCGTTCAGCTCCGGTCCGCGGTGCCCGCCCCCGCCGGGCGCCAGCCCCGGGCACGGGCCCGGGTGAAGGCGAAACCGGCCCAGAGCAGGGAGCCGACCCCCGACGCCCCCAGGAGGACGAAGAGAACCGCCCGGCCGGTGGCGCGGTCGGTGTCGGAGGTGTCGCGTACCGTCACCGGGTCCGCGGCTCGCTCCGCACCGGCGACGGGAGCGGCCGAGTCGTCGAGAATCGTGGTCACGGCGGCGTACGCGTCCAACTGGGGGGTATCGGCCGGGTACGCGGTGGCGGTCAGCCGGCGGATCACGGCGCCGGCCGACTCCTCGGGGTGGGTGGCGCGGACGGCGGCGGCGGCCCCGGCCGCGTACGCGGTGGCCACCGCCACACCGGCGCCGAGGTAGTGACCCTTCCCCCGCGGCCCGCCGGAAACGACCCCGGCACCCGGGGCGGCCAGATCGACGCCCTCGGTGGGCAGCGCGCCGTCCGGCCGCGCGCCGACGGGCAGCATGTCCGCGACCGCGAGGACGCCGGGTTCGCCGGCGGGCCAGTAGGTACGGGAAGGGATCTCGTCGGCCGATCCGCGCGTCGGCGGCTCCGGGGTGGCCGCCGCGACCACCACGGCCCCGGCCTTGCGAGCCTCGGCGACCGCCCGGGTGAGCGCGGCATCCTTGCGCGGGAGAGCCACCGCGACCGCGATCACGTCGGCCTCGGCGGTGGTCGCGGCGCGTACGGCCGCCGTGACGAGCGCGGGGTCCGCTTGTCCGCGCCGGTCGGTGCCGCGCAGCGCGAGGACCTTCGCCCCCGGGGCGACTCCGGCCAGGCCCGGGGTGGAGCCGCCGGTCCCGGCGATCAGCCCGGCCAGGAACGTCCCCTGTCCGACGCAGTCATCGGCGGCCTCGCCCTCGGCGGTGACGCGGCCGTCGAGTCCTTCGGCTTCGGGGTCGACGCCGGTGGAGATCAGCGCGACGGTCACGCCCGCCCCGATGGTGTGCTGGTGCAGCCGGTCGAGGTCGAGGCGCTGACGCGACCAGTCCTGCTTCTTCGCCCGCTCCTTCGAGGCGGGGGTGCAGGCGACGGCTTCGGCCCGCGCGTCGAGCGCGGTGGGCATGCCGGGCAGCTCCTGGCCCTTGGCCCCGTCGGCGGCCGGGAGAGCCATCGGTGTACGGGACGGGGGCACGGCGTGCGCGGGCAGGGCCGCGGGCACCACCAGGGCGGCGGCGAGCGAGGCCCCGTACAGCAGGCGGGTCGTCCTGCGGGCGGGCGGCGTCACTGGGGCACCACCTTCGGGGCTGCGGCGGTGACGTCTGCCGGGAGGAGGATGCGCAGGTCGTCCAGGGTGGGCGCGGCCAGCGAACTGAGCCTGCCCGCCTGGCGGGTGACCATCGATTCGACGACCTGGCGGGCCAGGCGGGCGTTGCCGAAGGAGCGGTCGCGGGGCACCGCGTCGAAGTACTCCTTGAGCAGGGGTCCGGTGCCGGGCCCGCACTCGTATCCCATGGCCGTGGCCTGGGCGCGCACGATGGTGACCAGTTCCTCGGAGGAGTAGTCGGCGAAGGCGATCCGGCGGGGGAAGCGGGAGGAGAGACCGGGGTTGGAGGCGAGGAAGCGCTCCATCTCGTCGGTGTAGCCGGCGACGATGACGACGACCTCGTCGCGGTGGTCCTCCATCAGCTTCAGCAGGGTGTCCACCGCCTCCTGGCCGAAGTCGGCGCCGCCGCCGCGCGGGGTGAGGGTGTACGCCTCGTCGATGAACAGCACACCGCCACGGGCCCGTTCGAAGACCTCCCGGGTCAACTGGGCGGTGTGGCCTATGTAGCGGCCGACGAGGTCGGCGCGGGCCGCCTCGACCAACTGGCCGCGTTCCAGGACGCCGAGCTGGGTCAGTACCTCGCCGTAGAGGCGGGCGACGGTGGTCTTGCCGGTACCGGGCGGGCCGGTGAAGACCAGGTGGTTGCTGAGCGAGGGGACCGGCAGCCCGGCGGCGGCGCGGTGCCGGGCGGTGGTGATGAGGTTGACCAGGTCGGCCACCTCGCGCTTCACCTCGGCCAGGCCGATCATGTCGCCGAGGCGGGTGAGCGGGTCGTCGGCCGGTGCGGCGGTCTCAGCGGCCGACGCGGCGGCGGTGGCGGAGACGTCCTCGGGCAGCAGCAGCCTCAGATCGTGCTCGCTGACCTGGGTCTGGGTGGAGAGCCGGATCGCCTGCCGGTCCACCATCTCCTCGAACACCCCGCGCGCGGCACGGCCGTTGCCGAATCCGGCATCCCGGTCCATGGCCCCGAAGTGGGCGGCGAGCGCCTGGGCTGTCCCCTCCCCCAGCTCGTACTGGTGCTGGGCGCACATGCTCTCCATGATGGCGACCAGGTCGTCCACCGCGTAGTTCTCGAACTCGACCGTCCGCGAGAACCTGGACGCCAGGCCCGGGTTGGAGCTGAGGAAGGACTCCATCTCCCGGGAGTAGCCGGCCGCGACCACGACCACATCGTCGCGGTGGTCCTCCATGAGCTTCAGCAGGGTGTCCACCGCCTCGCGGCCGAAGTCGGCGCCGCCGTTGCCGCTGTCGGCGGTGAGCGTGTACGCCTCGTCGATGAACAGGACTCCTCCGAGGGCCCGTTGGAAGGTCTCGGAGGTCTTGATCGCGGTGCCGCCGACCACCTGGGCGACCAGGTCGGCGCGGGAGACCTCGACCAGGTGGCCGCTGCGCAGCGAACCCAGCTCGGCCAGGATCGCCCCGTAGAGGCGGGCGACGGTGGTCTTACCGGTGCCGGGGGGACCGGCGAAGATGAGGTGGCGGCTCATCGGCGGTGCGGGCATGCCGAGTTGTTCGCGGCGCTGGGCGAGCTGGGTGAGGTTGACCAGGGTGCGCACCTGTTGCTTGACGTTCTCCAGGCCGATCAGCGCGTTGAGGGCCCCGAGCGGGCCGTCCGCACGGTCCGGCGGAGGCGCGTCGGCGGCGCCGGACCCGGCCGGGTCGGTGTTCTCGGCGCTGCCACTGCCCCAGGCGTCGCGCTTGCCGTTGCCGACGCTGTTGAGACCGTCCACGGCGAGCCGTTCGCCGGGGGTGGTCTGCACCAGGCCGCCGCCCTCGTTCTCCCGGGCGGTGCAGTTGACGAGTGAGACGGGCGCGGTGGACTCCACCCGGAAGCCGTCCTGGGCGCCCCCATTGGCCTCGCAGCCGCTGAGCGAGGCGAGCGCGCCCTCACGGATCAGGAAGCCGTGGCCCTTGGGGGCGTGCACGGTGGTGCGGTTGGCGGTCAGTTCACCGCCCGCGGCGACGACCACACCCTCCTCATCGGAGACCTCGACCCGGAAGTCGCGGACGGTGACGTTGCCGCCGTCCTCCACGATCAGGCCGCTGGTGACGGTGTCGGAAACCCCGCCGCCGGCCAGGTAGAGGGTGGAGCCGGAGGCGACCCGTACCCCGGCGCCCTGGGGCCGGACGATCTCACAGTCCTCGACGCGGCCCCGGGCGTCCTTGGTGGCCGCGATGCCGTCACCGGCGGGCTCGACCAGCCGGGCCCGGCGCAGCAGCGGGTTGGCACCGCCCTGCAGAGCGACGGCGGGCGAGGAGCCGATGACCTCCAGGCGGTCCAGCTCGGGCGCCGCGTCCTCCTCCAGGAGCAGTCCGGCCCCCTCGCAGTCGCGGACGGTCAGACCGGTCAGCGCCGGGGAGGAGGCCCCGGCGACCCGCAGTGCGGCGCCCTGCGCCCCGTCCACCCAGCAGTCCTCGAAGGTGCCGCGCGCCCGGTCGGTGACGAACAGGCCGTGCCCCCGTGCACGCGACACACGGCAGCGGCGCAGTACCGGATCGGTGCCCGCCGCGAGGACGATTCCGTTGCCGGAGGCGCCGGTGACGCGGACGTCTTCCAAGGTGGTGCGGCCCGTGGTGCTCAGGTGAACTCCGGTGCTGGTGTCGTGCACGACGGTGCGGACGACCGAGAGGGCGGAGTTCTCCTCCAGAGCGATCGAGGGCTTGTCGGTGGAGGAGATGTCGCAGTCCTCGACGGTGCCCCGGGTCTCTCCGTTGGCCAGCAACCCGTTGCCCCGGGCACCGCGCACAGTGCAGTCGCGGACACGGGCCTCGCCCTGTTCGGCGAGGACGATTCCACTGGTGCCGAGGTGTTCGAGCGTGCAGGACTCGACGGTGGTGGGGGTGGTGGAGGTGACCACGATGCCCGCGCCCTGCGGGTTGCTGACCCGGCACTCCCGCAGCGCGAGCGAGCCGGTCCCGCCGGCCAGCATCGCGGTCCAGGCCGCGCCGATGATCTCGCAGCCGTCGAACGCGGCCTGGCCGCGCCGGACATCGACGGCGGGCAGCTCGGCATCACCGCCGCGCAGGGTGAGTTCGGAGAGCATCACGGCGTCGGCGCGCAGCGCGATGACGCTGCCCGAACGCGGCCGGATCTCCACCGTGCCCCGCCCCTCGGCGGCGGTGAGGGTGACCCGGGTGTGGATCACCAGGTTCTCCGCGTACGTTCCGGGCCGGACGCTGATGAGCGCACCGGTACGGGCGGCGGCGAGCGCCTCACCGATCGTCGAAAAGCGGTCCGCGGGGCCGACCGTCAGTACCTGGCGCGACACGCACCAACCTCCTTGCTACGGCGGCGTCCTCTCCGGACGCCCCTCTTCGCCGAAGACGCGGTTCGGCGTTCCCATCATGTCTCGCTCCGCGCCTCCGGGTCAGGTGCTCCACTTCTGGTTGTCGAGCCCCGTGCACTCCCACAGGATCAGGTAGGTCTCCGGGCCCCGGCCCTTGCTGTGGTTCGGGATGTCGACGCACTTGCCGACCGCGGTGTTGACCAGGTCGTGGGCACCGTTCAGGGTGAACTTCTGGGCGTCGGCGCCGTTGCACCAGGCGAGCTGGATGCGGGTTCCGTTGTTGAAGTTCGCGTTGGCGACGTCCAGGCATTTGTCCCTGGCCCGGATGGTGCCGTCGGATCCGAAGCGCCACTTCTGGGCGTCGGCGCCGTTGCAGTCCCACATGAACAGCGGCTGGCCGTCGTTGAAGTTGTGACCGGGGACGTCGAGGCAGCGGCCGGAAAGGTGGCTGCGGAAGGAGACGGGCCCGCTGAACGTGACGGCCGGCTGGGCCTTGGCGGGCTGGTTCTTGCCACCGCCGCCGTCCGCCTTGGGCTTCTCCTCGGACGCATCGTCCTTCTTCGACGCATCCTTGGCGGCGTCGCCCTTCTTCGCCTCTTCCTTGCCGGCGTCCACCGGAGGGATGGCCGGTACGGGATTGCCGGCCTTCTCCGACTTCGCCCCGTCCTTCTCCCCCTTCCCGTCCTCGGTGGGAGCGCTGGTCTCGGGCGCGGTGACGGCGAACTCCCCGGGCGCCTCCGGTCCGCTCCCGTCGAGGACGGTCCCGGCTCCTGCGGCCTTCGTCCGCTCGGGCCCGTCGTCGTTGTTCCCGGCGAGCACGAGGAAGGGCACCGACACGAGCAGCGCCCCCACGACCGCCGCCCCCGCGAGCGCGGCCTTGCCCGGCCGTCCCACGGGACCGGCCTCCTGCTGGGGCTGCCCGATGGCGGTGGCGGTCATGGTCCGTACGAGGGCGGGGAGCCGGCTCTGGGCGGCGGCGGAGGCCTCGGGGTCGGCCTCGGATTCGGGAGCGGTGGCGGCCGAGGCCTGGTCCGGTGCCACCTGCGGCGCGGGAGAACGGACTTCGGCTGCCTGCGCCTCGGGGCGCGCTCCCTTTTCGCCGCCCTCGCCCTCACCCGTCTTCGGGGTTTTCGCCGCCTCGGCGGACTCGGCCGCCGCGGCTTCGGTCTTCGCCTGTGCGGGAGCGGAGGCGGGGGCCTGCTGGGACGATGAACGCGTCACGGGGTCCTCCCTGTGGTGTGGGGCCGGGATTCGGTCGGGGCGACGCCGGCGGCCGCGGTCACCGGGCCGGAGTTCTCGGCGTCGGGAAGGCTGTCGGCGGGGAAGAGCAGCGGGGCCGCGGCACCGGAGTTGACCATCAGCAGAGCGCCGGTGCCGGCCAGCGACCCGGCCAGCTCCCTGACGGACACGGTGTCATGGTGAAGTGCCGCGGACATGAACGCATGGGTGAGCGAGGTGAACAGGAGCACCACCGGCGCCCCGTCCCGCCCCGCGGCCATGAGCGGCCCACCGTCCGGACCGCGGACGACGCTGACGTCCGCCTCCGCGAGCGCGGCCAACGCCTCGTCCGCCGTGCCGTACCCGGTGGCGGCCCGCTGAGCTGCCGCGTCCACCGGATCGGTGGGCTCCGGCCAGCCGAGGACGCGGGCCGAGGGACGGTACGCGGGGTTGGCGCGGTATTCGCCGACGTCTCCGTTCTCGTCCGACCGCCACTCTCCCAGCACCGCCCATTCCGGCGGCGTCCGCGCTCGCGACCACTCCGGATCGACGATTCCGACCCAGTGGCCCGGCGCACGACGTGCGGCGTCCTTCACGGCTTCCGGCACGAGGGAGGCATCCACCTGAACTCTTGGCTCCGTACGAATCTTTGAGTGCCGAACGGCCTCAACAGGATGTCATACGCGCCCCGCTCACAGGGTCCGGCGGCGGGCCCGAATCAGCCTTCCACCTGCCCGTTCACTGCCCGAGTGGGGAACTTTTCGCGACAGGACGGGCTTCGGATGACAAAGCGACGGTGACGTATCGAGGCGGGTGACCTCTCCCACTCCTTCGACGGGCTACGTTGTGCATGCCCCCGAGGAGGAGTCCGCGTATGCCCCCCGAGCCCCGTACCCCCGGCACCGATTCCGTGGCAGCAGCCGCGGAGAAGTCCCCGCCGCCCGCCACCCTCGCCGAGGCACAGGAGACACGGAGCGAGGCCGCCACGACGGCCGGCGCCGCGAAGTCCCCGACCGAGCCCGCCGCGGCAGCCGGCGCCGAAGGTGCCCGGGCTCCGGCCGAGGCCGAGGCCACGGCCACGCCCGGGGAATCGCCGGCGACAGCCGCGCCGTCCGAGCCCTCGTCCACGGCGCGGAGCGCCGATTCCTCCGAGGGGCACACCGAGGGCATCGCCCTGGCAGCGGCCGTCGCGGCGAAGCCGGACACCAAGACCCTCACCGCTGCCGACCGGGGCCGCCCCCGGGCACCCGTCCTGGCGGGAGCCGCGTTCGTCGGCGCCGCCCTGGTCGCGATACCCGTGCTGCTGATGGGCAGCGCGAACGACGACGAGCCCCGAAACCCCGCCACCACCCCGGTCGCGGGGAGCGCCGACACGGTGCTCAACCCCGAATCGGCTCCGGCGGCCATGGACGACTACGTGGCGGTGAAGCCCACGCCGTCCCCGACTGAACAGAAGAAGATCACCGCGCCGAAGGCCGTTCCCGCACCCGTGGTGCCCGCCCCCGCACCCCGGACGAGCGCTCCCGCCGAAAAGCCGAAGGCCTCACCGAAGCCGAAGCCCAAGGCGGCCCCGAAGCCGAACTGGGGCACCCAGACGGTCTCCGCGACCAGTTCCATCGGGGTCGGCCAGTCCTGGGCCACCAACCGCATCCGCATGACGATGCAGCAGGACGGCAACCTGGTCGTCTACAACGAGCAGAACAAGCCGATCTGGGCCGCCATGACCTTCGGCGAGAACCACCGGGCGATCTTCCAGCCGGACGGCAACCTGGTCATCCACAACGGCGACGACCGAGCCATCTGGGCCTCCAAGACCCATGACTTCGGCGGCGCCCAGCTGGTCCTGAGGCCCGACGGCAAGGTGGTCATCGTGCACAACGGCAGGGTGGTCTGGTCGACCTGACCGCCGGGCAGAGGCCCACTGCCCGCCCGGCCTTCACCAGCACCGGATTCAGGCCGGCCCGGACGAGCCGGGCCGCGCCCCCGCGGGCCCGCCCACCACCGTGAGCAGGTCCACGACGAAGATCAGCGTCGAGTTCGCCGGAATCGACGCGGTGGGCGACTGCTTGCCGTACCCGAGACGCGGCGGAACGACGATCTCGCGCCGCCCGCCCACCGCCATGCCTCTGATCCCCCGGTCCAGGCCCTTGATCACCCTGCCACCGCCCACGGCGAACTTGAACGGCCGCCCCTGCTCCCAGGAGGAGTCGAACTCCCGCCCCGACGCGAACGTGACCCCCACATAGTGGATCTGGACCACTCTGCCCGCCTGCGCCTCGGGCCCGTCCCCGACCACGAGATCCCGGATCGTCAGCTCGGCGGGCGCGACACCCTCCGGAACCTCGACCTCGGGCTTCGCCGGTTCACTCATCGCGGTCCCCTCGACTCACCACCGGAACCCTCGCACGGGCCGACCGGACACATGGACGTTCCACGCGGCGAACGATCACGCTACCGGTCGGCCGTCCCGGTCGCTCGGCCGGTGTCGAGGGGGTCGGCCGCGTAGGTGATGCGTACGACTCCGTCCGCGTGGCGTTCGGCCGCGGCCGCCACCCCGAAGACGTCGGCCATGATCTGCGGGGTGAGCGCGTCGAGAACGTGGCCCGCCGCCACGACCCTCCCCTCGTCGAGGACGATGACGCGGTCGCAGAGGCGGGCGGCCAGGTCGAGGTCGTGCAGGACGGCGAGGGTGCTGACGCCGGTGGAGCGGATCAGGTCGAGGAGTTCGAAGCGGGCCCGGATGTCGAGGTGGTTGGTCAGTTCGTCCAGGACCAGCAGGCGCGGCTCCTGGGCCAGGGCTCGCGCCAGCAGGACGCGTTGGCGTTCGCCTCCGGAGAGCGTGGCGTACTCCCTTGCCGCGAAGGGGCGGACGCCGCAGCGATCGATCGCGTCGGCGACGGCGCGGCGGTCGTCGGGTCCCTCCCGGCCGATCAGTCCGTGGTGGGGAGTGCGCCCCAGCTCGACGATCTCCGCCGCCGAGAGTCCCCCGGTGCTGCCCACCGGGTCCTGGAGGACGGCGGCGGTGCGACGGGCGGCGGTACGGGGGGCCAGGCGCCAGACGTCGTCCTCCCCGACCCTGACGATGCCTCGGGTGGGGCGCAGCGAGCGGTAGACCGTGCGGAGCAGGGTGGATTTGCCGCTGCCGTTCGGGCCGACGAGTCCGACGACCGCGCCGGGCAGGACCTCCAGGTCGACGCCCTGGAGGACGGGTGTGCCTTCCAGTTCGACGTGGACCCGGTCGACGGTGAGCTTCATACGGTGTCCAGGCCCTTGTTGCGGCGCAGCAGCCAGACGAAGAACGGGGCGCCGAGGAGGGCGGTGAGGATGCCGAGCGGCAGTTCGTTCGGGCGGATGAGGGTGCGGGAGAGGAGGTCGACGAGGACGAGGTAGACGGCTCCGAGCAGCGCGGTGAGCGGGAGGAGCCGCCGGTGGTCCGCGCCGGCGGTGAGGCGTACGAGGTGGGGGATCATCAGGCCGACGAAGCCGATGCCGCCCGCCACCGCGATGACCGAGCCGGTGAGCAGCGCGGTGATGACCAGCAGGACGGCACGGAGCCGGTCGACGTCCACGCCGAGCGCGGTGGCGGACTCGTCGCCCGCCAGGACGGCGTTGAGCTGTCTGCCGAAGAGGCCGAGCAGGGCCGTGCAGGTGAGGACGACGGTCGCGACGACGGGCAGTTGGTCCCACTGGGCCCCGGCGACGCTGCCGAGCATCCAGAACATCACCGTGCGCAGCTCGGTGGGGGTGGCCCAGAGCTGGACGAAGCTGGTGGCCGAGAGCAGCACATAGCCGACCGCGACGCCCGCGAGGACGAGGCGGGTGGGGGCAAGGCGTCCTCGGCGGCGGCCCAGGGCGAAGACCGCCGCCCCGGTCGCGAGGGCGCCGAGGAAGGCCGCTCCCGCCACTCCGACTCCGCCGATGCCGATTCCGCCGAGGGTGATGACGAGGACCGCGCCGAAGGAGGCCCCGTAGGAGAAGCCGAGCACGGTCGGGTCGGCCAGCGGGTTGGCGACGAGGGTCTGGAGGACGGCTCCGGCCACCGCCAACCCGGCGCCCGCGAGGGCGGCGAGCAGGACCCGGGGGGTGCGGAAGGCCCAAACGATCTGGTCCGCTGCCGGGTCGTCGGTGGCCCCCTGCCCGGTGAGGTGGTGGGCGACGATGTTCCAGACGTCGGTGACCGGTACGGTCACCGCCCCGATGCTGATCGCCGTGATCATGGCGGCGATCAGCGCGGCGAGCAGGACGGTGACGCTCAGGGAGAGCCGGAGCCCGGTCAGAGCGCGTCCGGATGGAGCGTCTTGGCGATCTTCTCCACGGCCACGTCGTTGCTGGGGCCGAGGTAGATCGAGTCGGACAGCACCACGTACGCGTCGTTCTTCGCGGCCGTCCACTGGGGGAACTCCTTGAGCAGCTTCTCGGCGTACGCCGTGGGGTCGGGGTCGTTGTAGCTGATGACGACGAGGGCGTCGACGTCGGTGGCGGCGACCTTCTCCTTGCTGAGGTCGGCGAAGGACCCCTGGGCGGCGTTCTCGAAGGCGTTGGTGCCGCCCGCGTCGGCGAGGATGTCGTTGTAGATGCCCTTGGCGACCACGGAGCTGAAGTCGTTGCCGCCCATGCTCATGTTGGAGAAGACCACCATGACCTCGGGCTTCTTCTCGCCCTTCACCTTCTCGGCGACCTCGGCGATCCGCCGGTCGGACGCGGCGATCAGCTTCTCGGCGCGGTCGCCGACGCCGAAGATCTTGCCCATGTCGCGCAGCAGGGTCCGGCTGTCCTCCATGGTCATCCTGGAGGTGTCCTGGTCGCAGCCCTGCGGCGAGATGTAGCTGTTGGCTCCGACCTGCTTCAGCTGGTCGCGGGTGGCGAAGCCGTTCTTGGCGTCGAAGCCGTAGGCGGTGGTGGACAGGACGAGGTCGGGGCGCTGGGCGAGCATCGCTTCGCGGGGGATGTCGAAGGCGTCGTTGAGCTCGATGTCCCCCTTCGGCAGCGCCTTGATCGCGTCGGCCCGGCCCGGGATCTCGGACATGCCGTAGGTCTGCTGGTTGACGACGATGCGGTCCTTGAGCCCGAGGGCCAGCAGTGTGGAGACCTCGGCGACCGAGGCGCCGTTCATCACGACCACCCGGCCGGGGGCCTTGGTGAAGGTCTGCTTCACCCCGCAGTTCTCCAGTGTCACCGGGTAGCCGTCGGCCGAGGACGAGACGGCCGGCTTCTCGGCCGCGGTCGGCTTCCCGTCCGACGCGTCCCCGCATCCGGCGGTCGCGAGGCCGACGACGGCGATCGCTCCGAGGGCGGCGATCCGCTTGGTGGACATGTGTGCTCCTAGTTCGAGGCCGGCTCGTGGCCGGGGTTCGTAGCAAGAGTCGGACGGGGCCCGGGGCCGGTTCCCCGCTCCCGCGGTCTGTGCGAGGCCGGGGCCGGAAGGTCTCCCCGGGCCACGCAGTGGTCCAGCTGCCGGAAGAAGGCCGCGCGGTCGATCGCCGGGTGGTCGGACGCGACGGGGCCGTCCGCCGCCGCCAGGCTCGCGCGTACGTGATCCGCCCGGACGGTCGCCGGGGCGAGGTCTCCGCCGGTTCCGGCCGGGGGTG
Source organism: Streptomyces griseus (assembly GCA_002154345.1). Classification (GTDB taxonomy): domain Bacteria; phylum Actinomycetota; class Actinomycetes; order Streptomycetales; family Streptomycetaceae; genus Streptomyces; species Streptomyces caviscabies. The sequence goes on from MUNB01000047.1 coordinate 26,051, forward strand.
CGGGCAGGGAGCCGAAGAACGCCAGGACCGCGGAGGCGTCCTCGGTGTCCTGGGGTATCCGCTCCCGCCAGGTGTCCAGGGGCACGGTCGCGACGGCGTAGCCGTACGCGCGGAGCCACTGATGCAGATCCGCCTGGCGCACTGGTGCTCCCGCGTGGTGGTGGACCACCGCAGCGTGGTGGTGCGTGCCGGGGCCCGTCGCCACGATCTCGGCGGCGACCCGGTCGGCCGGGGTCCACAACTCCTCCGTGAAGAGGTCGGGGACGAGGCCCGCGGGGATTCCGGCGCGCAGGACGGTCCACAGGAAGTCCTGGCGGTTGACCCGGCCCGTGGAGAGCGGTCCGACGACGCGGCCGAGCCGGTGGACGGTGACGGGGAGACCGCGCTCGGCGGCCTGTTCCAGGAGGCGTTCGGAGGCCCACTTGGTCTGCTGGTAGCCGTAGCCCAGCCCTTCGTGGGCGGGGAGGAAGGATTCCCGGAACTCCGGGCTCAGGGCGCGCGGCGGGCCGACCGAGAGGGTGGAGACGTAGTGCAGCGGGATGCGGCGGGGGGCCGCCAGCCGCAGCAGGTCGTGGGTGGATTCGGTGTTCGCCGGGCGGAGCGCGGTGTAGTCGCGGACGACGCTGACGGCCGCGCCGTTGTGGACGATGGCATCGACGGTGGAGCCGAGTTCCTCCCACCGCTCGTCGTCGAGGCCCAGCCGGGCGCGGGCGAGGTCGGCCGGGAACGCGGTCACGCGGTGGTGCCGGTCCGGTGACAGGGCCGGGCCGGCCGTCTCCAGCGCGGAGCGGACCCGCCGGAGGGCGGCTTCGGGGCTCCGGGCGCGTACGGCGCAGACCACCTCGGCGTCCGTGCGGCGCAGCAGTTCGGCGAGGAGGTGCGTGCCCACGAAGCCCGTGGCGCCGGTGAGCAGGATCCGTCGGGGCGGCCGGGCTGCCGTGGCTGTTCCCGGTCGGACATCGGAGGTGAGGATCGTGTCGGCGGCCAGGGTCGGCGGGAGCACGGACCCGGTTGGCACCTCGGCGGACCTGGAGCCTGGTGCGGTGGCGAGGAACGCGGCGAGGGCGGCGGGGGTGGCGTGCTGGAAGAGCCAGGCCACCTTCACCTCCCGGCCCAGCACGGCCGCCAGGCGGTTGGCTGCCTGGATGGCCTGGAGGGACTGGGCCCCGCGGTCGAAGACGTCGTCGTGGTCGGTGAGGTCACCGGAGGCCAGCACCTGCCGCCAGACCCCGGTCACCGCCTCCGTCAGTGTCCGGTCCCCGGCGGCGGGCTCGTCCGGGCCGCCCCGCTGATCGGAGAGCCGGGAGAGGAGGGCCCTGCGGTCGGTCTTGCCGGATGCGGTACGGGGCAGGCGGGGCAGGAAGGCGAGCGAGGCCGGGATCATCGGCGCGGGCAGCCGGGCCCTCAGATGGTCGCGTACCGCCGCCGGCGAGGGCACGGCGTCGGCGGCGACGAGGTGGGCCGTGAGCCTGCGGGTGCCGTCGGGCAGCACCTGGCCGGCCACGGCGGCGTCGCTGATGCCGGGGTGCGAGAGCAGGGCGCTCTCCACCTCCGCGGGCTGGACACGGTGGCCGCTGATCTTGAACTCGTCGTCCGCGCGCCCGAGATGGCGCAGGAGCCGGTCCTCGCCCAGCTCCACGAGATCGCCGGTGCGGTAGGCGCGGGGCGAACCGGGCAGGTGCTCCAGCCGGACGAACCGCTCGGCGCTCTCCTCGGGCCGGTCGCGGTAGCCATGGGCGAGCGCGGGGCCCAGGAGGTACAGCTCGCCGTCGATCAGGGCGACCCTGCTGCCGGGCAGGGGGCGGCCGATGGGGGTGTCGTCGGG